>DATCWR010000259.1:0-3525 GCA_036566245.1 Mycobacteriales bacterium | reverse complement strand
CCCTACGACCGAGATCCCGACCCGCTGGCCGGCCTGGTACCGGGACATCGTGGCGGCCCGGATCGCGACGATCGAAGCCCGCCGTGACCTGGCGTTAATCGAACGCCCCGAATGCAAACGCCGCTGGGCCACCGAACCGTGGGAGAAACGGGAACGTGACGCGCTACGCACCTGGTTGCTGGACCGGTGCGAGGACCCCGACCTGTGGTTCGCCCTTCGCGACGGGATGCGTCAACCCCGCACGTTGACCGTCAACCAACTGGCCGACCAGTTCCGCGACGACACCGACCTCCTCGACGTGGCCACCCTGTACGCCGCAGACCACCTCGGCAAACGAGACGTGCCCCTCGCCCAGATCCTCGACGCGGTGATCGCCGACCAACACGTCCCCTACCTCGCCGCCCTCCGCTACACGGACAGCGGGCTGCGGAAACGGGCCGAGTGGGAACACGTCTGGGACCTGCAGCGCCAGGAAGACCGCACCGGGCAACGCCTGGACATCCCCGTTCCACCCAAGTACGGGTCGGGTGACTTCCGGAAACACTCCTACTGGTCGGCGCGGGGGAAGTTGGACGTGCCCAAGGAACGGTTCCTCTCCTACCCCGACGCGGGCCCAGACTCCGACCAGACCATCCTGCTCGGCTGGGCCGGATGGAACCACGCCGACCAGGCCCAGGCATTGGTCAACCTCATCAACGACCGCACCGCACAGGCCGGCTGGGACACCACCCGGCTCACCCCACTGCTCGCGGGGCTGGCCGAACTGATGCCCTGGATCCACCAGTGGCACAACCACGACGACCCCGACTGGGGCGGCAACCCCGCCGAGGAATACCAGACCTACCTCGACGACCAACGCACCCACCACCACCTCACCGAAGACGACCTACACACCTGGCGACCCGCCCCCACCCGACGCGGCCGCAAGGCCGCCGGCACGGCCACGAAGGAGAAGCGGTGAGCGACGAGGTGTTCCTGCGGGATGTCATCGACATCCCCGAGTCGGTGCACGCCGGTGACTTCAAGGTGGAACTGTCCGGCGGGTTCACCGACACCGCCGCCCGGGTGGCCGAGTACGTGGTCACCGACCAGCTCCGGTCCGCGTTCGGCCAGGCGCTGCGGTTGGTGAGGGCCGCGGTCGAGCGTGGCAGTTCGCACGCGGCCTACCTGCACGGCTCGTTCGGTTCGGGTAAGAGCCACTTCCTGACCGTGCTGCACGCGGTGCTGAACAACGACCCGGCGGCCCGGGCCAAGCCCAGCCTGCACCCCATCGTGGCCGAACACGACGACTGGCTGGCCGGCCGGCGGTTCCTGATGGTGCCCTACCACCTGGTCGGCGCCACCGACATCGACTCGGCCATCCTCGGCGGATACGCGGCCACCGTGGCCCGGCTGCACCCCGACGCCCCGCCACCGGCGGTGTTCCGGGCCGACGCGATGCTCGCCGACGCCCGCCGGCAGCGGGAGTTCCTGGGCGACGACGCGCAGTTCACCCGTTGGCTCGGCACCGGTGCCACCACCACGAAGGGCGAGGACGACCTCGACCTGGACGACCTGGACGACCTGGACCAGACCAGCGGCACGTCCGGACCGTCCGGACCGTCTGGGTCATCGGGCTGGAGCACGGCCGACCTGGACCGGGCGTTGTCCGCACCGGCCGGTGACCGGCTACGCGACCGGCTGGTCTCCGCGCTGCTGGCCGGCCCGATGGCGTCCTACGCCCGCGGCGCGGCCGGCGACCGGGACGCGTTCCTGCCGCTGGACAACGGCCTGGGCGTGATGTCCCGGCATACCCGCGACCTCGGTTACGACGGGCTGATCCTGTTCCTGGACGAACTGATCCTGTGGTTGCAGGCGCACATGTCCGACCAGGTGTTCGTCAGCGACCAGATCGAGAAGCTGGTCAAGCTGATCGAGGCCGGTGACGCCGACCGGCCGGTGCCGATCGTGTCGTTCATCTCCCGGCAGCGGGATCTGTCCAAACTGGTCGGTGCAGACGTGACCGGCGCGGACGTGAAGAACCTGGAAGCCCAGGTGGAGTACCTGGCCGGCCGGTTCGACGTGGTCAACCTGGAGGACCGCAACCTGCCGGCGATCATCTCCGAGCGGGTACTCAAGCCGAAGTCGGAGCAGGCCAGGACGCTGTTGAACCAGGCGTTCGCCGGCATCGAGTCCTCCAGTGGCGCCGACCGGGACGTGCTGCTGGACGCCCAGGGAGTGACCAAGGCCGACTGGGCCGACTTCAAGGCCGTCTACCCACTCTCGCCGGCGCTGCTGAACGTGCTGGTGGTGCTGTCCGGCGCGCTGCAACGCGAACGCACCGGGCTCAAACTCCTCCAGGAGATGCTGCACCGGCGCCGGGCCGACATGCGGCTGGGAGAGTTGATCCCGCTCGGTGACCTGTGGGACGTGCTGGCCGACGGCACCGGCGAGGCGTTCACCGACCGGCTGCGCCGGGAGGCCGAGGCCGCGCACCGGTTCCACGCCAGGATCCGCGCGCACCTGCTGGAGAAGTACGGCCGGGAGGACCACCCGAACTTCGTGGCCGACGACCGGATCATCAAGACCCTGCTGCTGTCCGCGTTGACCCCGGAGGTGCCGGCGCTGAGCCGGCTCACCGGCGGGCGGTTGGCCGCGCTCAACCACGGCTCGATCCGGTCCCGCACCGTCGCCCCCGGGGCGAAGGTGGCCAGCCGGCTGCGCGAACTTCAGGGCGAGTTCGGCGAACTGCGTTCCGACGGCGACGCCGACCCGGTGTTCACCCTGCACCTGTCCGACCTGGACGTCGAACCGCTGCTGGACGCGGTGGGCGAGCGGGACACCCTGGGCGCCCGGCGGCACTGGATCAAGGAACGGCTGTGGCGGGAACTGGGGGTGACCGACACCGGCGGGTTCGTGTGTGAACGCGAGGTGGTGTGGAGGGGCACCCGACGCACCGCCGAGTTGGTGTTCGGCAACGTGCGCGACCCCAACGACCTGCCCGACGCGCAGTTCCAGCCCAGCGTGGACGGACGGGTGCGGATCGTCTTCGACTACCCGTTCGACGTGGCCAACCAGTTCCCCAGCGACGACGCGCGACGGGTGACCACGCTGGTCCGGGGCGGCCTGCGGGCGGCCACCGTGGTGTGGCTGCCGCACTTCCTGTCCACGCAGAAGTCCGCCCAGCTCGGCCGGCTGCTCAAGATCAACTACCTGCTGGAGCGGGAACGGCTGGAGACCGACTACGCCGCGCACTTCCCCCACGACGACCGCATCCGGATCCGCCAACAACTCGGCGCCCAGCGGGACAACCTGACCTCGCAGTTGACCGCCGCGCTGCGTGGCCTCTACGGCATCGCGGGTGCCGACGAGGCGATCGCCGGCGCGCGGGTCGGTGACGGCGGGCACGTGCTGTCCCTGCTGCCCGGCCACGCACCCCGGCTGCACGGCGGGGCGTCCTTCGAGTACAACCTGTTCGCGTTGGCCGACGGGGTGTTCGAGACCCTCTACCCGAAGCACCCCAACTTCGACCCGACCGGCAACCGC
>DATCWR010000251.1:0-6796 GCA_036566245.1 Mycobacteriales bacterium | reverse complement strand
GCCTACGGCACCACCGGGCGGGCCGCCCGCCTGCTCGGCGCCGGTCGCCGGGCCGACGCCGTCCGGGAGGGGGTGGCCGCGTCCTGGCTGGCGTTGGTCATCGGTCTGGTCGTCGTGGTGTTCGGGGAGTTGCTGGCCGGGCCGGCCACCCGGCTGGTCGCCGGTCCCGGTGCGGTCGCGCAGGAGGCGGAACGCTGGCTGCGGGTGGCCGTGCTGGGCGCGCCCTTCATCCTGCTCACCATCGCCGGTAACGGGTGGATGCGTGGGGTACAGGACCTCCGGCGTCCGCTGTGGTACGTGGTCGGTGCCAACCTGTTCTCCGCCGCGTTGTGCCCACTACTGGTCTACCCGGCCGGAATGGGACTGGTCGGTTCGGCGATCGCCAACGTCACCGCGCAGGTGATCGGAGCCACGCTGTTCGTCCGGGCGCTGGTGGTCGAGCGGGTCTCGCTGGCCCCGCCCGCGGCCAGCATGCGGGCCCAACTGGTGTTGGCCCGTGACCTGGTGGTGCGCACCCTGGGCATGCAGGCGTGTTTCCTCGCCGCGGCCGGGGTGGCCGCCCGGATGGGTACCGCCCAGGTCGCCGCGCACCAGGTGGCACTTCAACTGTGGATGTTCCTGGCCCTGGTGCTGGACTCGTTCGCCATCGCCGCACAGGCCCTGGTCGGTGCGGCACTCGGCGCCGGTGACCGGGCCGGTGCCCGGGCCACCGCCGCTACCGTGGCCCGCTACGGCGGGCTGACCGGGGTCGGGTTCGCCGTGGTGCTCTTCGCCGGCTGGTGGCTCGTGCCGGCACTGTTCACCTCGGACCCGTCGGTGATCGACCAGGCGCACCTGACCTGGCCGTGGCTGGCCGGGATGCAACCGGTGGCCGGGGTCGTGTTCGCGTTGGACGGGGTGCTGCTCGGCGCCGGAGATGTGGCGTTCCTGCGCACGCTTACCGTTGGCGCGGCGCTGCTGGGCTTCCTCCCGGCCACCATCGCGGCCTACGTGATGCACCTGGGACTGGGCGGGGTGTGGGCGGGCCTGACCCTGTTCGTGGTGGTGCGACTGGTGGGCATGGTGCACCGGACCCGGGGGGCGCGGTGGGCCCTCCCAGGCGCGCCGTAGCTGGTCTGATCGGGTTCGTGCCGGTGGCTGCCCTGGTTTTGCGCTGGTTCGGCCGCACGGAACAATGGCCGACCGTGGCGGAGAGCGGACTGATACTGGTGGACAAGCCGGCCGGATGGACCTCACACGACGTGGTGGCCCGGGTGCGCCGGTTGGCCGGTACCCGCAGGGTCGGCCACGCCGGGACGCTCGACCCGATGGCCACCGGTGTGCTGGTCGTCGGAGTCGAACGCGCCACCAAACTGCTCGGTCTGCTGACCCTGCGGGACAAGGCGTACCAGGCGACGATGCGGCTCGGCCAGTCCACCGTCACCGACGATGCCGCCGGTGAGGTGGTCGGTGGCGCCAACGCCGACCACCTCACCGAGGCGGTGGTCCGTGCCGGGCTGGCCGCGCTGACCGGTGACATCGAGCAGGTGCCCTCGGCGGTGTCCGCGGTCAAGGTGGCCGGCCGGCGGGCCTACGCCCGGGTGCGGGCCGGGGAACGGGTGGCACTGGCGCCCCGACAGGTGACGGTCAGCCGGTTGGACCTGCTCGAACTCCGACGCCCCGGCACCGGCCTGCTCGACGCCGACGTGTCGGTGGAGTGCGCCTCGGGCACCTACGTCCGGGCGCTGGCTCGTGACCTGGGCACCGCGTTGGGGGTGGGCGGTCACCTCATCGCACTGCGCCGGACCCGGGTCGGGCCGTTCACCGTGGCGGACTGCCACACCCTGGAGGAACTGGCCGAGCGGGCCGACCCGATCGACCTGTCACTGGACCGTACCGTCGCCGAGGCGTTCGCCCGCCGGGAGATCAACGCCGAGCAGGCCGGGTCGCTCGCCCACGGCGGGCGGCTGCCCGCGGTCGGGATCGACGGTACCTACGGCGCGTTCGACCCGGACGGTCGGGTGATCGCGATGCTGCGGGAGGAGCGGGGGACGGCCCGCCCGGTGGTGGTGCTACGGCCTGCGTGAGGAGTGGGCCCTCCACAACGGATAGTCGATCCCGGCCAGTCGGTTGATCGACCAACCCTGCACCAGCAACAGGAAGACCGCCAGCATGAGCATGGCCATCTGGTCGAGCGTGGTCAGGGCGCCCAAACTCACGATCAGCGTGGTGGAGCCGGCGGGCGGGTGCGGCACACGCAGCCACACCATCAGTCCGGCGCACAGTCCGAGTGAGAGCGCGGCGGCGCCGACCCGTCCGACGGTGACCCCTTCCTGTAGTGCCGGTCCGACGTTCTGTAGGCCGAACACGACCAACGACAGGTAACCGGTGACAATGCCGATGAAGTGTCCGCACAGCGCGTTGCGGGGTGAGGCAACCGCCTGACGCGGCGTGGAGAACAGTAGGAACGCGGTCGGCCCCAGCGACGGGAAGACCAGCGGCTGTTGGGTGACCAGCGCGGCCAGAGACATCAGGGCGATGGAGAGAAAACCGTTGACCATCGCGAACAGGCCCGAGGGCCGCCGCAACGGGCGGTCGTGGCGGCCTTTCCGGCGGTCCATGTCGGGTTCGATCGTCCCATGTGGTCTGGTGTTGGGCCGGGGTGGACACGGTGGGTGGTCGCTCCGATCCGGACCGGTCGTGCCGGAGGGCGGGATCATCCGGGCCATGGCGACTCGTAGGCTTTCCCGGTGCGGACCGGACGATCGGTTGTGGACCTGCTGACTGCCGTCCCGGTCGACGGGCCGCCGTGATCCCGTGGCGGATCGGGTTCGGTGCCGAACGAGGAGGACGCGGGTGCAGCGCTGGCGTGGACTGAACAGCACGCCGTCCGGATGGGGCCGGTGCGTGGTGACCATCGGGGTGTTCGACGGTGTCCACCGCGGCCACCAGCAGATGATCGGTCAGGCGGTTCGGCGAGCCCGGCAGGACGATGTGCCGTGTGTCGTGCTGACCTTCGATCCGCACCCCAGCGAGGTGGTTCGCCCCGGCTCGCACCCGGCGGTTCTCACCCCACTGGCACGCAAGGCCGAGCTGCTCGAGGCGATGGGGGTGGACGTCCTGTGCGTGTTGCCGTTCACCCGGGAGTTCTCCCGGCTCTCCCCAGAGGAGTTCGTGCACCGGGTACTGGTCGAACACCTGCACGCGGCGGCCGTGGTGGTCGGGGCGAACTTCCGGTTCGGGCACCGGGCTGCCGGGGACCTGGACACCCTGCGTCGACTCGGCGCCACCTTCGGGTTCGTCACCGAGGAGGTCCGACTGCTGCACGACGCGGACGTGACGATCTCCTCCACCCACGTCCGCTCCCGCATCGGGGCCGGTGACGTGGTCGCAGCGGCCGAGGCGCTCGGGCGCCCGCACCGGGTGGACGGGGTGGTGGTCCGGGGTGACATGCGTGGTCGGACGCTGGGTTACCCGACCGCGAACCTGCGCACCGACCCACACGTCGCGGTGCCCGCCGACGGGGTGTACGCCGGCCACGTCATACGCCGGGGGGCCCGGCTTCCCGCCGCCATCTCGGTGGGTACCAATCCGACGTTCGACGGTCGGGATCGGAGGGTGGAGGCGTACATCCTCGATTTCGACACGGACATCTACGGCGAGTCGATCGGGGTCGAGTTCGTCCGACGGCTGCGGCCGATGACCCGGTTCGACAGCGTCGAGGAGCTGGTGACGGCGATGGACAATGACGTGCGGCAGGTTCGCGACCTGCTGGGTTGAGGCGCCCCGGAGATGCGGCCCGGAGGCGTGGTCACGGTGTGCCGTCGTGTCACCGAACGTGTCCAGTCGCGTCCGGTCTGACACGACACGCGCGGCAGACATGCTGGTTCGCCCCGGTGGATGGCAGGCTGATACTCTCGGCGGACACAGGGCTCGTGCTCTGTGGTACGCAGTATGTCCTCGTGACGAAGACCGAGGGACACGCCAAGAACGTTGAGGAGACCTGTGGCGCTCGCCAGCGAGACCAAGAAGCAGATCATCGAGGAGCACGCCACCGTCGCGGCCGACACCGGCTCTCCAGAGGTGCAGGTGGCACTGCTCTCCAGGCGCATCGCCGATCTGACCCAGCACCTGAAGGTGCACGAGCACGACCACCACAGCCGTCGTGGTCTTCGCCTGCTGGTCGGTCGCCGCCGTAGGCTGCTCAAGTACCTCGCGAAGACCGACATCAACCGTTACCGCTCCCTGATCGAGCGGCTCGGTCTGCGCCGGTGACGCGACAGGGGAGTGACCCGAACGGGCCGCTCCCCTCACTCGTACGGGCCGCCCGTGCGAGTACCCCCCGCGTGGCGTCCCGCTCGCGCGGGGGTACATCCCGAGCCGGGTGCTCGGCGACACGGGGCACCGGTCTGCCGGCCGGTCCTCGGTAGTGGCCTCCGGGGGCGAGCCGTTCCGTCTCAGCCCCCGGGGCTTCGATCGAAGACCGGCACGCCACCGGCCAACCGTGCGTCACGACGTCCGGCGAGGACGACGCACGAAAGGACACGACATCGTGTCGGAGTTCGACATTCACGAGGCCGTGGCGACCATCGACAATGGTCGCTTCGGCACTCGCAAGATCCGGTTCGAGACCGGTCGACTGGCTCGTCAGGCCGGCGGTTCGGCCGCGGTCTACCTGGACGAGGAGACCATGGTGCTCGCGGCGACCACCGCGTCGCGCCACCCCAAGGAGCAGTTCGACTTCTTCCCGCTGACCGTGGACGTGGAAGAGAAGATGTACGCCGCGGGCCGGATTCCCGGCTCGTTCTTCCGCCGGGAAGGTCGGCCCAGCGAGGACGCGATCCTGACCTGCCGGCTGATCGACCGGCCGCTGCGGCCGTCGTTCGTCAAGGGCCTGCGTAACGAGGTGCAGGTGGTCATCACGGTGCTCTCCCAGCACCCGGACCACCTCTACGATGTGGTCGCGATCAACGGTGCGTCGATGGCCACCCAGCTTGCCGGGCTGCCGTTCTCCGGTCCGATCGGTGGAACCCGGGTTGCCCTCATCGAGGGTCAGTGGGTGGCCTTCCCCACCGTGGCCGAACTGGAACGAGCCACGTTCGACATGGTGGTGGCCGGTCGGGTGGTCGGTGAGACCGACGAGGTCGCGATCATGATGGTCGAGGCCGAGGCCACCGAGGCCACCGTGCGACTGGTGGCCGAGGGCGCGACCGCGCCCACCGAGGAGGTTGTCGCCGAGGGCCTGGAGGCGGCCAAGCCGTTCATCCGGGCGCTGTGCGAGGCCCAGGCGGCGGTCGCTGCCAGGGCTGCCAAGGCCACCGCGGACTACCCGGTGTTCCACGAGTACGCCGAGGACGTGTTGGCCGCCCTGGAGTCGGCGGTGAGCACGGAACTGGCCCAGGCCCTGACGATCGCCGCCAAGCAGGAGCGCGAGGCCGAGCTGGACCGCATCCGCACCCTGGCGACCGAGCGGATCGCGCCGGACTTCGAGGGGCGCGAGAAGGAGATCGGCGGCGCGTTCCGGGCGCTCACCAAGAAGCTGGTGCGCCAGCGGGTGCTGCGTGACCGGTTGCGCATCGACGGCCGGGGAGTGGCCGACATCCGTCGGCTGGCCGCCGAGGTGGGTGTGGTGCCGCGGGTGCACGGCTCGGCCCTGTTCGAGCGCGGTGAGACCCAGATCCTCGGGGTGACCACGCTGAACATGCTCTCCATGGAGCAGAAGCTCGACACGCTGTCACCGGTGAAGACCAAGCGGTACATGCACAACTACAACATGCCGCCGTACTCGACCGGTGAGACCGGCCGGGTCGGGTCGCCCAAGCGGCGCGAGATCGGGCACGGTGCGCTCGCCGAGCGGGCGTTGATTCCGGTGCTGCCCGACCGCGAGGAGTTCCCGTACGCGATCCGACAGGTGTCCGAGGCGATCGGGTCCAACGGGTCGACCTCGATGGGTTCGGTGTGTGCCTCGACGCTGGCCCTGCTCGCCGCCGGTGTGCCGCTGCGGGCGCCGGTCGCCGGTATCGCGATGGGCCTGGTGTCCGACCGGGTCGACGACCGGACCGAGTACGTCGCGCTGACCGACATCCTCGGCGCCGAGGACGCCTACGGGGACATGGACTTCAAGGTCGCCGGCACCCGGGAGTTCGTCACCGCGCTCCAGTTGGACACCAAGTTGGACGGCATCCCGTCCGACGTGCTGGCCGCCGCGCTGACCCAGGCCCGGGACGCCCGGCTGCACATTCTGGACGTGATGACCGAGGCCATCGACCGGCCCGACGAACTGTCCCCGTACGCGCCACGGGTCACCACCATCAAGATCCCGGTCGACAAGATCGGTGCGGTGATCGGGCCCAAGGGTCAGGTCATCAACGGCATCCAGGACGACACCGGCGCCGAGATCACCATCGAGGACGACGGCACCATCTACGTGGGTGCGGCCAACGGCCCGTCCGCACAGGCCGCGGTGGAGCGCATCAACGCCATCGCCAACCCGCAGATGCCCAAGATCGGTGAGCGGTACCTGGGCACGGTGGTGAAGACGGCCGCGTTCGGCGCCTTCGTCTCGCTGCTGCCGGGCAAGGACGGTCTGGTCCACATCAGCAAACTGGGCAACGGTAAGCGGATCAACAAGGTCGAGGACGTCGTCCGGGTCGGTGACAAGCTCCAGGTGGAGATCGTCGAGATCGACGCACGGGGCAAGATCAGCCTGGTGCCGGTGCGCGACGAGGCCGCGACCAGCAACGCCGGTGTGCCGGCCGAGGCGAAGTAGTGACTGTCGGTCGCGGCGGTACTCGGGTGCCGCCGCGACCGACAGACA
>DATCWR010000246.1:0-7053 GCA_036566245.1 Mycobacteriales bacterium | reverse complement strand
GGCGGGCAGGCGGTCTGGTCGGCCTGGGCGGTCGGGTCGGTGGGATCGCCGGTGGGGTGGTCGGCGTGCTGGCCGCCGGGGCGGCGGTGGGACTGGCCGTGGAACGGTACGCGATCGGTCGGATCCGTGCCCCCCGGGCGGGCTCGGTCGGTCAGCTGACGCCGCCGGTCCCCGACCGGGTGAGCACCGTGCACACCACCGACGAGGTGGCCCTGCACGTCCAGGAGGACGGGCCGGCCGACGCGCCACTCACCGCGGTGTTCGTCCACGGCTACTGCCTGAACCTGGACTCGTGGTGTTTCCAGCGGCACGGGTTGGTCGACATCCGCAACCCTCGGGTGCGTCGGGTGTTCTACGACCAACGCAGCCACGGGCGCTCGGCTCGCGCCCCCTCGGAGACCGCGACCATCGACCGGCTCGGGGAGGACCTGTACGAACTGGTCTGTCAGGTCGTGCCGACCGGCCCGGTCGTGCTGGTCGGGCACTCGATGGGGGGCATGACCGTGCTGGCCCTGGCCGACCTGCACCCGGAACTGTTCGGTGACCCGGCCGGCGGCGGGCGCGGGCCCAGGGTGGTCGGGGTGGCGCTGTTGGCCACCTCGACCGGCCGGTTGGCCGAGGTGACGCTGGGCCTGCCCGCGCTGTTGGCCCGGGTACGCGCCTCACTGACCCCGTACCTGGTTCGCGGCATGCGCTGGCGTGCCTCCTGGGTGGAACGCGGTCGTCGGGCCACCGGCGACGTGGCGTTCCTGCTGACCCGCAGGTACAGCTTCGGCACCCGGGATGTGAGTCCCTGGCTGGTCGAGTACGTCGGCGCGATGATCGCCGGTACCCCGGTCGAGGTGATCGCCGACTTCCTGCCGGCTGTCACCTCGCACGAGCGGCAGGGCGGGCTGGCCGCGCTCCGGTCGGTACCCACCCTGGTCCTGGTCGGGGACCGGGATCTGCTCACCCCGCCGGCGCACAGCAGCGCCATCGCCGACGGTCTGCCCGACGCCGAACTGGTCGTGGTCCCAGACGCCGGTCACCTGGTCATCATGGAACGTCCCGAACTGGTGAACCTGCACCTGCGTGCCTTCCTGCACCGGGTTGCCCGCGGAGCCATCCCAGCCCGTCGGAGGAACGCGTGAGCCCCGGTGTCGGTCCGCTGGGACCGGGCCAGCCGGGCGGACCGAGGGTCCGGTTGGTGCCGGGCGCGCTCGAGGTGGCCGACGCCGCGGCCCGAGCCCGGACCTGGGGTGAGTTGGCGGCCGGCTGTCGGTCCTGCACGGCCTGCCCGGAGTTGGTCGCCTCCCGGCGGACCGTGGTGGTGGGTGAGGTCCCGGCCGGCGCCCGGGCGGTGCTGGTCGGTGAGGCACCCGGTGCCCAGGAGGACGCGGCCGGCCGGCCGTTCGTCGGCCGGTCCGGGCAGTTGCTCGACGAACTGCTCGCGCAGGCCGGGTTGGACCGGGCTGGCCTGGCCGTGCTGAACGTGGTGCAGTGCCGCCCGCCCGGTAACCGGGCGCCACGTTCGGACGAGATCGCCCGCTGCCGAGGTTGGCTGCACCGCAAACTCGACCTGGCTGGACTGGACCTGGTGTGCGCCCTGGGACTGACCGCGGCCGGCTGGTTCCTCGGCCGAGGTCAGCCGTTGTCCCGGTTGCGGGGCCAGGTGCACCAGGTCGCCGGCCGTCAGGTCGTGGCCACCTACCATCCGGCCGCGGCGGCGCGGTTCGGGCCGGCGGGCGCACCGCGGGCGGCCCTGCGCGTCGACCTGGAACTGTTCGCCCGACTACTGGATTGCCGATGATTCAACTTCCCACCGCACACGACACCCGGGAACTGGGCCGGGCGTTGGGTGAGATTCTCCGCCCCGGGGACCTGATCGTGCTCGCCGGCCCGCTCGGGGCCGGTAAGACGGTGTTCGCGCAGGGCATTGGCGCGGGGCTCGGGGTGCCCGACCGGGTGGTCTCCCCCACCTTCGTACTGGCCAGGGTGCATCGGCGGGGACGGGTTCCGCTGGTGCACGTGGACGCCTACCGGCTCGGTTCGGTGGCCGAGGTGGACGACCTGGACCTGGACGCCGAGTTGGCCGACTCGGTCACCGTGGTGGAGTGGGGTGGGGGGCTGGTCGAGCAACTCAGCGACGCACACCTGCTGGTCCGGTTGGAACGGTCCGGAGACGGTGACGAGGTACGAACCGCCGAACTGGTACCGCACGGTGGCGAGTGGCACCGTCGGATCGAGGCCCTGGCCGTACCGTCCGGTAACTGATCCGGTGATCACAACATCACCCGCTGTCCCACAGCTTCACCCGTCAGAGCCGTGCCTGTTCACCGGCGCGCTCGTCAAACCCTGGTGCTGGCCCGGTACGAGAAGGGTTCCGTACCGGGCTTCGACGGTGCTGGAGGTAGCGAGGTGGACATGGGAGTGCTCGGTCGGAGCGTGCGTCGTGCCCGGGTCCGGCAGGGCGTCTCACGGGAGGAACTGGCCGCCGCTGTCGGCCGGTCCCTGTCCTGGCTGAACCAGGTGGAGACCGGTCACCTACGACTGGACTCCTGGCACCTGATCAACGTCATCGCCGACGCCCTCGGGGTGGACGTCACCGAGATCACCGGGGACACCCACACCCGGCACGGCGTTCGGGCCGACCGCGCGCACTCGGTACTGCCCGGACTGCGTCGGGCGATGCTGCTCGGCCCCGGGCTGGTCGACGGGGTGGCACCGCGGTCCGTGGAAGAACTGCGCGACCAGGCCGACCAGGTGCGTGGACTGCACCGCCGAGGGCGGCACGCCGACCTGGCCGCTGCCCTGCCGGACCTGCTGGCCGATGCCCACCGGTTGGTCGCGCTCACCGGTGGCCCGGTCGCCCACGACGTGCTCGGTCGGTCCTACGCGGTGGCCTCGATGACCTGCTACCGGCTCGGCTACACCGAACTGGCCGCGTTGGCGGCCGAACGTACCGTGTCCTACGCCGAGCAGGGGTCGGACCATCTGTTGACCTTCGTCGGTGCCTGGCGACAGGTGTGTGTGCTGCGCCGACTCGGCGGCCTGGACGCCTCGCTGCGCCGGGCCACCCGTGCCCTGGACGAACTGGACGGACTGCTCGGCACGGATTCCGGGCCGGCCTGGTCCCTGGCCGGGATGATCCACCTGGAGGCGGCGATCGCCACCGCCCGTCGGCAGGACCGGTCCGGCGCGGCCGAACACCTGCACCACGCCGAACAGGCCGCCGGTCGGGTGGGTGAGCGAGACGACTACCTGACCGCGTTCGGGCCGTCCAACGTGGCGATGCACCGCCTGGTGGTGGCGGTGGAGTTGGGTGAGGGGGCCGGTGCGGTGGAGCGGGCCCGCCGGCTGCGTCCACGCGCCCTGCCCACCACGGAACGCCGGGCGCACTTCCTGATCGACCTGGCCCGTGCGCACGGCCAGGCCCGCCAGGACGACGAGGCGCTGCGGGCGCTGTTGGCCGCCGACCGGATCGCCCCCGCCCAGGTGCGTAACTATCCGTTGGCCGCCGAGATGGTCTCCGACATGCTCGACCGCAGGCGCACCTACAACAGCGATCTGCGGGCGATGGCCCGCCGGCTGGGACTGTTCCCGATCGGGTGACGTTTCAGCACGACTGAAAGGTTCGACCGGTCCGGCCACGAGTCTCCCTCCAACACGTGGCTGACCATCTGAACGGAGGAACGAACGTGAGGGGAACGCACGGGTGGTGTCGACGGCGACCGCCGACCACCCTGCTGCGGGCGGCGTTGCGGTACGCGTCGCACGGCTGGCCGGTCGTGCCGGGCACGTTCGCCGGTGCCACCGAGGGATCACACGCCTGTCGACGGGTGGCCTGTCTGGTCCGCGGCGCGCACCCGGCGGTACCGGACTGGCCGACCGCGTGCACGGTCGAGCCTGGCCGGATCGCCCAGTGGTGGGCGCGGGACCGGTACCTGATCGTGCTGCCGACCGGGATCGCCTTCGACGCGTTGGAGGTGCCGGCCGACCTGGGTGCGGCGGTGCGGCAGGAGTTGGTGCGGGCGCACGGCGGCCCGACCGCCCCGATCGCCCTGGCGCCCAACGGGCGCTGGCAGGTACTGGTGAGCCCGGGCGCGCGGTTGCGGGCAGAACTGGCCGACCGGGCCGGGGTGATGTTGCACGGTCTCGGGTCGTGGGTGGCCGGTCCGCCCTCGCCACTGCCCACCGGGGCCATGCGGTGGCTGGTACCCCCGCAGGCGGTGAACTGGACCCCGGCCGACGCCGGACTGGTCCAGTGGACCCTGACCACGTTCGTCCGACGGAGGACCCGGTGATCCTGCTGCTGGTCGTGGTCGGGGTCGGGCTGGCCGTCTGGCTGGTCGGTCTGACGGTGGGTGGCATCGACCGGTGTGGCCGGTGGGAGCGGCGACACCGGAGGCACTACCGGGGCTTCCACCGGGCCCCGACCCGGCGGGCGGCGCTCCGCCGGGTCAACGCGGTGGTCGGAACTGGAGGGACCGCAACAGGTCCTGGCAGCCTCGGTCGATCTGCTGCGGATGGTCCTTTGACTGACAGTTGATCTGCATCTTGGCGGTGCCGCGGTAGACGAAGTAGATGTCGATGTCGAAGGCCTCCTGCCGGCCCTTGGCCCGGTAGTGGACGGTGCGTGCGTCGTCCACGGTCAGCGCCTCGCCCTCCTTCGACGCGAAGGTGAAGTCATCGGAGAGCTGCCGGGCCACCACCTGGTCGGTGTCGGCGCGTAGTTCGTCGTCGCTCAGCTCGTCGGTGTCGCCCGGTGTCTGGAACACGGTGACCGCGATCACGTCCCGACCACCGATACCGACGGCGGAGGTGTGGTCGCCGCCGCCGGGCAGCGTGATGTTGGTGATCTGGCCCAGGCCCGCCGGCAACAGATAGCAGTACGGCGCGCCCTTCGGTGAGATGACCGTGCCACCTCCGCAGGACAACCGCGAACCGCCAGCGTCACCGGTGTTCCCGTCGGACTGACCGCCGGAGGCCCCCGCGCTGGGCGCGGCGACGTTCCGGTCGATCGAACCGTGACCCGACACGGGCGTGGTGCATGCGGCCAGCGCCGGTCCGCACAGGGCGGCCGCGACGGCCACGGCGAGGGTCCTCTTCATGGCCTGCCACGGTATCGGTGTGGGGTGCGGTCGGATCACCCCGAGTGGGTGACGTGGCCACCCGGTGCCGGTGCCGCTGCGCCGGTTCGTGCCGGGCCTCGCCGGGGCGGAGCCCCGGCTGCGGGGTCACGTGGTCGGTGGGCGTGGTGCTTCGTTGTCTTCCGTGGGGCAGCTTCGCTCCATCTCACGCCCCCTCGAACCCGAGCCCCACGAGGCGACCGGCAGACGCCTGGAACCAACCGACTAGGCTCGACGGGATGCTGGTACTCGCTCTGGACACGTCCACTCCCGCCGTCACCGCCGCGGTCGCCGCGGTGGACCACGGCGGTGTGTGCGTGCTCGCGGTGGCCCGTACGGTGGACGCGCGTCGGCACGGTGAACTGCTCAGCCCCTCGGTGGCCGACGTGCTGGCCCGGGCCGGGCACGTGCCCAATGACCTGGCCGCCGTGGTCGCCGGGGTGGGGCCGGGCCCGTTCACCGGGCTGCGGGTGGGGCTGGTCACCGCGGCCGGACTCGGTGACGCGTTGGGGATTCCCTGCTACGGCGTGTGTTCCCTTGACGCGGTCGCTGCCGGAGTCGGCACCGACCAGGCCCGCGGCTGCCTGTTGGCGGCAACCGACGCCCTCCGCCGCGAGGTGTACTGGGCGGTGTACGACGGGTCCGGCCGCCGTACCGTGGGGCCGGAGGTGACCGCACCGGCCGACCTGGCCGAACGGCTGCCCGACCTGGGTGTCCGGGCGATGGCCGGTGCCGGCGCCCGGCAGTATGCCGCCGTGCTGGGCCTGCCACTGTGTGGCCCGGATCATCCCGATCCGGCCGGGCTGGTGGACCTGGCCCGCGACCGGGTGTTGGCCGGGGCACCGGGTGAGGAACTCACCCCGCTGTACCTGCGCCGACCCGACGCGACCCTGCCGGGGGCACCCAAACCGGTGTCGCAGCGGTGACCATCACGGTCCGGCCGATGCGGTGGTGGGACATCGCCGACGTGCTGCCGCTGGAGCGGGGCCTGTTCTCCGACGACACCTGGTCAGAACGGATGTTCTGGTCGGAGCTGGCTCAGCAGACGCGCCACTACGCCGTGGCGGTCGAGTCCACCCCCGAGCCTGGTACCAGCCCCACGGACACGCCGACCCTGATCGGCTACGCGGGTCTGGCTGTCTACACCGACGAGGCGCACGTGCTCACCCTGGGGGTGCGGTCGGACCGACAGGGTGGCGGAGTCGGTGGACTGTTGTTGCGTGATCTGCTCGACGCGGCCCACCGGCGGGGCGTCCACCGGGTGCTGCTGGAGGTGCGCGTCGGAAACACCCCGGCCGAGCGGTTGTATGCCCGGCACGGGTTCGTCCAGATCGGAATCCGTAGGCGGTACTACCAGCCCAGCGGGGCGGACGCGGCGGTGATGGTGCGTGAAGACTGACCAGCCCCTGGTGATGGGCATCGAGTCGTCCTGCGACGAGACCGGGGTGGGGGTGGTCCGTGGGACCACGCTGCTCGCCGACGCTGTCGCGTCCAGCGTGGACCTGCACGCCCGGTTCGGCGGGGTGGTGCCGGAGGTGGCCTCCCGCGCCCACCTGGAGGCGATGGTGCCCACCGTGCGCCGGGCGCTGGCGCGGGCCGGGGTCACCCTGGACGACCTGGACGCCATCGCGGTCACATCCGGCCCCGGCCTGACCGGTGCGTTGCTGGTGGGGCTGGCCGCGGCGAAGTCCTACGCCCTGGCCCTGGACAAGCCGCTGTACGGCGTGAACCACATGGCCGCGCACTGCGCGGTGGACGTGCTGGAACATGGCCCGCTGCCCGAACCGTGTGTGGCGTTGTTGGTGTCCGGCGGTCACACCACGCTGATGCTGGTGCCGAACGGGGCCGGCGGGGTGGGCCCGGACACCCCGTCCGGCGACGTCCGCCAGCTCGGCTCGACCGTTGACGACGCGGCCGGTGAGGCGTTCGACAAGGTCGCCCGCCT
>DATCWR010000488.1:0-3939 GCA_036566245.1 Mycobacteriales bacterium | reverse complement strand
CCCCGCCGGCCCAGTCGACCAGGTCCGAACCCGAACATCCCCGTCCGGTCCGGTCCGTCCCGGCCGGCGCTCCGGCCGCATCTGCCACGGGTGGCGGGGCGGTCGACGCGGCCGAGGTGGAGCAGGTCTGGCCCTCGGTGCTGGATGCGGTCAAGGGGAAGAGCCGCACCACCCACGCGTTGCTGATGAACGCGACGCCGGCCGGCCTGGAGGCCGGCACCCTGGTGTTGTCCGCCCCGTCCGCCCCGTTGGCCCGGTTGATGTCTGACGAGGCGAACCTGGACGTGGTCCGGACCGCACTGCGGGAGGTGCTGCGGGTCGACTGGAAGGTTCGCTGCGTGGTGAACGCGCCGGGCGGTCCGACGCCCGGCCCACGGACCGGTGCCGGTGGTGGCCCTGGTTCCGGCGCACCGACCGGTTCTGGCGCGCCGACGTTCGGGTACCGCGACGATCCACGGGACGACCCCAGGGACGAGGAGAACTTCGAGCCGGGGCCACCGCGGCCGGTGGCCCGTCAGGACCCGGAGGAGGCGGCGATCGCTCTGCTCCGCTCGACCCTGGGCGCCCGACGGATCACCCAGGAGCACTGAGACCGTCCCGGATCCCGCCGGATTACCCGGGAACGCACCCGACCGCAGACCGATGGCGACCGGACCGGGTCACCGGCCCGGTGGATGACCGAACAGATCTCGTCGGCCGTGCCAGTACGGCACCAGATCCTCGACCAGAACCAGGCGGACGTCACCCGGGCGAACCCCCCGGCCCACCGACACCACGTCGAGTCTGGACGCACTAAGCCAGATTGCCCACAGATCGCCGGACACACACAGCCGGGCCCACAGCGATTCGAAGTCAAGCCGTAACCGTACGTCGAACATGACGGGCGGTCCGGCCACGTCGGGCGCCTCGATGCCGGAGTCCTCGGCGATCCGCAGCCGTTCACCGACCAGCGCGGCGTGTAGCACCGCGTCGGCGTGCCGGCGCGCCACGTGTTCTTCGGGCGAGTGGGTGGTCACCGACACGAACGGTCCGGCCAGCGCGGACCGGTCGCCGTAGTACAGGCGTGCCCAGCGCCACTCCGTGCCGTCACGTCGGAAGTCGGCCAGGGCGTACGGTCGCAGCGCGGGCGCGGCCAGCCCGTACACCGGGAACCCGGGCGTGGCCAACAGTTCGTCACGCTGCTGTCGCATCAGTTCGCGCATCCGGGCAAGCCACTCGTCCCGGTCGGGATTCGGCGGGTTCGGCCGCATCGAACCAGGGTGACACGAACCACCTACCGCTGACACCCAACGGCGATCCCCGATCCGGGCCAGCCGAAGACCCGCTCGGGCACGGCCGCCGAGAAGCGCGACTACCCGACGGGTTGCGTGCCGCCGGACGGGGTGGACAGGTGCCGCCGGAGAAACTCGGCGGCCTTCGGGTGGGTGTCCAGCATGGTGTGCCGTTTGGCCAGGGCATGCCCCTCGTCGGCGTACACCACCAGCTCACACTCCAGGCCACGGGACCGGACCGCCGCGGCCACCTGTTCGGCCTCGGTCACCGGCACCCTCGGGTCGTTCGCGCCGTGCAGGATGAGCAGTGGCGCGCGGATGTCGGCCACATGGGTGAGCGGCGAGGCGTGCACCAGGAAGTCGTGGTCGCGGTCCAGTGACCCGTACTCCCGTTCCCGGTGCGCCCGCCGGTAACCGGAGGTGTTCTGGAGAAAGGTGACCAGCGAGGACAGGCCCACGATGTCCACCCCGGCCGCCCACAGATCCGGCTGGAAGGCGAGCCCGGCCAACACCATGTATCCGCCGTAGGAACGGCCGTAGAGTCCGGCCCGCTTCTGGTCCAGGCCGACCGACGGCAGCCAGGCGTGGATGGCGGCCAGGTCGGCCACCGACGACAGCCGGCCGCGCACGTCGTCGAGGGAGTACCACCGCTTGCCGTACCCGGTCGAACCGCGCACGTTGGGCACCGCGACCGCGTGCCCCTGGTGGACCAGGCCCTGGATGATCGGATTCCACGACCGCATCGACGCGGACTCGGGACCACCGTGGATGACCAGCACCACCGAACCGTCGCAGTCGGCGTCCCGGTACAGGTGGCAGGGCACCTGTTCCCCGTCGGGGGTCGGCACCATGTGTGACTCCGGTTCCACCAGTGCCGAGGTGTCCAGGTCCGGTGCTGACTCGGTCAGCCGGCGCAGGGTCGCGCCCCCGCTCCACACGTACACGTCCAGGGGTTCGCGTGGCGAGTTGAAGCTCAGCGCGAGTCGCTGGGAACTCGGTGACCAGACCGGGTCGACCCCGCTGAACACCCCGGCCCCGGGCAGGTCGATCGAGGACACCCGGTACCCGGTCTCGCCCTCGTGTAGGGCGGCCAACTCGGCGCCGTCGTCGTTGGTGGCGACCAGTACCCGCCGGCCGTCCGGCGAGGGCCAGCCGGTCAGGTCGTGTTCGTCGTCGGTGGCCAGGTACCGCCAGGCTCGACCGTCCAGTGTGTAGAGGGCCAGCCCGGTGAACTCCCGTTGGCTGTTGGTGGTGAACAGGAACCCGGACGAGTCCGGCAGCCAACGCACCTGTCGTTTCACCGCCGGGTCGTCCTCGGGGGTCAGGTCCTCCCGGGCACCGGTGGTGGTGTCGACCAACACCAGTTGGTGCGAGTTGGCTGGCAGCCCCGGCCGGGTCACCAGCAGGTACCGCTCGTCCGGGGACACCGACGCGCCCATCAGGTAGCCGCCGCCGTCGTAGAGCACCCGCTCGGCACCGGTGGCCACGTCACGGAGCACCACGTCGAAGTCCACCCCGTCGCGCCGGTTGGTCATGTAGATCACCCGACCGGTCAGCACGTCGAGCAGGTTGTGGATGTACCGCTCGTCGTGCACCAGCGGGGTCAGCGTCGGTTCGTCGACGTCCAACCGCAACAGCGACAGTTGGGCCCGTTCGTTTCCGCCGGCGTCGTGCTGGACGACCACGGTGCGTTCGCCCGGGAGGTACCGTCCGGTGCATGACTCGCCCAGGTCGGTGAGTTGGCTCCACGTGCCGTCGGTGCTGATCTCGTAGAGCTGGACCGAACCGGTGTCGTCGTTTCCGAGCAGCACCCTTCCCTCGTCGTCGAGGTCGAACGCGCGGGTGGAGCGGGCCTGGAGCAGTTCGGACAGGGCGAGCGTCATGTCACGACCCTGCCACAGACGGCTACCGCGGGCGCAAATAGTTCTCGATCCCCTCGGCGATGGCCGTCGCGATCCGTTGTCGGCCGGTCGGAGACCGCATCAGCCGGGCGTCCCCGGGATCGCGCATGTTGCCGCACTCGATCATGATGGTGGGCCGGGTGGAGAGGTTCAACCCGGCCAGATCCGAGCGCAGGTCGTACCCGTCGCGTCCGATGTAGGTGGCCGGAACCAACCCGGACCCCGTCAGGTATGCCTGGTGTACCGCCTCGGCCAGCCGGTGCGACGCGGCGGCGGTCTGCGCGCCGGCCGGCGGCTGGTCCGCCTCGATCACGTGGAAGCCGTGTCCGACCAGGGAGCCGTCACCGTGGATCGAGACCACCGCGGCCGCGTGCGCGCGGTTGCCGGTCGCGGCCCGCTCGTTCACGCACGGGCCGACCCCGGTGTCGTTCGGTCGGGTCAGCCGAACGTCGAACCCCTGGTCGGTGAGCAGCTCCCGTACCCGCATCGCCACGTCCAGGGTGAAGGCGTGTTCCGGGTAACCGTCGGTGGTCTCGGTGCCGACGGTGTTGCAGTCCTTGAACCGCCCGAACCCGGCCGGTACCTGCCGGACGAGTTGGTCGGGGTGGGTCGCGTTGCCGCCGTTGTGGCCGGGGTCGAGCACCACCACCGGCCGGGTTCCCGACCGGGTCGGCTGTGCCGTCGGTGTGGCCGCCGCCGTCGGTGGCGCCGTCGTGCCGGTGGTCGACCCGGTGGACCCGGTCTGGCCGGCAGGGCCGTGCGGCCCG
>DATCWR010000235.1:0-8028 GCA_036566245.1 Mycobacteriales bacterium | reverse complement strand
GGTTTCCCGGTGGGGCGGTGTTCATCGACCTGAACGGCTATGACCCTGACCTGAAAGACCGGGTCGCACCCGGGCAGGTATTCGGTCCGCTGTTGCGGGCGTTGGGCGTGCCCGCCGAGCAGATCCCCCCGACGCTCGACGGGCAGGCCGCGGTCTACCACCACCACCTCGCCTGGCTGGCCGAGCAGGGCCGGCCGGTGTTGCTGGTGTTGGACAACGCCTCGGATGTCGACCAGCTCACCGGTCTTCTGCCGACCTATGGGGTTCACCGGGTGCTGGTCACCTCCCGGCACACCCTTGGTGATCTCGACGGCGTGCGCATCCTCGACCTGGACGTCCTGGACACGGCCGAAGCTGCTGCGTTGGTTGATCAGGCCCTTCGTGAACGCAATCCGGCCGACCGGCGGGCCATAGCCGACCCTGGGCACACCGCCGAACTGGCCGAGGCGTGTGGGTATCTGCCTCTGGCGCTGCGGATCGCTGCCGCGCTGTTGGCCGACGGCTCGGGCATGACGGTGACCGACCTGGCCGAGGAGTTGGCTGACACCGCAACCCGCCTGGACACCCTGGCCTACGGAAGCCGGGCGGTGGCCGCGGCGTTCGACCTGTCCTGGCAGCACCTGAGCGAACACGACCCCGCCGCGGCCCGGCTGTTCCGGCTGCTGCCGGTCAACCCCGGCCCCGACCTGTCGGTCGACACCGCCGCCGCCCTGGCCGGCCTGTCCCCGTCCCGCGTGCGGCCGCTACTGAGGGCCCTACGGCGGGCACACCTGGTCGAGCCGGGCACCACGCCGGGCCGGTGGCGGATGCACGACCTGGTCCGCGCGTATGCCATCCGTCTGGCTGACGACCACGTCGAGCCTGAGAACTATGCCGCTGCGACCGCCCGACTGCTCGACCACTACTTGACCACTGCCGACGCCGCCAACGACCACCTGACCGCCCTGCCCGGACAACCCGTACCCGGCCGGTCCACCGTCCGGTTCACCGGCCGCGACCAGGCCCTGGCCTGGCTGGACATCGAACGGCCCAACCTCACCGCCGCGGTCGACCTGGCCGCAGCCACCGGCGACCACAACATCACCGTGCGGCTGGCCACCGCCATGGCCCACCACCTGTCGTGGCGGCGGCACCTCCATGACTGGGTCACCGTCGCCACCACCGCCTGCCACGCCGCACAACACCTGGCTAACCCCCACTACGAGGCCGTGGCGTGGACCAACCTCGGCATCACCCTGGGGCAGGTGCGGCGGTTCGACGAGGCCATCACCGCCCTCGAACACGCCCGCGACATCTACCAGCAGACCCGTGACCACCACGGCGAAGCCGGTGCGTGGACCAATCTTGGCGTAGCCCTGCGGGAGGTGCGCCGGTTTGAGGAGGCCATCACCGCCCTCGAGTGCGCCCGCGACATCTACCAGCAGACCGGTGACCGCCACCGCGAGGGCATGGCGTGGAACAACCTCGGCATCGCCCTGGTGCGGGTGGGGCGGTTCGGCGAGGCCATCACCGCCTTGGAGCACGCTGTCGCGGCGTACACCGAGTCCGGCGCGATCGGAGCCGTCGACGAGGTCCGTCGCAGCATCAAGGCCATCAAGGGCGCCCAGTCCGAGAAGTAGGCCTCAGCCGTAGACCCGATTCCGGGATCACCAACCCCAACTCGCCAGCAACGTGTCCCGCACCAGCCCGGCGTCGTCCGGCAGCGCCGGTCTCACCTCTGTCCTACTGCCCTTGTCCCGCTGCGCTGGCATGACACCCCCCTACCCGTCAACGCGCGTACCGAACGCGGTCCGCCAGCAGGCCGCATCGCCGACGAATGCGGTCGTCCGCGCGCCATCAGGTTCCCGACTCAGTTCACCGCGCACCGCGCCGAGGGACACGCTCCCACACACCCGGCCTGTCGTGTTCAGGTCGCGCTCACTGGCTGGGCGAGCCGCTCGAACGCCTCAGCCTCGGCACAGAGGTAGCGCTCGGTCAGCCGCCGGTAGATGCGGCGCACGAACGGAGCCAGCGCTCCGGACCACTCGACCTCCAACTCGAGCACCGTCATGTCGCCGCGTGGGGTCAGCCGATGCCGAGCCATCGTGGTGAGCAGCGGCATCGTCGATGCCCAGGTGAAGGACCTGCCCGGTTCAAGCTCGGTCACCACGTACGTCGCCGGCCCGAGCCTGGGTTGCCGCACGGCGAACCGCGCCCCCACCGCGAGCGTCCGGCTCTGGCCCAGGGGACGAACCGCCGACACGGTGGGCAGGATGTCGGGCCAGCGAACCACGTCCGACATCACGTCCCACATCGGACCCAATGCCTTGTTGCACATCCGAACGAGTTCCGGCATGTACCAGATGGTACATCGAGACGCCCGGCGAGCTGTGTACCGTGTGGTACATGGATGGCTCGGAGGCGGAGACCCCACACCCTTCGACCACGACAGGTGTGAGGGCCGGGCCGGGCGGACGCGAGAGACTTCTCCGGTCGGCGATCGCGTACTTCGCCGAGCACGGCATCGGCGACACCAGTCTGCGGCAGGTTGCCGCGGGCATCGGGACCAGCCACCGCATGCTGCTCTACCACTTCGGATCGCGCGAGGGCCTGCTCACCGCCGTGGTGCAGGCGGTCGAGGAGGGGGAGCGGGATCTGCTCGCCACGATCCTCGAAGACGAGACATCGGACGGCCGGGTCCTGACCTGGCAGTACTGGACGCACGTGGTCGACTCGGCTCGCATCTACGGACCACTGTTCTTCGAACTGACCAGCCATGCGATGCGCGGTGACGACCTGCACGCGCCGTTGCGACTGGGCAACAACAGGATGTGGATGTCGGCGCTGGTGAAGATGTGGCAGCGCGGTGGGGCGTTCAGCGCCACCGAGGCCCGCGCGATCGCACGGCTGAACCTGGCCGTGGCCCGAGGTCTGCTCCAAGATCTGCTGCTCACCGGCGACCGCAGGAGCGTGGACACGGCCATGGCCCAGTTCGACTGGCTGGTCTTCAGAACGCCGCACCCGCTGCCCCAGGTGCGCGCACTGCCGGGGCCCTGGCGTTGACCTTGACGTAACGTCAACTTGTACCGTCAGTGGCCGGGAGGGGACGAGCCATGGAGTGGTCGATCCAGGAGGTCGCCAGGATCACCGGCACGACCAGTCGCACGTTGCGCCACTACGGGGACGTGGGACTGCTCGCACCGTCGCGGGTCGCCAGTAACGGCTACCGGTACTACGACCAGGGCGCGATGGTGCGACTCCAGCGCATCCTGCTCCTGCGTGAACTCGGCCTGGGCCTGCCGGCCATCGCCGACGTGCTGTCCCGACGGACCGACATCGAGTCGGCGCTGCGGACCCACATCGGCTGGCTGCGGACGGAACAGGCGCGGATCGACCGGCAGATCGCCTCGATCGAACGCACGCTCACCGCGACACGGCACGGAGGAGAACTGACGATGAACGCGATGTTCGACGGCTTCGACCACACCCGGTACCGCGAGGAGGTCGAACAGCGCTGGGGCGCAGACGCCTACGCGCGCAGCGCCGCGTGGTGGGAGTCCCAGAGCGACACCGAGAAGGCCGACTGGCAGCGTCGGGTCCGCGAACTCGGGCAGGACTGGATCGACCTGGCCAGGTCGGGCGCCGACCCGGCGGGTGACCAGGCGCAGGCGCTGGCCGAGCGCCACGTCGCGTGGCTCACCAGCATCCCCGGAACCCCGGCGGCCGACGGCGGTCGGGACGACCTGAAGAACTACGTCGTCGGGCTCGCCGGCATGTACGAGGCCGACCCGCGGTTCGCCGCCAACTACGGCGGAGAACAGGGCGCCTCCTTCGTCCGCCGCGCCCTCGAACACCACGCCGAAACCAACCTCTAGTCCTTCCGTCGGATTGCCCGTGTTTTCCGCCGGGCCGGTGTCGCAAGCAGGGTGCTAGCGCCTCGGACCGGGTGGCGGCCAGCCGCTCGGCGAGGTCCCGGCTCAGGTTCGCTCGCCGTCACACGACCTCGCCCAGGACGACTGGAGCATCAGGCATGACGCACTCACATGGCCTGTCCGGTCGCTGGTTCCAGGTGCTTCAGCACGTCGTGTACGCACCGACGCAGCGCTTCGCGAGGGCCTTCGACAAGGTCGGTGAGCGGCAGCGGTCCGCCCATCGAGGGGGGAAGGGCCGGCACGACCGACCGAAGGTCGTCGTCCCGGGTGGTGAACACCGTGCCATCGCGCCACAGCGCCAGGCAGTGCACCACGCGGACCGTCGATCCCGGCAGCAGCGCGGCGATCACCTCGCCCACGTCACGCTGAGCCAGCCACCGCGCGGTCAACGGACCGGGCCGACCCGCCAGGCAATCGAACTCATATCCCGAGTCATGTCCGAGCGCCAGCCCATGGACAGTGCCGACGGCCGCCGCCTTCGCCTGTGCGGCGGTGGTGTACCCGACCGGCGCGGAGTACTCGGCGTCACCCGGGTCGCGGCGCACCAGCCGCCACCGATGAGCAGCCCGCTTGTCCAGTAGTTCCTGAAGGAGCGCGAGCTTGCCGGTGTTGGTGGTGGCCAGTGCCAACGGTTGGCTCACGAGAGGTATGTCCGTCAAGGAACAGCTCGGTTTCAGGGCAGTTGGAGACGGGGTGAGGCTGCGGACAGGAAGTCCTCGATCTGGTCGCGGGTGTCGATGGCCAGCGGTGCACTGCGTACCTCGACCGTACAAAGTTCTTGGTGCAGGCGCCGGGCCGACTTGTCCACATGCGCATTGCGGTGTTCACCACCGATCTGCATCCCGGCTCGTGTCGACTCTACTGAGGCGTCGAGGTCGCCTTGTCGAACATGTGCGAGTGCGGTACGGAATTGGATGATTGCCGCGTCGGTGTAGTTGTGTTCCTCCGCTGGGCCGTTCTGGTAGGACTCCGTCGCCGCAGTGGCCTCGGCGATTGCAGCCCGGTCATCGCCGATACCGAGGAACGCATCAGCGGCGTAGAAGTGCTGCTTGGCCCGGTTGTAGGACATCACGCCGCCGAACCCATCAAGGGTGCCGGGCTGGACCACGTCGCGGGTCTCGGCGGCACGGTGGACCGCCACCCGCGCCCCTTCGGCGTCGCCGAGTTCGCCGGCCACCCGGGCCTCTATCGCCGGAAGCCAGACCCCGACCGTGCCACCCGGTCGCAGCGCGGCGCCCCGACGGGCATAGTCACGGGCCTTGCCTGGTTGGCCGTTCCAATAGCAGAACGTGGCCTGCCTCGTGTACAGCCAGGCGGTCAGGGCCGGGTCGCCGGCCTCGGCGGCGAACAGGTGCGCCACCTGAGCCTGGGACATCGCCGCACCCGGGTAACCGAGCTGGTCAGACAGGTCAGCGAGTAGGCCACAGGCAGCCCCGCCCAGGAAGTACAGATCGCGCCGTTCGCGGATGGGCTGGCCGCCGTCAAGGAAGCCGAAGATCCGGTCCCGCAGCAGTCGAACACTGCCGAACAGTTCCAGCAGAGAGGTGGCACCTCCTGGTCGGGCCGACCGTCCAGCCAGATCCGCCACGCTGGACCGCAACTGGTCCAGGGCCGCCGGACCCACGTTGCCGCTTCGGTCTGCGTACCGGGTGGATTCGTCGTTCGTCACGGTCACCAACCTCTCGATCAGGTTGCTCGACCCGATCGGTTCCGGTACCACCCACCAGGTCGACGGATTCTGCGACGGGTTGCCGGCTTGTGGCCGGACCATCTCCATCATGCCCACGGCGGTAGTCGATGCGGTAGTCCTGTCGGGTGTCACCGTGTCCAGAGCCTGGAGGGCGACGCGGTCGGCTGGGGGAAACCTGTCCCAGTCGATGTCGGCGACGAGCCTACGGGGAGTGGTTCCGAAGACCTGGGCCAGCGCGACAAGTTGGCCGACGGTGGGCCGGCGAGGGCAGGTCGGCCAGCGTTCGAGTTTGGACAGGGTCTGGTGGCCGAAGTAGCCAGGGTCCCCGGCGTAGGTGCCCTGGATGGTGTTCACCTGTTCGCACACCTGGGGCTGGCCCAGTTCCAGGGCGAGCCGGTAGGAGCGCAGATGTCCGTATCCCCAATGTTCGCGGATTCCCTGGGCGATGTCGTCGACGCTGTCGCGACCTCGCCGCTTCAGGGCATCGCGTAGCTGGTCGCGGGCCACCCGGCCCTCCGGATACTTGATTTTCGCCACGGATCGGGTCCTTTCGGTATACCTGTCGCGCTGCAACCAGTGCGGTGACAGCACGGCCACGAGTGAGCCTGGACCACGGTGGCCGAGAAATGCAAGATTGGCACCGTCCAGATTAATGATCCCGAGCGGGCATTAGCGCGACCCGCACCGGACCATGCCGTTCACCATGACCGTCCGGATGTGGGCATTAACCCGCAGGTGGGACTGCTGACATTCCTGTGCCGTACCACTTGGCTTGGTTGGCATCCGCAGGAGGGAGACGCAATGCCATACCACGCCAGATTTACCGAACACCCCTCGAACCAGGCCGGAATGCCAGCGGAGCAGCCCGGACCTTCGCTGCGCACCTACGACGACTGGCCGGTGGCGGCCAGTGGGCTACCGGTCCGCCGAGCGCCGTCAGGGCAAGCCACACCGCCCGCGGTTGACCGGCTTCGGGCGTTCACCGACGTGGTGCTCGACATGCACCGGGTGCTGGTCGACCAGTTCATCCCGATGTGCTCGTGTGGCAACCCGGCCAGGCACTGCCCGATCGTCCGAGCCGAACATGAGGTACTCGGTGTCCCGATGCCCTTCACCTTCGACCCACCCCGTCCGCCGTATTACGAGGTGTAGGCGTCATGGTGCGACGGATCAACTACGACGCCCACCGGCGAGGCCGGCGGATCGTGCTACGCCGACGCGGACCGGCGGTGACCCGACTGACCTGGCTGCTGCTGGCCGTCCCGGTCGGCGCCGGTGCCGCAGCAGGCTCGTGGCGGCTGGTCGGGGCAGCGGCCGGATCGACGATGCGAGCCGCCTACGCGGTGGTGGTGTTCGCCCTGGTCACCGTCATCGTCGGCCTGCTCCGCGGAGGCAGACGGTGAACACCATCGGGTCCATTCGAGTCGGCCGGCGACGGCTCCGCAGGTTGCCTGCCATCAAAGAATCGTTTCCATACAGGCCGGGACCGAGTCAACCACACGTCGCTGTCGGCCGGAGGACCTGTTCGTATCCGGACTGCCCGACCAACCGCAACCCGCTGTGCCAATGCCCTCACCCAGCACCAGTGAGCTCACCAGTGCCCCGACTGAGTCGACGGCTGGCCGCACTTCTGACAAGGACCATCCGATGAGCACCACCGAACACACCGAAGCCTGCACCCGGTTCACCGCCACGCTCCTGGCGATCCACCACGCCGTTGCCCGTTCCCCTGACGACCCCGTCCTACGGTGCGCCTGCGGCCGGCCGGCAGTCCTGTGCGAGATCAACTCCGCCGCCCGCGACACCGGCCTACTCACCCCACTCACCGGCCCCACCATCACGGAATGCGCCGTCAACAACGCGGATGGCGAGTTCCGGGCGCCTGAGCGCTGACCTGCCCGGACCAGCCGGCACCGACCCTGTTATTCGCCGCTGCGAGCCGTATGACCGGATGATCGATCAGACTCCGGTGGGACGGGCCAGCGCGCCGTTGAGGAACACGCTCACCACCTCCGCGCTGGCCCGCTCCACGCCGACGTCGCCCCTGGCGGTCCGGTCGATGGCGGAGAAGAGCAGCCGGCCGAACATCTCCAGTAACACCTCGGTGGGCAGGTCGTCGCGGAGCACGCCCTCCACGGCGCCCCTGCGGAACAGGGCGTGCAGGGGTTCGATGAGCCGCCGGGTTCAGGGTGGGTTGTGGTTCTGGGGGTGGGTGAGATATCGCCGGCCGGTTGGGCTGGTCCAGTGGAATCGTCCGTTGGTCTGGGTGAGTCGCCAGGCCGTGTGGTGCTTGAGACGGTGGTGATGCCGGCAAAGCGCGCCCAGGTTCCCGGCCGTGGTGGGTCCCTTCGGCCAGGGGATGGTGTGGTCCAGGTCTGCTCGTTGTGCGGGGTGTTGGCAGCCGGGGAACCGGCAGGTGTGGTCACG
>DATCWR010000232.1:0-4289 GCA_036566245.1 Mycobacteriales bacterium | reverse complement strand
GCCGTCTGCCGTAGCAGCGGGTCCTGGATCGCCTTGAACCAGACCGTCTTACCGACCCCCCGTGCGCCCCGAACAACGGTCGTGTCGGGTTCGAGTGCGAGCCGGTGGCTGTCCGGTGTGAACAGCGTGCGAAGGTCCGGTTCGATGGTGTCGGCGTCGCTGACACCAGGCAGCGCCGAAGTGAAGAGATCACGGTAGTCTTCGGGAGTCAGTGAGATGCTCATGGCTCGTCTCCATCATTGCCGATGATCAGGGACGTGGCCCCGCTGACGAACCGACCGAACGCGGCGCTGACGAAATCCTGGTCTAGCCAGTCGGTATCACGCGTCACGTCGATCCCAACAAGATCACTGCTGAAGAGGATGGGAAGAGGGTAGTGCGGTGCCTCCGTGTCGGTCAGAGGTGGATTGAAGGCGTCCACATCCCCTACCGCTACCTCGTCGTAGAGATATTCAGCGAAAAGAGTCTGTGCTCGGTCACGAAAGCCGCCCAGGTACTCGTCCTCGCTGGAGGCTGGGACCATGGCAGCGACCATCCTCAGTCGCTCCCGTATTCCACGCACCAGATATGGATCGATACTCCACTGCCCAAACAACTCTCGATAACCGGACCAGGTCTGAGCGTTGTCGACGCCGAAGAGCAGGGTCAGATCGCTGAGTTGAGTGATGGCCGCTGCGGCGAGATCGTGCATCCCTGATCGACTGTCCAGAAGGACCACATCAGGCCTTCTACTCCGCCGCTCGACCTCTGTCGAACAGTAGTCGACAGCAGCTCGGAGTCTCCCCACGAAAGTCTGCTCGGTGCCAGCGTGATCAAGATACGCCCGGTTGAGCTTGGGGAGATACGAGTAGCCAGCCCGCGGACGACCGCCCGCCGGCGCGACCCAAACCTCGCCGTTAGCTCGGCCCAACAGACTGCTGCTTCGACTCACACAGTCGAGCCCATCCACATTGCCCACACCGGATTCGATCAGGAAGTCGATGATGCCGTGGTCGGGCAGGTCATCCTCTTGCAGAGTCACCGCAGATGTTCCAGGCGACTCCAGATCCAGGTCAACGGCGAGGACACATCGTCCCAGGCGCGCGAGGTGTCGAGCCAGTACCGCGGTGGCGGTCGACCTACCAACGCCTCCCTTGAATCCGTAGAGTGTGACCCTGTTTGGTTCCGGACTCTCAACCAAGGTTCGCCATCCGGCACCGACCAGACCGCGTTCCAGTATGGAGAGACGGCCTCTGCCAGTATCCTCATCCCGCTCATTCAGTACCAGCAGGTTCGGCGCTGACAGGATCGACTCCGGCGCGAAAAGCTCCTTCGCCATCAACAAGGGTGAGGTTGCCACAAAAGGCGCGCATCGGCCGTTGAGTTGCTCGGTGGTACGTGCCGCGAGACCCTCGGGGTACGGTCGTCGATCGGTGTCCGCGACAACCACTGCGACGCGCCCCAGGAGGTCACGGACCAAGACGACATCGTAGCCGTGAACGGTGACCTCCCTCGCAACGGTCACTGCCTCCTGCCACGCATCGTCAAAGCGCCTGGTCATCTCAACACCCCTGACAACTTCGCATTTTCTAAGCACCCAAGGATCTGGCGTGCCGTAGCGATTCGCCTGGTCACCTTGTCATGGGTAATCGCAGCGCCATCGTCGTAACGGTCATCCACAGACCATGAGTCATAAGGATTTCCTGCCCTGAGTAGATCCACAAACGCCGTACCGGCGTCGCGCCCGTCGAGCGCCGTCACCACCTCAGTCCAGAGCTTCGGCAGGTGGCCGTGATGAATAAGTTTTCCGTTTTGGTGCGAAACGGGCTTCGTCGGCGTGGGTTTCGCATCGAGGAAGCCAATAAGTATCGACTTCAGGGCGCATTCGGCGGCAAACCCGGCGAGATGGTCAGCATTGGGAAACCTCTGCCTGTCATGGAGCAGCGACGCATCCTCGTAGTGTCGCCTCGCAGCGGTGTCGAAGTCCTGCACGACCAAAGCTTAGTGGCTCCAGCCTCGGGTCCGGGGGGGTCACGGCAGGGCACCTCGGGGGCCTGCCGAGTCACTACTCTGACCCCTCTGTGGCCCGCAGCAGACGCGGGCGAAGGGCCGGCACCAGCGATGAGCGAGGGGAACCCCGATGTTCGTTCTGCACGGAACCTGGCAGGGCGATCGCCTGTGCGTATGGGCGGAGGACTCCACGCTGCCGGCCGCCACCCGGAACCGGACGTCGGTCCGTCCGCATCCCTACGCGGCCCCCGCCGCCGAGTTGGTCTCGATCCTCGCCGGACTGGACGCCGGATTGGGCGAGTCGGCGATCAAGGCGACCGAGGACGACCTGATCCTGTTGCTACCCGGGTCAGCCAGCGCTCCGCAGTCCTCCCCGGAACTCGGCCGCAATCCAACCCGGCCACGACTGCGACGGTGGCGGTTGCCGGCCCTGAGTTTCGACCCGGCCACGGCCCTGGAATTGCTCGCGGCGATCGACAGTGTCTCGACCGACGAGGTACTGGTCGGCGCGGACCTGCGTTACTGGACCGTGGTCGCCGCCGACGCGGTCGATACCGTGCGTCGCGGGCGACTGCTGCCCAACCTGGTCACCGAGGAGGACAGGTATGCCGCCCGCTGGCGGCCGGTCCTCGCCGGCGCGCTGGCGGTGCGGTTCCGACAGTTGGCCGAGGCCATGCCGCCGGTGTGCCGGGCCGGCAGAGCCGAACCCGTCGCCGCGCACGTCCTGCTGGAGGCGCTGGCCACGCTGGTTGACACTGAGGCCCGACGGCGGATGCCCGCGATCACGCTGCCGGGCCGGCGGGGACGGCCCTCGTTCACCGAGCGGTGGCTGCGGGCGCTCACCTCCACCGACGGCCGGTTCGGCTCCGCCGACGAACCCGGGCAGGCCGTCGAACTCTCCGCCGCACTGCGGGACTGGTTCTCCGCCGCGCACCGGACCACCGGCGCGGCCACGGTGTGCTTCCAACTCACCGAACCGGGGGCCGACAGCCCCAGCGTCACCGACGACCCGGCAGACCGCTACCACCACGAGGAGAACGACGAGAACGACGACTCCTGGCGGATCCGGTTCGCGCTCCAGTCCGTGGAGGATCCCAGCCTGATCGTGTCGGCCCGCGACCTGTGGGCCGGGGAGAACCTCCCCGGTCTGGCCGCTCGCCCCGACGACACCCTGTTGGCCGGGCTAGCCCGGGCCAGCCGGCTGTACCCGGCACTCGATGATGCGTTGGCCGTGGCCCGGCCGTGCGAACTGACGGTCGACACCGCCGGCGCCCACACCTTCCTCAGCGAGGTCGCCCCCTCGCTGCGGGCCGCCGGGTTCGGCGTGCGGCTACCGGCCTGGGCCGGACGGTCCAGGCTCGGTCTGAAACTCACCACCCGCTCGACCCCGTCCGATTCGGACCCCGCGACACCGTCCCGGTTCGGGCTGGAACAACTCGTCCGGTTCCGCTGGGACATCGCCCTGGGCGAGGAGACGATCAGCGCCGAGGAACTGGCCGAACTGGCCCGACTGAAGGTCCCCCTGGTCCGGGTCCGCGGCCGGTGGGTGGAACTGGACGACCGGCAGTTGAAGGCCGCCCTGCACTTTCTCGCGACCGGCGGGCCCACCGGCATGATGACCGCCGGCGAGGTGATCGACCAGGCGGTGCGTGGTGGCCCGGAGGAACTGCCCCTGGTCGAGGTGGACGCGGACGGCCGACTGGGTGACCTGCTGTCCGGGCAGGCCGACCGGCGGCTGGAACCACGGCCCACCCCAGAAGGCTTCCAGGGCACGTTGCGCCCCTACCAGCAGCGAGGACTGAGCTGGCTGGCATTCCTCGGCGAACTGGGTCTCGGCGCGCTGCTGGCCGACGACATGGGCCTGGGCAAGACCCCGCAGACCCTGGCCCTGCTCGCTGCCGAACGGTCCGACCCGGACGGTCCCGACCAGGTCGGGCCGACCCTGGTGGTCTGTCCGATGTCGCTGGTCGGCACCTGGCAACGGGAGGCGGCCAGGTTCACCCCGCAACTGCGGGTGTATGTCCACCACGGCACCGACCGGCACGGCGGGGCCGAACTGGCCGCGGCGATCGAGCAGGCCGACCTGGTCGTCACCACCTACGCCACGCTGGCCCGCGACCGGTCCGAACTGGCCACCGTCGAGTGGGGTCGGGTGGTCTGCGACGAGGCCCAGGCCATCAAGAACAGCGCCACGCAGCAGGCCCGGGCGGTCCGGGCGATGCCGGCCGGAATCAGGATCGCGCTCACCGGCACGCCGGTGGAGAACCACCTGGGCGAGCTGTGGTCCATCATGAACTTCG
>DATCWR010000229.1:0-9173 GCA_036566245.1 Mycobacteriales bacterium | reverse complement strand
GAGCGGCTCGCCCCGTTGACCAGGGCGGCCGGTGCGCTGTTGCCTCCGATGCATCCGATCCGTGGGTCCGCGGGCTGAAGCCGAGGCGACCCGGCCACGGGTGCGGACACGAACCGTTCGGCCCGGCTCAGGTCATCTCTGTGAGCAACCCGGACAATCGGTCGTAGGTCTTGATGGCGCCCTCCGGCATGCCGGTGGACAGCGCCCGTTGGAGCACCGCCTCGGACGGGAACCGGGTGTGGTGGCGCAACGTGGTCCGGCCGTCGAACTCGTCCAGGGTGATGGTTTCCACCGCACCGGGGCCGCGGTTCACCGGTTCGATGTCGTAGACCATGGTCCGGACCACCCGCTCCGGCGGCGCCAGTTCCAGGTACTCCCCGGTGAAGGGAGCCTCCTGGCCGTCGGCCGTCCGGTTGATCCACCGCCACCTACCACCGGGGTGTACCTCCATCTGGGCCACGGTGGAGGTCGTTCCGGGCGGACCCCACCACCGGGGGATGTGGTCGGGGGAGGTCAGCGCCTCCCAGACCCGCTCACGGGGTGCGTCGAAGTTCCGTTCGATCACCAGGTCGGCGCCCTCGGCGTACATGGTCGTGGTCTCGTTACCCATCTCCTGTCTGGTCACAGCATGTCCCCTCTGCGTTGTCGCACATGTCCACCCGGTGTTCAGCTGCGTGGTGGCTCTGGCCGAGGAGTTCCCGCTACCGGCTGACCCATGCCACCAACCGGTTGGCCACGGGGTCGGGGCACCGGTGTGACCGCGGAGCTCGCCACCAGGCGTGGATCACTAGGGTCGGCAGATGTGAATCTTGATCCGGTTTCGTTGGTTCGGGCGGTGGAGCGACACCGCGACGGGTTCATCGCGGACCTGGCCACCCTGGTGAACATCGACTGCGGTTCACCCAACGTGGCCGGAGTCAACGCGGTGGGTCGGTGGTGTGCCCGGCGGCTGGCGGACCTGGGCTTCGATGTCACGGTGGAACCGGTGCGCCCCGTGCTCGGATCCGGTGCCGGCCCGGTGGGGGACTGCGTGTGGGGCCGGCTGACCGGTCGACGCGCCGACGGTGGACGGGTGCTGCTGATGGCCCACATGGACACCGTGTTCGACGACGGCGAGGCGGCGGCTCGGCCGTTCCGGATCGACGGTGACCGCTGCCACGGCCCGGGGGTGTGTGACGACAAGGCCGGGCTGCTCACCGGCCTGTACGCGGTGGCCGCGCTGCGCGAGGTGGGGTTCACCGACTTCGGACAGATCGTGTTCCACTGCTCGTCGGACGAGGAGATCGCCTCGCCGGGCAGTCGCCCGGTGATCGAACGGCTGGCGGGCGGCGTCGACGCGGCGCTGTGCCTGGAGTGTGCCCGGGAGAACGGCGACATCGTCTCGGCGCGCAAGGGTGTCGCGCACGTGGAACTGGAGGTGACCGGGCGGGCCGCGCACGCCGGCGTGGAACCCGAACGTGGTGTCAACGCGGCACTGGGTGCCGCCCGGCTGACCGTGGCGTTGCAGGCGCTCAACGGCCGGTGGCCCGGTGTGACGGTGAATGTTGGGGTGCTGCGGGCCGGAACCCGGTACAACGTGGTGCCGGCCCACGGCTGCCTGTCGGTGGACCTGCGTGCGCACACCGGGGCCGGGTTGGACACCGCGTTGGCCGAGGTCCGCCGGATCGCCGCCGATCCCGCCGTGGCCGGCTGCCCGGTCGCGGTACGGACCACCGCCTGCCACCCGACCTGGGAGCGTGACCCGGGTACCGCCGCGCTGGCCCGGTTGGCCCGCGACGCCGGTCGGGATGTCGGCGTGCCGGTGCGCGAGGCGGCCACCGGAGGGGCGGCCGAGGCGAATCTGACCGCGGCGCTGGGGGTGCCCACCCTGGACGGGTTGGGGCCGGTCGGTGGCGACGACCACGGGCCGGCCGAGTGGGTGGACCTGTCCAGTGTGGTGCCGCGGGTCGCCCTGCTGGCCGGGCTGGTCGCCCGGATCACCACGGCCCGGTCGACCGTGGCCGCCACCTGAGGCGGGGCCGGGCCGGGGCGTCTGGCAGACTGTGGGCCACAACAGAACATCGCACGCTCATCCAGAGGGGCAGAGGGAACGGCCCGTTGAAGCCCCGGCAACCATCGCGTGAAACCTCCTCAGTGCTGCGGAGCCGCGCGCGACAGGTGCCAACTCCGGCCCGCCTTGCGGGGAAGATGAGGAAAGGGCTTCGCCATGACCACCACCGCATCCCGTTCGACCGCGGCCTCGCCGGCCGAGTGTCTGCGCTGCCGTAACTGTGGCGCCAGTTACCCACTGTCACCAGTTCATGCCTGTGCCGAGTGCTTCGGCCCGCTCGAGGTGGGATACCGGGCTGACGCGTTGTCGCGGGTGACCCGTGAGCAGATCGAGGCGGGCTCGAACAACATCTGGCGGTATGCCGCACTGTTGCCGGTGGGGCAGGACCCGGCGACTCGGGCCTCGCTCGACCCGGGGCTCACCCCGCTGGTGCGGGCCGACCGGTTGGCCGCCGAGTTGGGCATGCGCGCACTGTGGGTGAAGGACGACAGCGCCAACCCGACCCACTCGTTCAAGGACCGGGTGGTGTCGATGGCCCTGACCGCGGCCCGCGGGTTCGGGTTCGACCGGGTGGCCTGCGCGTCGACCGGCAACCTGGCCAACTCGGTGGCTGCCCATGCTGCGCGGGTGGGCATCCCCAGCGTGGTCTTCATCCCGGCTGACCTGGAGGCCGGCAAGGTGCTCCAGACCGCCGTGTACGGCACCACCCTGGTCGCGGTGGAGGGTTCCTACGACGATGTCAACCGGCTCACCTCGGAGTTGGCCGAGACCGACGAGTTCGAGACCACCGCGTTCGTCAACCAGAACGTCCGGCCCTACTACGCCGAGGGTTCCAAGACGCTGGGTTACGAGGTGGCCGAGCAACTGGGTTGGCGGTTGCCCGAGCAGGTGGTGATCCCGATGGCATCTGGTTCGTTGCTCACCAAGGTGGACAAGGCGTTCGGGGAACTGGTCACCGCCGGCCTGGTGCCCGGGTCGTCGTGGCGGGTGTTCGGCGCGCAGTCGAGTGGTTGTGCGCCGATCGCCACCGCGTTCCGGGAGGGCTGGGACGTGGTGCGCCCGGTCAAACCCACCGGAATCGCCAAGTCGCTGGCCATCGGCAATCCGGCCGACGGGCCGTACGCGATCGATGCGGTGCGGCGCACCGGCGGGACGATGGCCGACGTGGGCGACGACGCGATCCGGGAGGGGATCCGCCTGCTGGCCCGCACCGAGGGAATCTTCGGGGAGACCGCGGGCGGCGTGACCGTGGCCGTGCTGCGGGCCCTGGTGGAGTCCGGTGAGTTGGACCCGGACGCTGAGACGGTGGTGTTCAACACCGGCGACGGGCTCAAGACGCTGGACGCGGTTGCCGGGCATGTCGGGCCGAACCTGACGATTCGTCCGTCGTTGGCCTCCTGCCGCGAGGTTGGCCTGCTGTCCTGACGTTCACCGTCGATGGAACCGAGGGTGAGCAGGCGGTGCGGGCGAGGGGCAGGGACAGGTCGGGCGCATGTGGACGCATGCGGACGCACGGCGGACCGGCGCGTCGCCACGGCCTGTCTGGCTGTGACCAACCATCCAGACGGGGTGCCGGGGGCCACGCGATCGTGTACCGTCCCGCTTGGTCGTAGTTCGGTGTTCATGTGCGAAGTACCACGTCGCCCCAGGCGTGCACGAAGTGCGGAACCGCTGACGAAGACCCGGGCCTCGTGAGGTGCGGGGTCCGTCGCACGGAAGTAGGAGTGCACGTGGCGCAGGGCACCGTGAAGTGGTTCAACGCCGAGAAGGGCTACGGTTTCATCGCGGTAGACGGAGGGCAGGACGTCTTCGTCCACTACTCGGCGATCGACATGGACGGGTACAAGAGCCTCGACGAGGGCCAGCGGGTCGAGTTCGAGGTCACCCAGGGTCAGAAGGGCCCGCAGGCCGACCGCGTGCGCGCGATCTGATCACGCGACCATCCTGGATCAGGCCGAGTGCCTGACCAGTCGGCCCAGACAGGCCCGGCAACCCCTCGGGTGGCCGGGCCTCACCCTTTACCGTCCGGTCGTTTCGCCCTGGTCTGGGCATCGATCGGACCGCACTCGCGGCCACCGGTCCGGGCGCTGCTCCGGCTTTTCCGGTGGCGTGCCGGGTCGGCTCACCGGCAGTGCCATCCTCCGGCCGGCCTGCTTGCACTCTCCATGGTCGAGTGCTAAACCTTGACTTAGCACTCCCACTTGTTGAGTGCCAGGTCGGTGGGTGGGGCCGGACACGTTGGCCCATCCGTCGCGGGCACCCCCGGACCTGTGAAGTTCGTCCAACCCGTACGGAGGACCACACCGCATGGCCAAGATGATCGCGTTCGACGAGGAGGCACGCCGCGGACTCGAGCGCGGCATGAACATCCTCGCCGACGCCGTCAAGGTGACGCTGGGCCCCAAGGGCCGCAACGTCGTACTGGAGAAGAAGTGGGGTGCGCCCACCATCACCAACGATGGTGTGAGCATCGCCAAGGAGATCGAACTCGAGGACCCCTGGGAGAAGATCGGCGCCGAGCTGGTCAAGGAGGTCGCGAAGAAGACCGACGACGTCGCCGGTGACGGTACGACCACCGCGACCGTGTTGGCCCAGGCCCTGGTGCGTGAGGGACTGCGTAACGTCGCGGCCGGCGCGAACCCGCTCGGCCTGAAGCGCGGCATCGAGAAGGCCGTCGAGGCGGTGTCCGAGGCCCTGTCCAACCAGGCCAAGGACGTGGAGACCAAGGAGCAGATCGCCTCCACCGCGTCCATCTCCGCGGCCGACACCACGGTGGGCGAGATCATCGCCGAGGCCATGGACAAGGTCGGCAAGGAAGGCGTCATCACCGTCGAGGAGAGCAACACCTTCGGGCTCGAACTCGAGCTCACCGAGGGTATGCGCTTCGACAAGGGCTACATCTCGCCCTACTTCGCCACCGACACCGAGCGGATGGAGGCCGTCCTCGACGACCCCTACATCCTGGTCGTGAACTCCAAGATCTCCTCGGTCAAGGACCTGCTGCCGCTGCTGGAGAAGGTCATGCAGGCCGGCAAGCCGCTGGCCGTCATCGCCGAGGACGTCGAGGGCGAGGCCCTGGCCACCCTGGTGGTCAACAAGATCCGCGGCACCTTCAAGTCCGTCGCGGTCAAGGCCCCCGGCTTCGGCGACCGCCGCAAGGCGATGCTGGGCGACATGGCCATCCTCACCGGTGGTCAGGTCATCAGCGAGGAGGTCGGTCTCAAGCTGGAGAACGCCACCCTCGACCTGCTCGGCCGGGCTCGCAAGGTGGTCGTCACCAAGGACGAGACGACCATCGTCGAGGGTGCCGGTGACGCCGACCAGATCACCGGTCGGGTCAACCAGATCCGCGCCGAGATCGAGAAGAGCGACTCCGACTACGACCGGGAGAAGCTCCAGGAGCGGCTGGCCAAGCTGGCCGGCGGTGTCGCGGTGATCAAGGTCGGCGCGGCCACCGAGGTCGAGCTCAAGGAGCGCAAGCACCGCATCGAGGACGCCGTGCGTAACGCCAAGGCGGCCGTCGAGGAGGGCATCGTCGCCGGTGGCGGCGTGGCGCTGCTCCAGGCCGGCACCACGGCGTTCGACAAGCTCGACCTCGAGGGTGACGAGGCGACCGGCGCGAAGATCGTCCGGATCGCCCTGGAGGCCCCGCTCAAGCAGATCGCCGTCAACGCCGGCTACGAGGGTGGCGTTGTGGTGGAGAAGGTGCGCGGACTCCAGCCCGGACACGGCCTGAACGCCGCGACCGGCGAGTACGGCGACATGCTGGCCGCCGGCGTGCCGGACCCGGCCAAGGTGGTCCGCTCCGCCCTGCAGAACGCCGCCTCCATCGCCGCGCTGTTCCTCACCACCGAGGCTGTGGTGGCGGACAAGCCGGAGAAGGAGAAGGCCCCGGCCATGCCGGGTGGCGGCGGGGACATGGACTTCTAGTCCGCCATCCCCACCAGTGCCCCGGCGCTGGGTGGCGCCACGGTGCCACCGGTACCAACAGAGGCGGCCTCCGGTTCTCCGGGGGCCGCCTCCGTTCGCTACCGGGGTGGGTCACCGGCCGGATGCCCTGACAAAGTCAGCCAGAAGCGTGTCGAACCGTTCCGGGGCCTCCCAGAACGGCATGTGCCCCACCTCCGGGATGGTCACCAGGCGTGCCCCGGGCACCAGTCCGGCCACGTGCCGGGCGTGGCTGACCCGGACCACCCGGTCGGCCTCGCCGTGTACGACCAGGGTCGGCACCCGCACCGCCGCCAGGGTCGCGTCGTGTTCCAGGGTGCGGCGCAACATGCCGGCCCGGACATGGCCGGGAACCACCGAGTTCCATCCGTGCATCTGGCCGGCCACCCGCTCGGGTAACGGTCGGGCCGTGCACAGCTCCACGAAGTCGTCCACGGCGGCCGGCAGGTCGGCCGGATCGGACCGGACCAGTCGCCGGGACACCGCGACGAACTCGTCGGTGAGTCCGTCCAGGGCCCGCCGGGTGCCCAGGTCGCTGACCGCACCGACCAGCACCACACCGCCCAGAGCGTTGTCGCCGTACTCGGCCAGGTAGTCGCAGATCACCGCGCCGGCGTAGGACCAGCCGACCAGGACCGGTCGGTGCAGGTCCAGTTCGGCCAGGACCGCCGCCACGTCCCGGGCCCACAGGGTGGAGTCGGCATACCCGTCCGATGGCGCGTCCGAACCGCCGTGTCCGCGCAGGTCCACGGTGACCAACCGGAACGCCGACGACAGTGACCGCACCTGGTGGGCCCAGGCGAGCCGGCAGTAACCCAGCCCGTGGAGTAACACCACCGCCGGATGTTCGGGGTCACCGTGCTCCTCGACGTGTAACCGAACACCGCCGCCCCCACCGACACCGTGCCAGACCGGACGCCCGGTTGTCCCCATCGACGATTCGCCCACCCTTCCCACGTACCCGAAACACATGTCTACTGCCCGAGTCTGGTAGCCAGCCCCAGCACTTTTACCAGTCGCTGCGACTCCGCACGGAGTCGACTCGCCTCCGGCTCGTCGCTGACCCGGGCGAGTCCCGACAACGCGGGCGCGAGTCCAATGAGAAATCCCACCTTCTCCCGCAGTTCCAGAGACCTGGTGAACCCGTACCTGGCCTGTTCGATTCGGCCGGCCTTGCGGTCCACGATCGCGAAGTGCCGATAGGTGAATGACAGGAACAGCTCGTCCCCACTGGCCTGGGCGGCCTGGTGCGCCCGGGCGTAGAACTGCCGGGCGGCGTCATGGTCGCCGTCCAGGTTCTCGGTGATCAACCCGTGCCGGAAGGCCAGCAGCGGGGCCAGCGGGGAGCCGTCCCCGACCAGGCCCTCGGCCTGGGCCAGCATCCGTCGGGCGTCCTCGGAGTGGTCGACTCCGTCGAACACGGTCTGCGCGTAACAGAAGAACGCGGTCTCACCCAACGCCTGCGCCCGGTCCTCTGTGGACTCCGCCGCCTGGGTCGCCTCCCCCAGTGCCTCGCCGGCCGGATCCCACCCCGCACCGGTGAACGCACACCGTTCCGTTGCCGAGGCGGCCAGAGCGAACAGGGTGGAGAAATCCCGTTCCTCACCGCGCAGCAGGGCGGGAATTTCGGTCCAGCAGGCGCGCATCCGCAGGCGGGTCACCGCGGCCGCCAGGTCAGGATTCATCACCGGATTCTAGGGCGTGGTCGGGTGATCCTCATGTTCACGCGGCATGTTCGGTGGCATGTTCGGGATCCGGGCGGTGGCCGTGGCACCGGTGTTCACCGTGGTTCACCGTTCGGGCGGTGTTCGAATCCGGATGTCGGTATCACACTGGCAGGATGACCGAGACAGTCGATGTCAGTGTGTTCGGCCAACTTCTTGATCCGGCGCGGCGCGCCGATCCCTATCCCCTGTACGCACGGTTGCGGGCGGCCGGACCGGTGCGCATCGGGGACCTACCGGTGGTGGTGATGTCCCGGTTCGCCGAGTGTCAGGCGTTGCTGCGGGATCCGCACGCCAGCGTCGACCGGCGTGGATCCGGGCTGGACCGGGCCTATCGGGACGCGGTCGCCCAGGTCCACGGTGAGACCTGGACCGAGCCGACCCCCTCGTTCCTGTTCCTCGACCCACCGGACCACACCCGGTTGCGTCGACTGGTGTCCGCGGCGTTCACCCCCGGTGTGGTCGCCCGGCTCGAACCGCGGATCCGCGACCTGGTCGACGACCTGCTCGACGCCGCGGCCGAGCAGGGGCGGTTCGACGTGGTGACCGACCTGGCCTACCCGTTGCCGGTCACCGTGATCTGCCAACTTCTGGGAGTGCCCATCGAGGACGAACCGAGGTTCCGTCGCTGGTCGTCCCTGCTGGCCCGCTCGCTGGACCCGGTGTTCGCGTTCAGCGGCGGACCCGACCCCACCATCACCGACCAGATCCAGGCTGGGAACGACATCCGGCGGTACTTCGCCGAACTGGTCGAGACCCGCCGCTCCACCCCGGGCGATGACCTGCTCTCCGCGTTGATCGCGGTGGAGCAGGCCGGTGACCAACTCTCCGAGGAGGAACTGATCTCCACCTGCGTGCTGCTGCTGGTCGCCGGACACGAGACCACGGTGAACCTGATCGGCAACGGCATGCTCGCCCTGTTGCGCGAGCCGCACTGGCTCGCGACGCTGGCGCAACACCCAGAACTGGGCGGCAGCGTGGTGGAGGAGGTGCTCCGGTACGACCCGCCGGTGCAGTTGGTCGGTCGGGTGGCCCGGGCCGACACCGAGGTCGCCGGCACCCCGCTGCGCCGGGGCGAACTGGGCATGTTGCTGATCGGGGCGGCGCACCGTGACCCGGAGGCATTCACCGAACCGGACCGGTTCGACCCGACTCGTAGCGACATGCGGCACATCGCGTTCGGGTTCGGCCCGCACTTCTGCCTGGGCGCGCCGCTCGCCCGGTTGGAGGGGCGGTTGGCGCTCACCCGGATGGCCCAGCGGGTGCGCGACCCGGGGCCGGCCGTGTCCTCGCCCCGGTACAAGGAGAACCTGACCCTGCGAGGACTGGCCGCGTTACCGGTCCAGGCCGGCGGGATCGCCGACCGCGCCACCGCCTGGTAACCGCGGCCGTGAGCGGGTCGCCGGGCCGCGGGGGCGGGGTCGGCTACGGTGGGCCGACCTGCGACCGAG
>DATCWR010000227.1:0-2180 GCA_036566245.1 Mycobacteriales bacterium | reverse complement strand
CGAAGTTCGACCCGGCCAGGAGGAACGCCCGGTCTGGTCCGGTGAAACTCCCGGCGGAGGGTCGGAGCGGTGATCCGCCGCCGTGGCCGCTGCCCGGCCGGAAACTGAAGGCGGAGCAAGGTCTGTGGGCGCAGTTGTGGGCGACTCCGCAGGCGGTGGCCTGGGAACGTCTGGGGTGGACCCGGACGGTGGCCCGGTACTGCCGGGTGCTGTTGGCCGCCGAGCGAATGGACAAGGACGCGTTGGCTGAGGCCCGCCAGTTGGAGGACCGGTTGGGCCTGACGCCGAAGGCCATGCGGCTGTTGTTGTGGGAGATCGCGTCGGATGAGGTTGCCGAGCGCCGTGCGGAGCCGACGTCGGTGCGTGGCCGGATCAAGGCGGTGTGAGCGTGCGTGTGGTGTGCGAACTGGACGTCCATACCCCTGGCCGGGTTGCTCAGAGACTGATCGGCTCCCCGGTACTGATCGACTGGCTGACCGCGCTGGGAATCGACCCGAACCGGTGCGTGTCGTTCCGTGTGCTCGCCGACGGCGACCGCACGGTCGAGGCGACGCTGTACCGCGAGGGGCCGGACGGCAGCTTCCTGGTGAACGAGGCCGGTGACGGCCTGTTGACCGACGTGCACCAGGTCCCGCTCACGGTGCCGGTGCCGGCCGAGGTGCTGGCGGTCGGGGGGTGATGACCGGTGCCGTGGCGGGGCCCGGATGAGGATCACGCCTGGCCTACGCTTGGCTACGACGTCGGGGAATGGATCGAGGCACACCTGGTCGTCCCGGACGGCTACCTACAGGGCGAGCCGTATCGGCTCACCGACGAGATGTGGACGTTCCTGGTCCACTTCTACCGGCTGTACCCGTACGCCGCCCCGTGGCCGGCACCGGACGGGTTGGCCTACCTGGGTGGGCAGTTGCGCCGCTCCCAGAAGTGGGGGAAGGACCCTTTCGGCGCGGCAATCAACCTCGCCGAGGCCCTGGGCCCGACACGCTTCGACGGGTGGAACGCGGCCGGCGATCCGGTGGGTGCGCCGTACCCCACGCCGCTGATCGTCTGCCTGGGTACCGCCGAGGATCAGACCGACAACACGTGGCGGCCACTGCTGAGCATGATCCGCAACGGGCCGCTGGTCGACCTGGCCGGGATGGACGCCGGGGAGACCAGAGTCAACCTTCCGTCGGGCGGGCGGATCGAACCGGTCACCACCTCGGCGCGGGCCCGGTTGGGTGCGCCGATGACGTTCCTGACGCTCACCGAGTCGCACCTGTTCACGTTGCAGGGCGGGTTCCGCAAGGTCGCCGGCGCGGTGAAACGGAACGTTGCCGGGATGGACGGCCGGTGGCTGGAACTGACCAACGGCTGGGATCCGACCGAAGGCAGCGAGGCTCAGGTCACCGCCGAATCAGGTGATGAACGGGTGTACGTGGACACCGTCGAGCCGCACAGGGTCGAGGACCTGACCGACGACGAGGCGGTGTACGCCGAACTACTCCGCCAGTACGGCGACAGTGCCCGGGAGCGCGGCGGGTGGGTGAACATTCGCGGCCGGATCATGCACGAGGTCCGGTCGAGCAGGCACACCGAGGCTGATCGGCGCCGGTACTTCCTCAACGAGATCGTGGTCGGCGAGAGCGCGTTCGTCGGCCCGGAAGCGTGGGACTTGCAGGCCCGCCCAGATGACGGCCTTCGGCCCGGGGATGCCATCACCCTCGGTTTCGACGGCAGCAAGAATCGGGACGCGACCGCGTTGGTGGCCTGCCGGATGGCCGACGGTCACCTGGTGACGATCCGCATCTGGGAACGCCCGGAGACCGTGGGCGCCGGCTGGAAGGTGCCCACAGCCGAGGTGGACCGGGTGATGCGGGACACCTTCGAGGCATACTCGGTGGCCTATCTGTACGCCGACCCGTGGAAGTGGCAGGACTACCTGGACCGGTGGTCGGCCGAGTGGCCGGACCGGGTGGCCGAGTTCCCGACGAACGTGGAACAGCGGTTCGACAAGGCCATCGAGCGGTTCCGTGAGGCATTCGACGACCGGGCGATCACCCACGACGGCAACGAGATCCTGTCCCGGCACGCGAAGAACGCGGTGGTCGTCAAGGGCGCCCGCAAGAAGATCCGCCCGGGTGAGGACGAAACCTTGGCCGTGCACTACCAGAAGCTGGCCAAGCGCGGTGACGGGCTGT
>DATCWR010000215.1:0-2070 GCA_036566245.1 Mycobacteriales bacterium | reverse complement strand
CCCGGGCCGCGGGTGGGTTGGGCCGGGATCTCCCGGCTCGGGCCCCGGCACCGGTGTGGGCGCCGGAGACGGGGTTGGCGCGGGGTGGGTCGGATCCGGTGAGGGCAGCGGTTCGCCTGGATGAGCCATCGGCACACACCTCTTCCGCGTGGTCGGTTCGTGCCGTCGACGGTGTCGGCCTACCCGGTTGGGGCAGGACATAACTGGCGGTACCCGCCCGTCCGTTCACCGTGGGTGAGCGGGTGGAGCCGTGGTTCGTGGGCCGGTGGTTCGCGGGCCGGTGGTTCGCGGGACGTACCGGGCCCGGATCTCGGCGGCCATCACGTCGCCCTCCCGGTACCAGTTGTGACCGCGGTCGTCCTTCTGGCTGGCCAGGACGCCGCGCTGTGCCCAGGTACGGATGGTGCGGGCGCTCACCTGGGCCAGTTCGGCCGCCTCCCGGGTGCTGACCAACCGCTGTCCGACCAGTCTGAGTCGGGCGAAGTACGCGGCGTGCTCGGCCGCATTCCGCTCCACCGCGGTTCGTTTACGACGCATCCGAATCCTTATGCCGCAAAGCTTTGTAACCGCTTCACGTTCCATCTGAACCCCCTGAGAAGCGCGAGACGGACCCACGGAGTATTGATAACGGTGGCAGGGAAGTCACGCATCTCCGCGGTGAGGAGTGTCGAAATCAGTAACAGGAACGGTCCTGCGGCCGGCGGATCGCAACATTCACCGGGCCGGGTGGTTTGACACTGAATTATCGTGGATACGACGGCCAGTTCCCCCGGCTGTGCCAGAGGTTCACCTTCTCGGGGTGGACGGCCGTCGGCGGCAGGGTGCGGACGGCCGTCCTGGTACGGCACCGGATCGGGGCCGAACGCCCAGAAGACCGGACACCGGCGTGCCGGGGGCAGCCCCTAAGATTCCGGCCATGTCCCAGATTATCGCCACGCAGTTTCAACGAGTCGCCGATGACCTCGCGGCGCGGATCGCTGCCACTCCGCCCGATCGGTGGTCCGCACCCAGCCCGTGTGCCGACTGGACCGCACGCGACGTTGCCGAGCATGTCGTGGGCGGCATTCGCACCATGGTGTCCTCAGCCACCGGCGGTACACCCGAACCGGTGACTGCCGACACCGATCTGGTGACGGCATGGCAGGAACTGCAACAGGCCGTGCTCACCTCGCTGTCCGACCCGGAAACGGCGACACGGTCATTCCCGACCCCGATCGGCACGATGACCTTCGAACAGGCGGTGGCCCGGTTGGCCACCATCGAGGTGCTGGTGCACACCTGGGATCTCGCCCGGGCGGTCGGTGGGGATGAGCGACTGGACGCCGAGACGGTCCGGAGGGTCCACGAGGGACTGAAGCCGCTGGACTCGATGCTGCGCGGGAGCGGGGCCTTCGGGCCCAGGGTGGAACCCCCGGCCGGCGCCGACGCACAGACCGAGTTTCTCTGTTTCCTGGGTCGCCACGTCTGAGGCGACCGGACGGGTCCGACGGTGACCGGGCCGGGGACATTCCGCCCCGACCCGGTGCCGTCTCTCACAGCCTCGGGTCGACCGGTTCGGATTCCAGGGCCAGCACCGCGAACACGCACTCGTGCACCCGCCACAGCGGCTCACCTCGAGCCAACCGTTCCAGCGCCTCCAGACCCACCGCGTACTCACGCAGCGCCAGAGAACGCTTGTGCCCCAGGTTGCGTTGACGTAACCGGTCCAGATGCTCCGGCTCGGTGTAGTCCGGGCCGTAGATGATCCGCAGATACTCCCGACCCCGCACCTTCAGTCCTGGCTGTACCAGGCCACGCCGGGACCTACTCAGGTTCGCCAGTGGCTTGACCACCATGCCCTCGGCGCCCTCGTCGGTGAGCCGCTCCCACCAGTCAACCCCGGCCGTCTGGGACCGCGGGTCGGTGGTGTCCACCACCAGGTTGCGGGTACCGCGAAGCAGATCCGGGTCAGCCTGGGCCAACCGGTCGGCCATCGCCAGATGCCACAGATGATCCCGGTCGTGGTAGGTCGCACCGGCACCGGCCAGGATCTGGAACGGCGCCAGCGACACCCCGGACAGCCCGTCGGTG
>DATCWR010000205.1:0-2230 GCA_036566245.1 Mycobacteriales bacterium | reverse complement strand
CGGCGGGCGGTAACTCCACACCTGGTGGCCACGGCCGTGGCCACCAGGTGTGGAGTTACCGCCCGCCGTGGGCCTGCTTCGCGGGACAATGACGGAAACGTCCCAGGTGTCAGCCGGGAGGTGCCCGTGATCGGTGCCGCGCTGCGTCAGGAGTTCGAAGCCGCCCTCGGCCGTTCGGGGGTGATCAGCGACCCGGCCGAACTGCGGACCTACGAGTGCGACGGGCTGACCGGCTACCGGGTGGTACCCGCCCTGGTGGTGTTGCCGGAGTCCACCGAACAGGTCGCCGCGGCGGTGCGGCTGTGCGCCCGCGAACACATCCCGTTCGTGGCCCGGGGCGCGGGCACTGGACTGTCCGGTGGCGCGGTGCCGGTGGCCGACGGTGTGGTCATCTCGTTGGCCCGGATGCGGCGGATCCTGCACATCGACGTGGCCAACCAGCGCATGGTGGTGCAGCCGGGGGTGACCAACGCCGGCATGTCCCGCGCGGTGGCCGGCCACAACCTCTACTACGCGCCCGACCCGTCCAGCCAGATCGTGTGCACGATCGGCGGGAACGTGGCGGAGAACTCCGGCGGCGCGCACTGTCTGAAGTACGGCTTCACCGTGCACCACGTGCTGGCCGTGCAGGTGGTGCTGGCCGACGGGTCGGTGGTCACCCTGGGTGGGGACTCCACCGAGGGGGAGGGGCCGGACCTGCGCGGGCTGTTCATCGGCACCGAGGGCACCGTCGGGATCGCCACCGAGATCACAGTGCGGCTGCTGCGCAAACCCGAGTCGGTGCGCACCCTGGTCGCCGACTTTCCCTCGATGGAACAGGCCGGTGACGCGGTCAGCGACGTGATCGCCGCAGGGATGGTGCCCGCGGCCATCGAGATGCTCGACCGGTTGGCCATCGAGGCGTGTGAGGCGGCCACCCACGCCGGGTACACCCTGGACACCGCCGCCGCGTTGGTGGTGGAACTGGACGGGCCGCAGGTCGACTGCGACGACATGTTCCAGCAGTTGTCGCAGATCTGCCACCAACACGGCACCACCAAGATCCGGATCGCGGCCAACGAGGCCGAGCGCGCCGCGATCTGGCAGGGCCGCAAGGCCGCCTTCGCCGCGGTCGGCCGGATCAGCCCGGACTACTTCGTCCAGGACGGGGTGGTGCCCCGCACCCGGTTGGCCGAGGCGCTCGGCCGGATCGCCCAGATGTCGGCGGACACCGGGTTGCGGGTGGCCAACGTGTTCCACGCCGGCGACGGCAACCTGCACCCGCTGGTGCTCTACAGCGAGGCGGCCGGCCAGGCCGAGCAGGCCGAACAGTTGGCCCACGACATCGCCGAACTGTGCGTGGAACTGGGCGGTTCGCTGTCCGGTGAACACGGCATCGGCACCGACAAGGCGTGTTCGATGCCACGGATGTTCGGCGAGGACGACCTGGCGGTGATGGCCCGGGTGCGCACCGCCTTCGACCCCAACGGGTTGTGCAACCCGGGCAAGGTGCTGCCCACACCCCGCCTGTGCGGGGAGCGGCCCGGCCCGTACCGGCCACACCCGTTGGAACAGGCCGGCGTCATCGAGCGGATGTGAGGCGAGGATGACAGACCAGGTATCGGAGGCGGCAACACAGACGCCGGCTGCGTCGACCCGCGAACCCCGTGCCGCCAACCGAGCACCCGACCCGACCTCGGTGGCGAGGCCCACCACCCTGGCCGAGGCACACCAGGCCGTGGCCGACTCGGCCGGCACGCTGCTGATCCGGGCCGGCGGTACCAGCCTGGACTGGGGCGCCCCGGTACCCGACCCGGACCTGGTCATCGACACCACCGGGATGAACCGCCTGATCACCCACAACCCCGCCGACATGACCGTGGCGGTGCAGGCCGGGACACGGCTGACCGACCTACAGCAGGCCCTCGCCCCGGCCGGCCAGTGGCTGGCGGTGGACCCATCCACCGGGGCGGTCGGGGCCACCGTGGGCGGACTGCTGGCCACCGGCGATGCCGGACCGCACCGCCTGGTCCACGGCGCGCTACGCGACCTGGTCATCGGCATGACCGTGGTGCTGGGCGACGGGACGGTGGCCAGGTCCGGCGGGCACGTGATCAAGAACGTGGCCGGCTACGACCTGGGCAAACTGTTCGCCGGATCCCTGGGTGCCTTCGGCCTGGTCACCGAACTGGTCCTGCGGGTGCACCCGCGTCCGGCGGCCAGCATCAACCTGGCGGTACCCGCCGACCCG
>DATCWR010000191.1:0-36858 GCA_036566245.1 Mycobacteriales bacterium | reverse complement strand
ATCCACCCCGCCGGCCACCCGGTGGGGCGTCAGGCCGGGCCGCGTGGGCGTGGGGCCGCGTGTCCATCAGGCGCCCGCACCGTCGCCCTGGCGGGAACGGACCGGCTGGTCGTCGCCGGGGACGTGCACGTCGTCCACGGTGATGTTCACCTCGGTCACCTCCAGTCCGGTCATCCGCTCCACCGAACCGATCACGTTGCGCCGCACCGCGGCGGCCAACTCGTCGATGGCCACCCCGTACTCGGTGACCAGGTCGAGGTCCACCGCGGTCTGTCGCTCGCCGACCTCCACGGCCACGCCCTGGGCCAGTGCGGCACCACCGGTGCCGGGTACCCGTTCGCGGATCGCACCCATCGCCCGGGCCGGACCCGCCCCCAGTTCGTACACTCCGGAGACCTCCCGGGCCGCGATCCCGGCTATCTTCTGCACCACTCCGTCCGCGATGGAGGTGTGGCCACGGGTGCCGGGTGGCTGGTTACCGCCGGTTGGACCATCGTGGCGCCGGTCAGTGTCCACCCCGGCCTGGCCTGGTCTCGTGCTGGTCATGATCGGGTTCCCCTCACTCCGGCCGTCGAACACTGTGGGTCACCCAGACACCCGTCCGCCGGTCGCCCGTCCCGACCCACCCTGCCGCTCTACCCGGAACAGGTCGGTCGAATCCCCGCTCCCGGCCGCCGGTCGGAACACCGGTCCGGAATATCGCCGGACCGGGTATGCGGGCCCTGCATGGACCCGGTCGGGGCGCGTTCACACACGGTTGGTTGGGCCGTGGTGCGTCACCGACGTGATCCTGGGTCGGGCGGCGCGAGGGGAGAGCTTGTCGGGCAACCCAGTACATGACCGGAAGAGGACCGCCGATGCGCATGCGACCGCCGCGATGCCGGAGCAGTAGACCGGTGCCGGCTCCGAGGGTGGGGGACGTGCCGGTGGCCGGGGGAGGGCGCCATGTTCGGTGAGCCGTCCGCCTCCTACCGACGGCCGGATGACCGGCCCGAGCACGTGGTCAGCCGCACCGACAGTCACCCCGGTCGGTACGTGTCGGAGTGGACCGGATCGGACTGGCTGCCCACAGCCACCAGACACGGCACACCGACCGTGGCGACGGAACCTGGCCGGATGGCCGTTCCGGCGGGCCAGACACCGACGGCGACCGCCGAGTGCGTGTGCGGCCGGGTGTGCGTGTGTCAGGTGCCGGTCTCGGTGGTGCGTTCGGTGGCCTCCTTCGTGGCCGAGTGGCACCCCAGCGCGGTGTTCGACGGAAGTCCCTCGGCCGAGCGGGCCGAGGACGTCACACCCTGCCGCTGCGGACAGACGTTCTGCGGCTACCGGATCTTCGGCCGGACCATGCGTCGGGCCGGTGCCTACCTGCGGGCCTGACCGTCGGGCCGGGCCGGGCCGGGTTCACAGCTCCTTGCCCATCTGGGTGCACCGGGTCTGGTAGTGCGCCAGCGAGCCGTCCGGGTTCTCGATGTCCCATCGGTGCAACGCGGTACCGCCAACCACGTAGCCCAGCCGTTGGTACAGGGCACGGGCCCGGGGATTGCTGTGCTCCACGGCCAGTTCGGCACGGTGCAGGCCGCGGGCCCGGATCCGGTCCTCGGCCGCACGGATCAGCAGGGTGCCGATGCCGCACGAACGCAACGCGGGATGTACCACCAGTTGCCACAGCGTTCCTACACCCCGGCGTGCCGTGTAGTCGACCCCGCCGATACCCAACGGCAGGTCGGTCGGCCCGCACACCGCGAGGTAGTCGACCTCACCGGCGCAGGCCCGGTCCAGAGCGGTGGCCACATAGTCCAGGTGTGGTGGCACTCCGGCCCACTCGCAGCAGGGCAGGTCAGCGTGGGTGAGGTCGCGGACTGACAGCGGTACCACGACCTCGGTCAGCACGCGCATGACGGGCAGTATGCCGGATTTCCAACGTATTAACGGAAAACAGCGTCGGACGAGGCTTACCGTCTTGATCAACCTCGAACATTTGTTTCAGCTTTCCTTAAGTTAATGGCCGTACTCATGAGGACATGCGACGTTGGATCCCACCTGCCGCGATCGTGGTGCTCGCCGTGCCGGCCACCGTGCTGGTCCTGCACCGGAACGGTGACGCCACCCAGGCAACCCACTACCTGAGTGCCCGGGTCAGCAGGCAGACGGTCGCTGATCGGATCGACGCGACGGGCAGGGTGGCACCGGCGCACCTGCTCAGCCTCGCCTTCTCCACCGGTTCCGGCGGTGGTTCCGGCGGCGGTGGTTCCGGCGGCACCGTCTCGGTGGCCTCGGGTCAACAGGTGGTGCGCACGGTGTCGGTGCACGCTGGTCAACAGGTGCGCTCCGGCCAGGTGTTGGCCCAACTCGACGACAGTCAGCAGCAACAACAACTCACCGTCGCGCAGGCCCAACTCGCCGCGGCGCAGGCGAGAGCGGCCGAACCGGTGCCCACCGTGCCCCCGGCTCCCGGTCGTGCGGGCGGCGGGACCGGCCAGGACGGTTCCACCTCCACCGTGACCACCCGGGCCCAGAACGCGGCAGCCGTCGCCCAGGCCGAGGCCGAGGTGGCCAACGCACAGGCGGCGGTGGACGCCACCAGACTGGTCGCCCCGGCCGACGGCGTGGTCACCGCGGTCAACGTCGGTACCGGGCTGCCGCCGACCGCCGGTCAGGCCGCCGTGGAGGAACGCTCGACCGCGATGCTGGTCCAGGCGTCGGTGTCCGAACTCGACGTCCCCAACATCAGGGGCGGCCAGACCGTGCAGGTGACCTTCCCCGCGCTGTCGGTCACCACGGCCGGCGCGGTGGCCTCGGCACCGACCCAGGCGAACGAGGCCCCGGGCAACGCGGCCGCCGCGGCGACCACGGCGGTGACCTTCCCGGTGCAGATCACCATCCCGCATCCGCCGACCGGCCTGCTCCCCGGCATGTCCGCCGGAGTGTCGATCACGGTGGCCGAACGCCAGAACGTGCTCGCCGTGCCGACCTCGGCCATCGGAGGTGGTGCCGACAACCCGACCGTGCAGGTCCTCCTGGCCGGCCGGCCCAGCGACCGGCAGGTCACCGTCGGGCTGTCCACCAACGGTCTGACCGAGATCGTCACCGGGCTGAGGGAGGGCGAGACCGTGGTCACCGGCGTGGTCAACCCGGCCCGGACCACCCCGGTTCCGGCCGTGGGCGGTGTGGGTGGCCGCGGTGGGTTCGGTGGCCGTGGCGGTTTCGGCGGGGGCGGTTTCGGTGGGGGCGGGTTCGGTGGCCGGGCCGGCGGTGGCAACGGTGACTAGGAAATCGCCGGTGAACCAGGAGGCCCCCGCCCCGAGGCAGGGGAACGTCAACGAACCGGCCGTGTCGACCGGGCCGGCCAGCCGGCCGCTCATCGAGATCACCGGGCTCACCCGCCGGTACGAACTGGGTGGCGAGGTCGTGTCCGCCCTGCGCGGGGTTGACCTGACCGTCTGGCAGGGCGAGTCGGTGGCTGTCGTCGGACCGTCCGGTTCGGGAAAGTCCACCCTGCTGCACCTGCTCGGGCTGCTCGACCGGCCGACCGAGGGCACCTATCGGCTCGGCGGCACCGACACCCGGCGGTTGTCCGACGACCAGTTGGCCAGACTGCGTAGCAGGGCCATCGGATTCGTCTTCCAGAGTTTCAACCTGGTCGCCGCCGAGTCGGCACTGGACAACGTGGCAGCCCCACTGGTCTACGCCGGTACGCGCCGCGCCGAGCGACTCTCCCGGGCCCGCGAGGCACTCGACCAGGTCGGGTTGGCCGACCGGCACAGACACCGGCCCAACCAACTGTCCGGCGGACAGCGTCAGCGGGTGGCCATCGCCCGGGCCCTGGTGACCCGTCCACCGCTGCTCCTGGCCGACGAACCCACCGGCAACCTCGACTCCGCGTCCGGTGCCGACGTGCTGGCCCTGCTCGACACACTGCGGAGTTCCGGCCTGACCGTCATCACCATCACCCACGATCCGGGAATCGCCGCGCACGCCGACCGGGTGGTGCGCATCGCCGACGGGCGGATCGTGTCCGGCTGGTCCGAGCCGGTCGGGACCGACGCACCCGATCGGCCCGGGGGGCCACGGTGAGGTTCACCGAGGCCGTCCGGCTGGCCTGGCACCGGCTGGGCGCCAACCCGCTGCGCACCGCGCTGACCACCCTGGGCGTGGTCATCGGGGTCGCCGCGGTGGTGGCGTTGCTCGCCGTCGGGCAGGGTGCCCAGCAGCAACTCACCGCGCGAATCACCAGCCTGGGCACCAACCTGGTGTCGGTGCAGGCCGGCGCGGCGTTCTCCGGGGGCATCCGGGGAGGGGCCGGCAGTGCCACCACGCTGACCCGGGACGACGCCGAGGCACTGGCCCGGCTGTCGGGAGTGGCCGCGGTTGCCCCCGAACTGTCCGTGGGCAACGCACTGGTCACCGCAGGACGGGCCAACACCACCACCACGGTGACCGGTACCACCCCGGACGAGGCCCTGGTCCGGGGCTACCACATCCAGGTCGGTGCGTTCCTGTCCGAACACGAGGTGGCCACCGGCCTGCGGGTGGCCGTGCTGGGGTCCAGCACCGTCTCCGACCTGGGTCTGACCCCGGGCTCGGCCGTGGGGACCACCGTGGACGTCAACGGCATTCCGTTCGCGGTGGTGGGGGTCACCGCGCCGAAGGGTTCGGCCGGGATCGGCAACGCGGACGACGTGGTGTTCGTCCCGATCAGCGCGGCCACGGACCGGCTCACCGGCACCGGCACCCTGCGGGCGATCGGGGTGTCGGTGGACGGCCGGGATCGGATCGGGATGGTGATGGCCGAGATCGGCCAGGAACTTCGGGCCCGTCACCAACTGGGGCCGGCCGATGCCGACGACTTCAGCCAGGTCAGCCAGGACCAACTCCTCCAGGTCGCCGACGACCAGGCCAGCACGCTGCGGAACTTCCTCATCGGTATCGCGGCCATCGCCCTGGTGGTCGGTGGGATCGGCATCGCCAACACGATGATGGTCTCGGTTCGGGAACGCACCCGGGAGATAGGCACCCGCAAGGCGATCGGTGCCCGCCGCCGTGACATCAGCCGGCAGTTCGTGGTCGAGGCGGTGATGGTCAGCCTCGCTGGTGCGGTACTGGGTGTCGGTGTCGGCGCCCTGGCCGCCGGCGCGGTCGGCCGTTCGGTCAACGTCGCCGCCGCACCCAGCCTGGCCGGGGTTGGGCTGGCCTTCGCCTCGGCCACCGTGGTCGGCGTCCTCGCCGGGTACTGGCCGGCCCGCCAGGCCGCCCGACTCGATCCGGTACAGGCCCTGCGTTACGAGTGATCCCCGTGCGAGAAGGAAGGTCTGACATGAGCGACGACATCCTGTGGTCCGGCTCCGAACCGACCACGACCTCGCCGACCCGATCGGGCAGGCGGCGGGTGCCACCGGCCACCCTGGTCGGTGTCGGGGTCGCCCTGGCGGTGGCCGCCGGCGCCTTCTATGCCGGCCGGGTCACCGCGCCGGCCGGACCGCCCACGCTGGCGGCGGCCATCACCCAGGCGCAACAGGGCGACCTTCCCTGTGGGCAGGGCAACCGGGTGGTCACCGCCCTGTGTGACACCAACGGTGGGTTTCTGGCCGGCAGCGGTGGCGGTACCCCGGGTCGCGGTGATCGCGCCGGCGGGAACACCGGCCGGGGCGGGGGCTTCGGCGGGCGCGGTGGGTTCGGCGCGGGAGGTCTCGGCGGGCTGTTCGGGCCCGGAGCGGTCACCGGCACGGTCGCCACGGTGCACGGCGACACGCTGACCCTCCAGACCAGGGCCGGCACGGTGGACATCGCCCTGCCGACCGGGGTGAAGGTGACCACCACGACCACCGGGACCGCGACCGACGTGAAGCAGGGGGCCACCGTGGTGATCTCCTCGAACACCGACGCGAACGGCAACCGGGTCGCCCAGAACATCTTCGTCGTGCCGGCCACCGGCGCCAACTGAGGCTGGTTCGGTCGGCGGCGCCGGCCCGACCTCATCCGGCGTCGGAGACGTCCACGGCGACGCCGGGTCGGCCGTCGAGCACCACGAACCGGGCGGCGGTGCGCACGGTCGTGCCCTCCCGTCGACACACCGTGTCCACGGTACGGAGGGCGACCTCCATCCGGTCGGTGAACAGGTCGCCCACCAGGTAGCCACGCCGGGCGTCGATGTACTTCCAGTGTGGACTCTCCGCCATCACCGGGTCGTACACGGCGTGGAACAGTCGGTTGTCCTCGTCGCCGCCCGAACTGATCGAGGTTCCGGTCAGCTCGGCGCCCACCACGGGTGAACGAGGATCATCGAAGTCCGGTTTGAGATCGCAGACCCAGGTCCGGTGCCGGTCGCCGGTCAACACCACCGGATTGCGGGTGGCACCCGAACCGAAGAACTCCAGCAGTCGGCGACGCTGCACCCGGTAGCCGTCCCAGTTGTCGAGGTCGAAGCTGACATCCGGGCCGGCGCGCCGATCGTTCTGTGCCCACATCACCTGGTTCGCCACCAGGTTCCACCGGGTGTCCGAGGTGGACATTCCCCGGACCAGCCACCGTTCCTGCGCCGGTCCCGTCATGGTCAGTGACGGGTCGTCGGCCTGTGCCAGGCTGGTCGGCTGGCCGCTGCGGTACTGCCGGGTGTCCAGCACGTGCACGGTGGTCAGGCCGCCGAACCTCATCCGCCGGTACAACCGGATGTTCGGTCCATGCGGTGTCGAGTCCCGGCGTAGTGGCATGTGTTCGTAGTAGGCCTCGAAGGCCGCGGCCCGTCGGGCCCGGAATGCCGCCAGGCTCTGCGCCCAGGGGTCCTGTGGGTTAATCCCGGCCCAGTTGTTGTCCACGTCGTGGTCGTCGATGGTGACGATCCAGGGGTGCGTCGCGTGCGCGGCCTGGAGGTCCGGGTCGCTCCGGTACTGCCCGTGGCGGTTCCGGTAGTCGGTCAGGGTGACCGGCTCCCCGGTGCCCTGGTGGACCCGGACCGCGCGCGGGTTCGGCGCGGACTCGTAGATGTAGTCGCCGAGAAAGGCCACGAAGGACAGGTCGGGTTCGTCGGCCAGGTGCGCCAGCGCGCCGAAGTACCCGTCCTGGTAGTTCTGACAGGACGCGATGGCGTACCGCAGGTGACGCGGCGAGGCGTCGGTTGCCGGCGCGGTCAGGGTACGGCCGGTCGGCGAGATCTCACCGCCGGCGCGGAACCGGTAGAAGTAGGGCCGCCCAGATGCCAGGCCCCGTACGTCGACGTGCACACTGTGTGCCCGGTCGGGTCGGGTCACCACGGAGCCGCGCGCGGACACCCGGACGAACCGTTCGTCCTCGGCCAGTTCCCACTCGACCAGGACCGGCTGTGCCGGCATTCCGCCCCCGTCGAGCGGCCGTGGTGCCAGTCGGGTCCACAGCACGATTCCGTCGGGCAACGGGTCACCGGACGCCACACCCAGCGTGAACAGATTGGTGGGCAGCCGTCGACCGGCGCCCGGTCCGGCGTTCCGGACGGTCGGCGCCGCCGGTTCGGCCAGTCCGACGGTGGAGTGGGTGACGGACACCCCGGCGGCCACCAGCCCGGCCACGGCCAGCAGGTTGCGCCGGCTGGGACGGGCCGGTTCGGGGGTGATCTGTGCGGTGTTCTGGTTCGTCTGTGGGGTCTGGTCGGTCACCGTGGTTCCTCTGGTCTGACCAGACCGTCGGGGCCACGGCGTGATCACCTGCGCGTTCTGCATGGGGGCGGCCATGGCCGCCGCCGCAGGCGGGTCGGGTGAGGGTGAACCGCACGGGACGCGCGTGACCGCGTTGGCGGTGAGCATACGTCCGGGATGGTCCTGAGCCAGCGGTCGACATGGCGCCTCGGGCCGGCATGTCGGCGCGTGGCCGGCACGCCCCTCGCCGGTGGGGACGCCGGCTGGTACCCCGGTCGCTCGGCCTGTCGACCGGGCACGACCCCGGTCGGTGGAACGGTGTGTGAGCGACAGGTGGTCGGGTATCCACCGTGCAGAAAGGCTGGTGGTGTCGGTGCGCATGGACTTTCTCCAGCAGGTGTATGAGAGTGATGCACCATTTATCACGGTATGGGCTGACACCACGCATGGCACCGCGGACGCCCGGAAACAGGCTGAACTGCGCTGGCGGGGCCTGCGTCTCCAACTGGAGGCACAGGGAGCCGGTCCGGGCGAACTGGAGGCACTCGACCAGGTCGTGTCGCCGGCGCCTGTTGCCGGAGACCAGTCCCAACTGCTGGTGTCCTCGGGCGACCGGGTACTGCTGTCGGAACATCTGGCGGTTCGTCCGGGCCGTGAGGTGGCCCGCCGGTCCGCGCTGCCGGACCTGATGCCCTGGCTGGTCGCCCGCGACCGCAGCCGGCATCCGCCCTACCTCCTGGTGCTGGTGGACCGACGGGGTGCCGACATCAGGGTCCGAGCCGCGCCCGGCCGTACCGACACCGTCGAGGTGGAGACGGACCTGTATCCGATCTCCAAGAACGCACCGGGCGGCTGGTCGCAACGCCGATACCAGCGCGGCGTGGAGGAGAACTGGGAACACAACGCCAAGCAGGTCGCCGAGACGGTGGAGGATCTTCGCCGTGGCTACCGGCCGGACGCGGTGATCGTCTCCGGTGACCAGCGGGCGCGTGCCGCGCTGATGGAACGTCTGCCCGCGGCCAGCCACGACCTGGCGGTGGAGATCGGTGATCTGAGCCGTTCTCCGGGAGTGTCGGAGGAGTCGCTGGCCCGGCACGTGGACCGGGTTCTCGACCAGCGGCGGCACGCCGACGTCGACCAGGTCGCCCAGGACTACGAGTTCGCCCGTGGGAGGGCCACCGCCGTGGACGGACTGGCCCGAGTGGTCACCGCACTGGCCGCCGGCGCGGTGGAGACCCTGTTGGTCACCGAGACCACCCTGGACGACACCCGGGCCTGGGTGGGGTCCGAGCCGCTGTGGCTGGCGCTGCGTCGCGAGGAGGTGGTGACCCTGGGCGCCCGACCGGACACGGTGGTACCTGAGCGTGCCGACGCCGCCATGGTCCGGGCGCTGGTGGCCACCGGCGGTCAGCTCGTGGCGGTCGAACCGGACCGGCTGGCGCTCCGCGACGGAGTAGGCGCGATGTTGCGTTTCCCGTTGTCGCCCGCCGGCGCCGGGCCGTGACCCGCTCGCGCCGTCGATGGCGCGACCGCCCACTCTGGCGGCGGGTCTGGCATCGGCGGCGTCGGCACGTCGGTGTGGAACCAGGGGTTCTCGAACCGGGGCAGAAGGTCGAGCAGGACGTGCCGGTCGACCCGGGGGTGGCCCGTACCCGGGCGTCCGGTGGCGTGTGCGACCCGACCGCCCCGGACCGGCACAGCACCACCGGAACCACCCCGACCAGCACCTTCGTCGGCAGGGTGGCTGGCGACGACATCGGATACGAGGGCGAGACCGGCGCGGAAACCCGTGCCGCGGCGAACCGGGAGCACACGGAGGACAGGGACCCGGAGTCGGAGCCGCCGGACTGAGATCGCGGGCCGGGCACGGTTCGGCGGGTCGTGGCGGTTGGTCCGTGGTGTGTGACCGTGGCCGCCGGTTCGCCGATGGCCGGCCGACAGGAGAGGATCGGCGACGTGATCGGCGAGGTGTTCGCGGCCGGCTCGGACGAGGAGGCCACCGCCCAACTCGGCCAGGGGCCGTTCGTGGGCGGCGTCACCGACGCCGTCGCCGTGGGTGAACTGACCTCGCTGGAGTTTGACGCCCTCCAGTCCGTGCTCACCGGTGTGTCCTTTCAGGACGTGCTCGGGTCCGGCGGGGGTGGGCTGGTCGACACTCGTGGCGACACCGGTCCCTGGGTCAGCCGGGTGCGTCCCCGCCTGGTCGAGGCGATGGCCGAGGTGAACGGGGCACACGCCGACCAGATCGCCCGGCGCTGGGCCGACCGGGACGAGGTCGAGGACGTCTCCGCGGACACGCTCTCGGTGATCCTCGGGCCACTGTCCGACCTCGCCCGTGCCGCGATCGCGCGCGGTCAGCACCTGTACCTCTGGAACAGCCTGTGACCGGGCCGGCGGTCACCCTCAGCGGGGATCCCAGGGCGAGGGTGGCGGCTGTGGATAGGACGTGGGCCCGAAGTTGGGTGGCCGTGGTTGCCTCGGCTGGTGCGGACCGGTCTCCCTGAGCACCAGACCAACCAACACGCCCAGCGCGAACCCGACGACGTGCGCCAGATAGGCGACCGCACCGCCGCCGGAGACCGCATACCCCGACGAGTAGAGCCCCTGGATCACGAACCACAGCCCCAACACGATCCAGGCCGACAGTCGCAGCGGGATGAAGAACAGGAACGGCACCAGACTCCACACCCTGGCCCGCGGGTAGAGCACGATGTAGGCGCCGAGCACGCCAGCCACCGCACCGGACGCGCCGATCAGCGCCTGGACGGAGTTGGGAGTGGACAGCGCAAATCCGTAGGCGGCCACGTATCCACAGACCAGGTAGAACGCCAGAAACCGGATCCGACCCAACCGGTCCTCGACGTTGTTGCCGAAGACCCACAGGAACAGCATGTTGCCGAGCAGGTGTAGCCAACCACCGTGCAGGAACATGGCGAACAGTACAGACAGGATCGGGTCCTTGTCGTACGTCGGCGGAGCAACCACGCACCCGGGTCCGCCGGGTCCCTGCCCAACCTTCCCGTTCGGCACCATGGCCAGTTGGCGGTTGTGCAGCATCTCCCGGGGGATGGCGCCGAACTCGTGGTAGAACGCCTCCTGCTGACAGGTCTGGGTCAACGTGTCGCCGTGTACGACGAAGGTGCGTGAGGTCGGGGTGAACAGGAAGATGATGATGTTGGCTGCTATCAGGGCGTAGGTCATCCAGGGTGTTCTACGTGTGGGATTGACGTCATAGACCGGAATGACCACGCCGCTAGACCTGCCCCACCGATCGTGTCAGCACCTGTCTGCCGAATCCGTCGAACGCTGATGACTTCCGCTGGTTCTGGTTCCCGTGACCCCCGCGGTCCCTGCTCGTCTGTTGGTGACCCTGTGGTTGCGATTCTGCCGAACCGAACGCGCACCTGCCAACGGTCGCACCGTGTGGCCACCGGCTGTCCTACCTACTCACCCGTTCTCGCCAGGTCACGTCCGTCCAGCGCAGGGCCCGGGTGACGTCCGACAGTGCCACGATCCCGGTCAGCCGGCCCTGGTCGAAGACCAGCGCGCGACCCTCCGCACATCCGCCCAGCCGGGGCAGCAGGTCGGCCACCGGCTCGTTCGGGGTGGTGGTGGGGACCTCGTCCATCGGACAGGCGGCCTCGCCAACCAGCACCCTGGCCCGGTCGTCGGGCGGCACGCTGGTGATCCGACCGTGGGTGACCAGTCCGATCACCTCCCCGGCCGGGTCCAGTACCGGGTATGCCGAGTGTCGGTGGGCCAGGGTGTAGTTGGTCAGAAAGTCGTGGACACTCATCGCGGCCGGCACGGTCATCGGTTCGGAGGTCATGATGCGCAGCACCGGCAGGCCGGCGAGCGCCTGGCGCACCGCCGCCTGTTGACCCTCGGCGCTGGCCGCGCCGATCAGGAACCAGCCGATCAGGGCCAACCACAGTCCACCCGGAAGTTGCCCGGTGAGGAAGAACAGCAGGCCGGCGATGATCAGGAACCAGCCGAACACCCGACCGGCCTGCGCGGCCCTGATGGTGGCCTTGAGTCGGTCGCCGGTACGCCACCACACGATGGCACGCAACAGTCGGCCACCGTCCAGTGGCGCGGCCGGAACCACGTTGAAGATGGCCAGCACGATGTTGATGCCGGCCAGCCAACCCAACACGGCGATGGTCAGGCCGTGCACTCCGGACACCCGCACCAGCACGGCCAGGATGGCGAAACCCACACCCAGCAGCAGGCTCACCAGCGGCCCCACCCCGGCGATCCGCAACTCCGCACCGGGACTGGGTGCCTCCCCGGACAGTCTGGCCACACCACCGAACAGCCACAGCGTGATTCCCTCGACGGTGAGCCCGTTGTGCCGGGCGACCACGGCGTGGGCGAGCTCGTGCGCGAGCAGGGAACCGACGAAGACCAGGGCGGCGAGCAGTCCGGCCAACAGGTAGGCCCCACCCACGTATCCCGGGTACAGGCTGGGGAACTGCACCCCGGCCAGTCCGTAGACGATCAGGCCGAAGATCACCAGAACGCTCCAGTTCACTCCGACCCGAACGCCCGCGATCCGACCCAAGCTGAACGACTCGTTCATCGCGGTCCCTCCCGCCGGCGGGTGCCGGCCAGGACTCGATACCCACTACGAACGGGGTTAAGCCCGCTATGGTGGCCCAAGCCCGATTTCCGACCGCACCGGGCGGCCCTGGTCGCGGAGTTGGGTGGATGCGCGCGGGGTGCGGGGCGAGACCCGGTGTCAGTCCGGTGGTGACCTTCCCGGTACGGGGGTCGGGATACCTGCGGGACGGGTCGGTGTCTCATCGTGAACCGAACACAGGTTCGAAGGGTGGTGTGGCGCGGGTCTGGTGCGCATCACCCGCACGGGTGACTCGCGGTCAGTGCAGGCCCAGTCCACGGGCCCGCCCGACGGCCTCCATCCGGTTGCGGGCGTTCAGTTTCTGGAGCAGGTGACGGACGTGGAACTCCACGGTGTGCTCGGTCACGTGCAGCGCCGCACCGATCTCGGAGTTGGTGTAGCCACGGCCGAGCAGGTCGAGCACCTGCCCCTGCCGGGGAGTGAGCCGGGGCAGCGTGGGCAGCGACTCCAGCCAGTGCAGATAGAAGCTGTGGTCGATGATCTGCACGTCACAGTGGGCCGAGGTACCCAGCGAGGTGAGCAGACGGCTGAGGCTGGTCGACTCGGACAGATACACCGAGCACCCCCGGCGCATCCACCGGTCGACCCGGCCCGCGTCCCGGACCGGTCCGAGGATGGCCAGTCGGGTTGCTGGACACACCGACCGACAGGCGCAGATCAGCGATCCGATCTCCTCGTCGTCCGGGCCCTGTGCCACCACCAGCCAGGTGGGACGTAGTGCCCGAAACGCCCTGCGGGCCAGGTCTGGGTTGGCCGGACAACAACTCACCACGGTGTCGCGGACCCGGATCTCTCGCCCGTCACCCGACCGTCCGGACAGTTCGCCCCGGCCCCCGTCCCACTCCCGGTCCACTGTCGGCCAGCGGCCGACAACGAGCACCCTTTCGAGTGGAACGCCCAACTGCGCCGTCATGACCCAGACCTCCGGACTCGGCATCCTGGCGTGGCATGCCCGGTATCACCGCCGGGCAGGTCCCGGCCGGGTGATGGTCGTGCGGTGAGGCACACCGTCCCGGCATACGGGTTTTCGGCAGGTCGGGTCGCGTTCGGTACCCGGTGGCGGCATCTGCCTTCCTGGTCACCGCCGCGGCCGGCCGCGGGTGGCACCGTGTGCTGGCACCTGGGGTCCCGGTGGGGGACGGTGCCCGGGCGGTGGTCCGGGTCGGGGTTCGAGGCCGGGGTCATGGCGGCACCTCCTGTCGGTCAGAGCGTTGGCCACGGGTTTTCGGACATCGACCCGTGAACAACGCGGTGGATGCCGTCTGGTAACCACCGTGATCGGCCAGATGGGTGGACGAACCAACGGTGCGCCGCTGTGGAACACCCCAGGAAAAGGCTCAGGAAAACCGCGTTGTCCAGCGTCGTTGGACTGTGCGACTCTCGCCATGCGCCACTGGTCACGCCTCGTTCGGGGATACTCGGCGCCCGCCCTGGAACTCATTCACGACGATCCGATTCACGACGAGGAGTTCGGAGCAGCGCAGAGTGTGGATCATCCACATACTCGGCAGGCAGTGAGAAAAGCCACGGCACACACGATGGGAGAGGCGACGGTGTCAGAGACCGGTGAAGCCAGCCTGGCTCCGGCCGAGCTGTCCGACCCGGTCGTGGCAGAAGGAGTGCACCGGCGGCCACCCGACCTTCCGGCGGGCCCCGGGGCGCCGGGAGGCGACAGCCGGAACCGACCCGAGCACCTCGCCACGGCCATGCTCGACCGGGACCGGTAGGTCGGCGTCGATGTCCGGGGAGCGTGTCCGGCGTGCCCGCCGCGAACCGACCGAGCCGATGGCCCAGATCGTGTACCTGGAACAGGCGCTGCGGGTACGCCGGCGCAACATCGCGGCCGTCCCGGCCCCGCGCCTGCGAACCTGGCGCCCCTACACCATGTTCTACGTGGCGCTGGTCGGGTTGGCCGGTGCCCTACTGGCCGACCCGGGCGGGTCGGCACGCCAACTGTGCGGCGCATGGCTGGTGCCCACCCTGGGATGGGTGGCCGGAAACTATGGAGCCGACCACCTCGACCGTGGGTTGGAGGACGCGACCGCCACACCGCACCGGGCGATCAGCTCCGGTCGGATGCGGTCGGTCACCGGCCTGGTCGGCATGGTGGTGTGCACACTCACCGGCGGGGTGCTGGCGGTGGCGCTGAACTGGAGGACCTGGGTACTGGTGACAGCCACACTGGTCGGTGGCGTCGCCTACGGCGCCGTGCTGCGGACCGGTGGCCCGGCCGGGAACCTGGTGCGTGGCGCTCTGACCGCGTGCGCGTTCCTGTTCGGCGCCATGGCGGTTCGACCGTATCCGTCGCCGGCGCTGCTGGTGGTGGCCCTGGTCTTCCTCCTGCACGACACGGCCACCAACCTGGTCGGCGCGCTGCGCGACGTCGACGGTGACCGCCGGTCGGGATGCCGGATCTTCCCGGTGCGGCAGGGTGCGCCTGCCACCCGCGTGGTGGTCACCGTGCTCTGCCTGCTGTGGCTGGTGACGGCCTCGGTGACCCCGTTGCTGTGGGGTGGCCGGGCGGCCCACCCGGCGGTGTTCGGCGGGATGCTGGGGGTGGTCGGGGTTCTGGTCGTCACCGCCGTGCTCACCCTGGCCCGTGCCGGCGGCGTCGTCTCACCCTGGCGGGCACTGCGTGCACACCAACTGCTCACCGTGGAGCGACTGGTGCTCGCCTGCGCCTTCGTCGGCCTGGCGGTCGGTCTCCCGGTGGCGCTGGCCCTGTTGGTGCCGGCCGGGGCGCTGAGTGGGCTGCTGTCGGTGCAACGGGATCGGCCGGTGAACCGCCGGCCCGGTCGGGTACCACGGCGGACCGGTCTGCCGGTGTGACAGGCCGGCCATGGGCTCCGTCCGGTGAGGGCTCGGAACCCCACGTCCAGCCGGCGCGCGGACCGGTCAGGTGTTCCAGCACAGCGGCAGTCGTCGGACGCCGAGCAGGAACCGCAGTGCCAGTGGGTCCAGCGACACGTCGGGCACCTCCCAGCGGCCGGGAAGCCGTTCCAGCATCGCGGTCAACGCGGTCTGTGCTTCCAGCCGGGCCAGTACCGCGCCCAAACAGAAGTGGATGCCGTGGCCCAGGGCAAGGTGCGGGTTCGGGGACCGGTCAGGGTCGAACCGGTCCGGCTGGTCGAACTGTGCCTCGTCCCGGTTCGCCGAGCCGATCACCGGGAAGACCAGGTCGCCGGCTCGGACCGGTTGGTCGCCGACCGTGCTGTCCCGGGCGGCGTACCGCACCACGATCTGCACCGGGGACAGGTAACGCAACACCTCCTCGAGCACGTTGGGCAGCACGGTCAGGTCCTCCCGCAGGCGTTCGGTCAGTTCCGGATGCGCGTCCAGGCACAGGACCGTGTTGCCGATCAGGTTCGTGGTGGTCTCGTGGCCGGCGACCAGCATCATGGCGCAGAAGTTGAGCAGCTCCCCGGCGGTGAGGCGGCGTCCGTCCAGTTCGGCGGCGAGCAGGTCGGAGATCAGGTCGTCACCGGGTTCCCGACGCCGCTGGTCGAGGATCTCGGCGAGATGTGTGTGCATTCCCGCGACGTCGGAGTCGGCGTCCGGGGTGGTGCCGTCGCAGTCGCCGGCCAGTACCGCGTCAGACCAGCGTTTGAAGTCCCCACGCCGCCGTGCCGGGATGCCCAACAGTTCGGCGATGACGATGACCGGCAACGGGTAGGCCAGATCGGACACCACGTCGAACGAGCCGCTGTGCAGGGCCCGTTCCAACGCGGTGTCGGTGATCGCCCGGATGCGTGGCGCCATCCGTGCCACGGTCCGTTCGGTGAACCCGGCGCTGACCAGCCCGCGCAGTTGACGGTGCCGGGGCGGGTCGGCCCGAAGCATGGTGTCCTGACCCGGGTCGGCCGTACGGCGGCCGAACTCGTCGGTCCGGCGGCGGTTGGCCAGGTTGGACCGGAACGTGTCGTGGTCGGCGAGCACATGCCGGACGTCGGCGTACCGGTAGACGTGCCAGGCGTGGAACTGCGCGTCCAGGCAGACCGGTCGTTCGGCCCGCTGCAACCGGTATGCCTCATAGGGGGAGAGGAGTTCTCGCAGGCTGGCCGTGCACCTCATGGCGCCTTCCCTCCCCGACACGCCCCTGCCCGGCGGGCCCCCGCTCGGGTGTGGACCGCGGCACACCGGCCGGTGCGCGAGGGTGGGAGTGGGTGGGTCGAAGGACGCTCCCGGCCGCGCCGCCAGCCGATTCGACGATCGCATGATCACACAGCCCCACCGGTTCGGGCGCCCCGGGATCCCCTAGCTTTTTCCATGTTCCCGGGCGTGTTGCCCGATGGTCCGGGGTGGCGGACGGGGTGGAGGTGACGTGGCCGACGTGGTCGCCGACGTGGTGTCGCCCGGCGACTCCGTGATGCCACACCCACTGGCCGGTGCCCCCGGACAGGCGGTCAGAATCAGTGCGGCGGCGGGTGTGGATTGGTGGACGGCAGCAGCGGGAGGGAAGCCGGTGTCGGTCCGGTGTCGTCGCGTTAGTGTCCGAAGCTGGTCCTTGTCCGAGAGGAGTAACCGTGCTGGACAGTGCGATCGATGACGCCGTGTCCCAGGCTCTGGCCGCCGTACCGCGGGAACACTACGACGGCCGTTCCGAGACCGACCGCGTACCGCACAGCACACCGACGGCCACGGTCGACCGGGACCTGCGACGGGCCGGTGTCAGTCCGGGCATGCGGGTACTGGAGATCGGTACCGGCACCGGGTACACCAGTGCGGTTCTGGCCGCCCTGGTCGGCGAGCACGGTCAGGTGGTGTCGATGGACATCGCCGCGCCCCTGGTCGCGCGTGCCAGGGACCTGCACGCGCGGCGGGGCGTGACCAACGTGATCCTGCACGCCGCCGACGGGCACCTGGGGGTGCCCGAGCACGGTCCGTACGACGCGGTGTTGGCCTGGGCCAGCCCGACGGAGATACCCGACGCGTGGGTGAGGCAGTGCCGGCCCGGCGCGCGGGTCTGCTCGCCGGTGTACCTGGCCCCGGTGGCCGGTGCGACCGGGCACCTGTGTGCCGTGGTCGACGACGACGGGCGGTTGGTCGACCCGCGGCTGGCCGCCGCCACCTCGGCCGACATGGGCACCGAGGCGGTTCCCGACTTCGGCGCACCCATGCACTACGTGGACGCCCACGACGATCTGGCCGGTGGTGGGGTGGTGTGGGTCAGCACCGCCTGGCGTGGGCAGTACCCCGGCCACGACCCGATCAAGACGCTGGCGATGTTGCGGGAACCCGAGTACACCGAGCCGGTGGAACTGGGCGACACCGACGTGGACAGGGCGATCGCCTGGCGGCGTTTCCGGGCGTACTGCACCGGCCGTGACCCGTCCAACCTCACCTCCTACGGCACCGCGGGGTCGGCCTCGGTGTCGGCGATCGGCTTCAGCAGCGGCATGAACGCCGCCGCGTTGACCAGCGACGGGTACCTGGTCGCCAACGGATTCGACTCGCCGGCGTTGACCAAGGTCCGCGACTATCTCGCCGAGTGGGAGACCAGCAGCCGCCCCGGAGTGGAGACACTGCGCCCGGTGCTGCGTTCCACCGGCACCGGATGGCAGGTGCGGACCACACCCACCCGGTTGACCCGCCGTCGCGCCGCCGCCGGCTGAACCGACCGGGTTCAGGGCTTCCGCCCGGACGCGACATGGAGTCACCATCACGTCCGGGTCTCTTCCGGGTTCAGCCGGGTAGCGCCGGTTACGCCGGTTGGGTGGGTCGGGTGGGTCGGGTCGGCTGACTGTCGGTCACCAACTCCAGGGACACCGTGAGCAACGCGTCGCGGAGTTCCTCCGGTGTGTGACAGTCATCCTCGATCGCTGCCGGGGCCAGGTGCAGGGTGGCCACCGCGGCCAGGGCCCGGATCCGCTGGGTGAGCGGTGCGTCCGGGGCCACCAGCAGCCCCCGCAGGGCGGTCATCCGATCCCTGAACCGGGAGCCGATGGTGACCCGCTCGGCGGACGGGTTCTGTTGGAAGAACCGCATCGCGGTCTGCCGACGCAGCACCACCTCGGCGTACCGGCGGATGACCTCCTGCCGGGTCGCGTCGGTCACCGGCTGGGTCCGGCCCCAGTCGATGATCTCCTCCAGTTCGTCCAGGAAGTCCTGCACGAAACTGGAGACGATGTCGTCCTTGGTCCTGAAGTGGTAGTACAGCGCTGCCTTGGTGACCCCAAGCCGGTCGGCGATCTCACGCAGTGAGGTCTTGTCGTATCCCTGTTCGACGAACAGGTCGAGCGCGACTGCCTGGATGCGCGCGCGGGTACCCCCACACTCGTGATGCTCGGTCATGGTGTCGATTCGCTCTCCGCATACTTACTTGACGGCCGGCTAGGCGCCAGCATAGCGTGTGAAACCCGCGTACCAGCCGGCCGGCAGGTAAGACGCCAACAGAGGTTGAGTCACATCGTTGGGGGAGTCTGTCCTGTGACGTCCACACCACCGACGGCAGCACGACGAGAGGTACTCGTGGTGTTGCCCGGTCTGCTGCTGACCATGATGCTCGCGATGCTGGACAACATGATCGTGGGCACCGCCATGCCTCGGATCGTCGGTGAACTCGGCGGCCTGGCGCACCTGTCCTGGGTGGTGACCGCCTACGTGTTGGCCTCCACCGTGTCCACCCCGTTGTACGGCAAGCTCGGCGACCTCTACGGTCGCAAACGCCTGTTCGTCACCTCGATCGTGATCTTCCTGGGCGGCTCGGCCCTGTCCGGCCTGTCCCAGAGCATGACTGAACTCATCACCTTCCGGGCGTTGCAGGGGCTCGGCGCCGGTGGCCTGATCGTGGGCGTACTGGCGATCATCGGTGACCTGGTCCCGCCCCGGGAACGGGGCCGCTACCAGGGCTACACCGCCGGGGTGATGGCCATCGCCATGATGGGCGGGCCGCTGGTGGGCGGATTCCTCACCGACCACCTGTCCTGGCGTTGGGCGTTCTACGTGAACCTGCCGCTGGGCGGGATCGCGTTGACACTGGTCGCCGCCACACTTCGACTGCCCCGGCACCGGGTGAGCCACCGGATCGACTACCTGGGCGCGGGACTGCTCGCGGTCGGCACCACCGCGTTGGTGCTGTTGGCCACCTGGGGTGGGTCCCGGTACGCCTGGGACTCGGCCCCCACCGTGGGTCTGGCCGTGCTGGGAGCCGCCGCGATGGGCGCCCTGATCCTGGTCGAACAGCGGGCCACCGAACCGATCCTGCCACTCAGGTTGTTCACCGACCGCAACTTCTCGGTGTCCTCGGCGATGAGCTTTCTGGTCGGGTTCGCCATGTTCGGAGCGGTCACCTTCCTGCCGCTGTACCAGCAGACGGTGCAGAACGCCTCGGCGACCAACAGCGGTGAACTACTGATGCCGATGCTCGCGGGCATGTTGGTCACCTCGCTGGTGGCCGGGCAACTGACCACCCGGACCGGTCGGTACAAGGTGTTCCCGATCCTGGGCGGCGTCGGCATGACCGTCGGGATGTACCTGCTCTCCCTGCTCGCGGTGGGCACCAGTCGGCTCACCTCGTCGCTGTACATGGTCGTGCTGGGCGTCGGGATGGGCTTCATGATGCAGATCGTGATGCTGATCGCGCAGAACAGTGTGGGGCCACGGGACATGGGCGTGGCCAGTAGCACGAACATGTTCTTCCGCTCGGTCGGCGGGTCGTTCGGGGTGTCGGTCTTCGGTGCCATCTTCACCAGTCGGCTCCGGGACGCGCTGACCGCCGGTGGGGCACCGGCCGAGGCGGGCACGCTGTCCGGTGGCGGCGGCAACCTGGATCCGGCCACCCTGCACACCCTGCCCGCACCGGTACGGGACGGGTACCTGCACGCGGTGGCACACGCCACCCAGGGTGTGTTCGGCTGGGCGGTGCTCTTCGGCGTGGCAGCGTTCGCGCTTGCCTGGGCGATCAGAGCGGTGCCGTTGCGCGGCCACAATCCGCGTCCGCCGGCCCAGGAGGACGAACTGGTCCCGGTGCGCTGACCCGTCGGCCGGTGAAACCGGGCGCGGCACCGTAGGTCCGCGCGAGTTTCGGGTATTTCGCGTGCTGACGTGGCGTGGCACCGTGTCAGAACGACAACTCCGGCACAGGAGGACACATGGCGCGCGTCTACCATTTCCCCGACCAGGTCCACTTCCGCTGGGATCCTCGACTCGACCCGGTGCTGACGGTTGAGGACGGAGACACGGTCGTCTTCGAGTTACGTGACGTCACCGACGGGCAGATCTCTCCGACGTCCACCGCCGAGATCCTGGCCGAACTGGACTGGGACCGGGTGTACGCGTTGGCCGGGCCCATCGCGGTCGCACAGGCCCAGCCCGGTGACACGGTGGAGATCGAGGTCGTCGACCTGCACACCCGGGGTTGGGGGTGGACCGGCACGATTCCCGGGTTCGGCCTGCTGGCCGACGAGTTCGGTGACCCCCACCTGCACATCTGGGACCTGTCCGACGGGCAGACCGCGCCGTTCGCCGACATCGCCACCATTCCGGTGCGGCCGTTCTGCGGCACCATGGGGGTCTGCCCGGACACCGCCGAACCGTTGGCGGTGATGCCCCCGGGGCACTTCGGCGGCAACATCGACTGCCGGGACCTGGTGCGTGGCGCCCGGCTCTTCCTGCCCGTGCAGGTGCCGGGTGCCTACTTCAGCGTCGGCGACCCGCACGCCGCACAGGGGGACGGCGAGGTGTGCGTGACCGCGATCGAATGTCCGATGTGGGCGTCACTGCGGTTCCGGCTGCACCGGGGACGGTCGATCCCGGCCCCCCAGTTCCAGACCCCCGGGCCACTGCGGGCCGGCATCGGGGACGCCGGGTACCACGCGACCATGGGTGTGGCCACCGACCTGATGACGGCCGCCAGGGACGCCACCCGGGCGATGGTGGACCACATCAGCCACACCTACCGGATCGAGCCCGTCGACGCCTACGTGTTGTCCAGCGTGGTGGTGGACCTGAAGTTGACCGAGGTCGTCGACGCACCACGCTGGATCGTGTCGGCCTACCTTCCACTGTCCATCTTCGACCGCTGACCCGTCGGCGACCTGACCGGCCGCTCAGCCCTCGTTCACCTGCTCGACGTCCAGGTCGATGTAGCGCACACTGCGGGCGATCCCCTGAAGCCGTTGGGAGAACTCCTGGGTGGCCGGCAGCTCGCTGTTGCGTACCGCGTCCGCGTAGGACTCGAACTCGACGATGTCGATGTATCGGTCCCGGTCGGTGTGGTGTCGGCACCAGGTGTTCCGCACCGTGGTCCGTTCACCCATGGTGCGCGCCCGCCACTCCTCCTCCAGCGCCATCGCCTCGGGATACCGACCAGAGTCGATCTCCATGTCGATGAGTTGTACGAACGCCATGTTGACCTCTCCCGTTGTCTGACACACCCGTCATCTGGTCAGCCTGGTGACCGTTGTCCGGGTCACCGCGCGGGTCACTCGTCCTCGTCTTCGTCCTCGTCTTCGTCCTCGTCTTCGTCTTCGTCCTCGTCGTCCTCCGGTTCTTCTTCTTCCTCCTCTTCCTCGTCCTCGGGTTGTTCGCCGTTCTCGTCGGGCTCGCGGACCACCTCGCCATCGCGGATCTCCCCGCGCCAGCCGCCCTCGGGCTCGGCCTCACCCATCATCACGAAGCGGCGGAAGAGCTTCATGTCCAGCCGGGCCCGACGGCCCGCCGCCCGCCACAGATTCGCGGTCTTCTCCACGAAGCCAACCGGGAAGTACTGGAGCGACACCACCAGCTTGGTCAGGTTCTCACCGAGCGGATGGAAGGTGACCACCCCGTTGACCACGCCCTGGTTGCCCTCCGACGTCCACGCGATGCGTGTGTCCGGGACCTGCTCGGTGATGGTCGACTCCCAGGTGCGTTGGGAGAACAGGATCTTCGCGTTCCACTTGACCTTGGTCGGTTCCTCCTGGTCGACCGACTGGGCGGCCTTGGACCACTTGGGGAACTCGGTGAACTTGGTCCACTGGTCGTACACCACCCGAACCGGAAGGGCGATGTCGAGATCCTCGATGATGGTGGTGAAGCTGCCCCCGCTGGTACCACCGCCGTTGCCGCCCTCGCCGCCCTTCTTGAACGGTGCGGTCACCTTCTCACCCAGTCCCTTCGCACCTGCCTTGGCCACCGCCTTGGCGGGCTGCTCACCCTCCATCACGCCCTTGGCGGCCCGGCCCATCAGCCCGCCGTTTCCCTTGCCCTCGGCCATGTCGGTGAGGCGCCGGGTTATGTCCCCGACCCGGCCCCCGGCGTTGCCCAGTAGCTGTCGTGCCTGTGCGGCGAGGAAGCCCTCCAGTTCGTTGAGGAGCCGCTCACTCGCCGGGTTCTTCGCCGCGGCCTCCCGGATGGATCCGACCGCGCCGGCCAATCCGCTGCCGCCCTGACCCTGTGCTGCCATCTGGCTGTCTCCCTCAATCAGGAACCGCTGGTTCGGCGGGCTCGGGTGGCCTTGGCCGGTTCTGGCCGTGGACGTCGCCGCGGTGCCTCGCCGGTCCCTGCCGGTCGCCTTCCGGAGCCGGCTCGCCTGGCCGGGCGTTCTGGCTCCTGTGCCGACGGCCGGTGGCGAACCCGAGGCCGATGCGGCCGTTCACCGGCCTCCTCCTTCGCCCGGGGTGGACGCTTCGATGGCCTGGCCTGCTCCCGGGCTTCGGGCTCCTCGCCCTCTTCAGGCTCCTCGCCCTCTTCAGGCTGTTCTGCCTCGGCCTTCCTGCCCTTCCCGGCTTCCCTGGCCCGACCAGATGGCCGCTCGCCACCCCGTTCCTCGGGCTCTTCGCCCTCCTCGGGCTCTTCGGGTTCCTCGCCGCGGAGGGCGGAGGTGCGCCGGGCCAACGAGTCGGCGAGTTTCTCGGCCTGTCCGGTCAGCATCGACGTGGCGGCGGCGCGTCCGGCTCCCCACAGTTCCTCGCGCACCTCGCCGGTGAGCTTGGCCACCTCGGGGGACGCGGCGAGCTGGGACAGCCCCTCGCGGGCGAGTTTGCGCACGTCCAGGCTGAGCCGCCGGCCCATCATCCAGGTGCCCATGGCGAACGCCAGCTTCGCCTTCTTCGACCGGCCCATCAGGTACCCGCCCACCACGGCGGCGCCGATCTTCGCGGTGTTGTTCACTGATTCCCCCACGTTCTCGGCCGGTACGGCGGCAGACCGTCAGCCCCGGCGAACTGTTCGGCCCGTTCGAGTTGGTCGAGCAACTGTTCCTCGGCCCGCTCGAACTCCTCGTTGGTGAGCAGTCCCGCGTCGGCGGCCACGGCCAGTGACCGCAGCTCCGCCCGGATCCGGCCGGTGTCACACAGTTCGCGGTCGGCCTCCTCGGCCACCCGCCGGGCCAGCCAGTCCACTCCGCGCACCGGCGCGAGGGGCAGGGTGAGCAGTCCGGTCAGCAGTCCCATCCCTGGCCTCCCCGCTCGTCGGACACGAAGCTGTAGGGCGGCAGCGGACCGGTGCAGCGCAGTTGGACCCGCGATCCCAACCGGCGACCCAGGGCGTCCACCGCCCCGGCGAACACCTCGGTGTCGGTCCGTTCGACCAGGAAGCCAGCGTTCAGCAGGGTGCCGGCCACCTGTGGGCCGACCGCGGTACGGACCGCCAGCGGGCCCAGGGTTTCCAGGACCTGGTGTGCGTCGGCGTGTTGCCGTTGTTGGAGTGCGGTGGCCACCGCCTCACCGAGTCGGAGTCGACTGTGGTAACTGCCCACGTCGCTGGCCCGTAGCCTGCGCACCACCGGTTCGTCCCGGGCCACCTCGCGCAGCATCTGCTCCTCGTCGGGGAGCACCTTGACGTTCAGCTCGACCCGGCCGGACAACTCCCGCAGCAGTCGGTGGTAGTGGTCGGCTCCGTGCACCAGGTCCTCACGCAGGGTCGCCTCGTCCGGTGAGACCACGCCGAACCGCATCGGTAGCACGCTGCCCTGCCTGAGGAGTTCCCCGAGTACCTGCTGGTGCGCCTGAAGGTCCCGTCGCCGAGCCCGCAGGTCTGGTGGGGCCGTACTGACCACGGCGGACAGTGAGCCGACCTGGATCCGACGCACCGTACCCACCATGGTGTGGGAGGCCGCGCCGCCGGACGCCCCCACCGTGCCGCCGACGGCGGTCAGGCCGGACAGGTCACACGGGTGGTCGCTACCCACCACTCCGTAGACGTACAGGCCGGTCGGGATCATCGCTGCCGTCCCTCCGGGTGTCGTTCTTGTCGGCGTGGACGCTCCTGTTCGGACTCCTGGGCTTCACCGTTGCCGCCTCGGCCTCGGTGGAATGCCTCGGTGAACGCGCTGGCGGCGCCGGACAACGCGCCTTTGGACTTGCCCCGCGAACCCTGCTCGGACAGTTCCCCGAACATCTCGGGCAGGGTCCGGCTGCTCTTCGTCTCGACCAGGTCGACCCGGTGCACCCGTTCGGCGAACTGGAGGTAGGTGTCCACACTGGCCACCACGATGCGGGCGTCCACGGTGAGCAGTTCGATGCCCACCAGCGACACCCGCAGGTAGACGTCGATGACCATGCCCTTGTCCAGGATCAACTCGATGACGTCGTAGAGTGTGCTGGACCGCCAGTCGCGGTCGATCACCTGCTGCTGGCTCATCACGGTCATCGGCGTGCTCCTCCGGATAGTGTCGGCAGGGCCGGTTGCGTGGATGCGCCAGCCGCCTCGGCGACCTCGGCGACCTCGGCCGCGTCGGTCGAGCCGGCGGACCGGCGGGTACCCAGCAGTTCGGACAGTTCCTGTACCTGGCGTTCCAGTGCCTCCAGGGCCAGTCCCAGACGTTCGATCTGGACCCGGTCGAGCGTTCCGGCGTCCATCCGGCGCAGGGCCTGGCGTTCCAGCAACTGCCGGACGATGTCAACCACCGCCACCACCAGGCCGGCGACACCTGCGGCCGGATCGGCCGGCCGGTCCGGAACGGCCGACCGACCCAGCTCCCGGGCCCGGGCCGCGCCGCCGACCCGGTCCAGGTTCTCCACCAGGGACAACCGGTGGCCGTACCCGACGGTGGGGCGGTCCGGTTCGGACGGTGCTCCGACCGGGTCCACCGGGTCCACCGGGCTTCGGGTCGGCCCCGCGCCGACGTGAAGCATCGCGGGTCGGCGGGGTCGTCCGTCCGGGTCCCGAAGGCCGTGCTGACGGTGCAGCGGTCGGCCGCCGGGGCCGGCGGGGACCGAGCGGCTCAGACTCTGTACCGAGGCCAGCAGCAGGCGTAGGTCCAGGCGGATCAGGTCGACACCGGCCAGGGTGATCAGCACGGTGCCGTCGGCAACCAGGCCGGTGTCCACCAGCCGGTCCAACAGGTCGACCAGCGAACCGTCGTCGAGAGCCAGGTTGGTGTCAGCCATGGCCGACGCCCCGGGTGAGCCTGGTGAAGTGGTACGGCGGCCACGGCCCGGTCAGTTCGAACCGAAGTCGGCTGGCCGCGTGCCGCGCGGACAGGTCGTCAGCCTCGGCCCGCAGCACGGTGTCCTGGTCCCTGGTCAGCAGGTAGGCGGCATCCAGCACCAGGGTTCCGCCACCGGTGGAACGGGCCGGGCGTTGACACAGCACCGCCTCCCGGGCGTGCCGGGACAACCTGGCGTGGGACTCGTCGGCCATCCGACGGGCCAGTTCGCGCGCCACCCGATGGTTGCGGCTCGACTCCCGCCGGCGCAACATCCACTCGGTGCCGGCACCGGGCCGCACCGGTTCGGTGGCACCGTCGGGGGCTGCTTCGGTGTAACCGGGTTCGGTCCGACGGGTCGACCTTCCCGGCCGGGTCAGAGCGGCGGTGTCCAGGTAGGCTCGCACCCCCCACTCCACGGTACCGTCCAACCTGGACAGTTCGGCGAGCAGCTCCGGTTCGCACCGGCCGAGCGCGGTGACCAGTCCGCCCTCGGTGGGATAGAGCGCGCCGAACCGGAGTGGGAGCACGGCGACCTGCCCGAACAGGTGCTCGACCACCCGCTCGTGTCGGCGTACCGCGGTGGCCAACCAGCCGTGCTCACCCAGATCCGGCTCCCGTTCGGCTTCCTGGAAGTCGACCACCCGCACCCTGGCCGTGGCAGCCACCAGGTGGTCCGCACCGACGAAGCAGAGCGGCCGGTCGTCGGTGCCCGGGATCGGGGTGGACCCAGCCGCCGGGCTCAGCCGCGCCGCGTCGGCACGCCGCAACAGGCAGTAGGCGTACCACGCCTCCGTGCCACCGTCGGCTGCGTGCTCGATGCCACCGTCGGTCCGATCGGCCGGCGTTGCGTCGGTCAGCGGGTGCCCGGTCATCGGGACTCCCGAGCAGGCTCCCCGGCGTGCTGTGCTGCCGGTGGCCCCGCGGGCTGGTCGGTCGACCGTTCGAGGGCGTCGGGCGTTTCCGACAGGTCGCCGACGGCCCGTTCCAACCGCTCCAACCGACCGCGCAGTTCGTCGTTCTCCCGGGCCAGCCGCTCACCCCGGTCGGTCAGGAACGGGTCGGTGGACCACCAGTCGATACCCAGGTCCCGGGCGGTTTCCACCGACGCGATCAGCAGCCGCACCTTCAGGGTGAGCAGTTCGATGTCGACAACGTTGACCATGATGTCGCCGGCGACCACGATTCCCTTGTCGAGCACCCGTTCCAGGATGTCGGCCAGCGAGTCGGTGGACCGGTTCAGCGGCGTGATCGGGCGGCCGTAGCCCGTGACACTCACGGGTCACCAGCCTGGTTGCGGTAGTAGCGGCGGGTGCGCTGGTAGGCGGTGATGTTGCCGTCGGTGTCGGTGTGCACCTGGTAGCTACCCAGCACGCTGGTGGACTGCGGGATACGTTCCAACTCGACCACCTCGACGTTCAGTAGCCAGCCGTCCTCGGTGCGTTCGAGTCGGGACACGCTGTCCGCGTCACGTCCGGTGAGTGTGGACAGTTGGTCCATCGCGGTTCGACTGGCCCGCAGTGCCCGGGTGTCTGCGGCCTGGCCCCTCCGTACGGACACGCTTCGTGCTCGCTGCGCAGTCCCCATCGTTCGCGACCTCTCTGGTCCACACCGGGCGCGGTTGGCGTTCGGCCACCGCAGGGCGATCGTTTGGGCCGGCGGTCAACGAGTTCACCCGCCATGTCTGTGCTGTATCGGTACCCGGGCGGCCAGCGGGCAAGCGGCGCCGATCGAGTGATTCGCGGTCCGTGACGGGTGGTTGTGGAGACCCCCGGCTCACATCAGGTGTGCCGGTCCTGCTCAGCGTGGTCACGGACCGCGATCCACCCGAGGCGGATGAGGTGTAGCGATCGCGCCCCGGTGAACGTGGAACACGAGCAGGCCGGCGCGCCGTGCGCCCGTACCGGGCACGCTCGCCGGTACTGACGGTCACCGCGTCACGGGACGTGGCGGCCGACCGTGACGTCGACAACCAAGGAGTCGAGTCCGATGGCCAAGACTCACGACGTGTTCCTGTACCTGGGCACCTACGACAGCGAGCCGGACGCGGAGATGGACCTCCAGGAGATCAAGGACCTACACAGCGAGGGTGTCATCGGCACGTACGACGCCGCCGTGGTGTCCAGGGACGACAGCAAGGTGCGCATGCACAAGATCGAGAAGCCCACCCAGCACGGGAGCTGGACGGGCCTGGCCGTCGGTGCCGCGGTCGGTGTCCTCTTCCCGCCCGCGCTGGTCGGCAGCGCCCTGGTTGGTGCCGCCGGTGGCGGGTTGCTCGGCCACTTCGCCCGTGGCATGTCCCGTAAGGACGTCAAGGAACTGGGGGAGACCCTGGACGAGGGCCAGGCGGCACTCATCGTGGTCGGTCGGGACAGGCTCTCCGAGAAACAGGACAAGGTCGCTCGCCGGGCGCGTAAGCAGATCGAGAAGGAACTCGACATCGAGGGCCGCAACCTGGACGCGGAGATCGCCGCGGCCATCGGGCGGATGTGATCCCCTGCCCGATGTGCCACGGTGCGGGTGGGGGTTCTCGGCCGAGAGCCCCCACCCGCGGTGGCGGACCAGGGGTTGGGTCAGCTCCAGATGGTGACGTAGACCGGGGGACGGAACCGGGATGGTGGCACACCGGTGCCCGGCGCCTTCATCAACCGCATCGCCTCGGGGGTGCCCAGGAACCGGCGCAGCGATCCGGCCACCACCGGCCGGCGGTCCGGCGACAGGGTGGTGGCGTGCCAGCGGGTCTCGATCGGGGTGACCGGGGTCTCCACCACGGTGAGTTCTCCCCGGCGGATTCGCTGGGCGACCAGGTGGGCGATCGCCGGCGCGACCCCGGCCCCGTCGGCTGCCGCCGCCCAGGCCGCGGTCTGGTTCGGAAACACCCGCACCCGCTCCTCCGGTACGCCCAGTTTCATCAGCAGCCGGCTGGTGTCGCTGCCCGGGTCGGTCGCCGAGGGGTCCACCAGCCAGCATGCCTGACCAACCCCGCCGCGTGGCCGGAACCGGGGTGCGGCAACGGCGATCAGCCGGCAGCGGAAGATCGGTTCACTGACCAACCCTGCGCTGGCGTCGGTCAGGTTCGGGCCCAGGGCCAGGTCGGCGAGCCGGTTGGTGACCAGCACCGGCATCTCCGCACCCGAGGCCACCCCGCACGACGCCTCCACCGCGCCCCCGACCCGGCCGGCGAACGCGTCCACCAGCGGGGTGGCCACGAACTCGGCGATGGTGCTGGTGGCCACCACCCGCAACTGCTCGGGGGCGCCCCGGGCCACCCGCACCGCGGCCTCGGCTTCCGCACCCAACGCCACCATCTGTGAGGCGATGGCCAGCAGACGGTTACCGCCCGGGGTCAGCGTCATACCCGACCCGGCGCGCAGTACCAGTTGGTCACCCAGGTGCGCGCGCAGCGCAGACAGCGCCTGGGACACCGCCGGTTCACTCACCCCGAGCACGCCGGCTGCCGCCTTGACCGACCCCAGCCTGGCCACCAGGACGAACGCGCTCAACTGGGTGAGGGTCATGGGCGCGATTGTGGCCCCCGCCGGTTACCCCCGGCGGGGATCTAAGCGATTGGTTATTCGCCGGTTGCCCGGCCTGGGCAGGCTGAGGATCATCCCGGCGAGCACCTCCGACGACGGGGGCGCGTCCGACGGGAGGACGCATGCAGGTACCAGCCCAATTCGACTACGCCCGGGCGACCAGCGTGGCCGACGCACTCGCGTTGCTGGCCCGCTACGGACCGGAGTCTCGGGTCGTGGCCGGCGGCCACAGCCTCATCCCGATGATGAAGCTGCGCCTGGCCCAGCCCGAGGTTCTCGTCGACATCAACGACCTGACCGAGCTGGCCCGGATCACCGTGGAGGGCACCGACCTGGTTGTCGGTGCGATGACCCGGCACGCCGACCTGCTCGACTCGGCGTTGGTCCGCGAGCACTTCGCGATCCTCGCCGACGCCGAACGGGTGATCGCCGACCCGATAGTGCGCAACCGCGGCACGGTGGGCGGCTCGCTGTGCCAGGCCGACCCCTCCGAGGACCTGTCCGCCGCGTTCGGTGCGCTGCGGGCGACCGCGGTGGTCCAGGGCCCCGACGGCACCCGCACGGTGCCGGTCCGCGAGTTCCACACCGGTCCGTACGAGACGGTGGTCGGCCCCGGCGAACTACTGGTGGAGGTCCGGATCCCGATCCGTCCCGGTGGCGGTTCGTCCTACCAGAAGGTGGAACGAAGGGCCGGTGACTGGGCGGTGGCCGCCGCCGGCGCCGCGGTGTGGCTGGACGACGCCGGTGCGACGGTCACCGAGGTCGGTATCGGACTGACCGCGGTGGGTGCCGAACACTTCGTCGCCGGCGCGGCGGAGGACTTCCTGCGCGGTGCGGCGGCCACCGACGAGAACTTCGCCGAGGCCGGTCGGATCGCCGCGGAACACTGCCATCCGAGCGCCGACCAGCGTGGCCCGGTGGACTACAAGCGGCACCTCGCCGGGGAGCTGACCACCCGGGCGTTGCGTCGGGCGGCGGCGCGGGCGCGCGGCCAGGAGGGTTGATATGAAGATCACGGTGACGGTCAACGGGCAGGAGTACACCAGTGAGGTGGAACCCCGGCTGCTGCTCGTGCACTTCCTGCGTGACGAACTCGGACTCACCGGTACCCACTGGGGCTGTGACACGTCGAACTGCGGCGCCTGCGTGGTGTGGTTGGACGACACCCCGGTGAAGTCGTGCACCGTGCTGGCGGCCATGGCCGACGGCAGGACCGTGCGCACCGTGGAGGGGTTGGAGCGCGACGGCGAACTCGACCCGGTGCAGCAGGGCTTCACCAACTGCCACGGCCTCCAGTGCGGGTTCTGCACGCCCGGGATGATGATGACCGGTCGCTGGCTGCTCGACCACGTCCCGGACCCCTCCGAGGAGCAGATCCGGGAGGCCATCTCCGGGCAGATCTGCCGCTGCACCGGATACGAGAACATCGTGCGGTCCATCCGCTGGGCGGCCGAACACCCGGCAACCGAGGAGGCGACGGCGCAGTGACCACGACCGAGGAGCGCGCCAACCCGATCGGGTTCGGTCGGATGACGCGCAAGGAAGACGCCCGGTTCGTTCGCGGCCGGGGCAACTACGTCGACGACGTGCGGCTGCCCGGCATGCTGTACGGGGCGGTGCTGCGCAGCCCCCACGCGCACGCCCGGATCGTGTCGATCGACACCAGCGGCGCCGAGGCACATCCCAAGGTCCGGGCCGTGGTCACCGGCCAGACCCTGGAAGGGCTGAACCTGGCCTGGATGCCCACGCTGTCACACGACGTTCAGGCGGTACTGGCCACCGACAAGGTGCGGTTCCAGGGTCAGGAGGTGGCCTTCGTGGTCGCCGAGGACCGCTACGCGGCCCGCGACGCCCTGGAACTGATCGAGGTCGAGTACGAGCCGTTGCCGGTGGTGGTCGACGCCCTTCGTGCGCTGGAACCGGACGCGCCGGTGATCCGCGACGACGTGGAGGGCCGGACCGACAACCGGATCTTCGACTGGGAGGCCGGTGACGCGGCCCGCACCGACGAGGTGTTCGCCGACGCCGAGGTGGTGGTCAGCCAGGACATGCTCTACCCGCGGGTGCACCCGGCACCGCTGGAGACCTGCGGGGCGGTGGCCGACTTCGACAAGGTGACCGGCAAGCTGACCATCTGGACCACCACCCAGGCCCCGCACGCCCACCGCACGATCTACGCGATGGTGGCCGGACTGCCCGAGCACAAGATCCGGGTGATCTCCCCGGACATCGGCGGCGGCTTCGGTAACAAGGTCGGCATCTACCCCGGTTACGTGTGCGCGGTGGTCGGCTCCATCCTCACCGGCAAGCCGGTCAAGTGGGTGGAGGACCGCTCCGAGAACCTGATGAGCACCTCGTTCGCCCGCGACTACCACATGCACGGGGAGATCGCGGCCACCCGGGACGGCAAGATCCTCGGGGTGCGGGTGAAGGTCATCGCCGACCACGGCGCGTTCAACAGCACCGCGCAGCCGACCAAGTTCCCGGCCGGGTTCTTCCACGTGTTCACCGGCTCCTACGACCTGACCGCCGCGCACTGCGAGGTGACCGGCGTCTACACCAACAAGGCACCCGGTGGAGTGGCCTACGCCTGCTCGTTCCGGATCACCGAGGCGGTGTACCTGGTGGAACGGCTGGTCGACGTGCTGGCCGCCGAACTGGGCCGTGACGCCGGCGAACTGCGGTTGGCCAACCTGCTGCGGCCCGAACAGTTCCCCTACACCTGCGCCACCGGATGGGAGTACGACTCCGGGGACTACCCGCGCGCTCTGGAGAAGGCGATGGAGATCGCCGGGTACGCCGAGCTGCGCGCCGAACAGGCGGAGAAGCGGGAACGCGGCGAGTTGATGGGCATCGGCATCAGCTTCTTCACCGAGGCGGTCGGCGCCGGCCCGCGCAAGCACATGGACATCCTCGGCCTGGGCATGGCCGACGGCGCCGAGCTGCGGGTGCACCCGACCGGCAAGGCGGTGCTGCGCATCTCGGTGCAGACCCAGGGCCAGGGACACGAGACGACGTTCGCCCAGATCGTCGCCGAGGAACTGGGCATCCCACCCGAGGACGTCGAGGTGGTGCACGGCGACACCGACCAGACCCCGTTCGGTCTGGGCACCTACGGTTCCCGGTCCACCCCGGTGTCCGGCGCGGCCACCGCGGTGGTGGCCCGCAGGGTCCGGGACCGGGCCCGGATCGTCGCCTCGGCCATGCTGGAGGTGGCCCCCGAGGACCTGGAGTGGGAGAAGGGCCGCTGGTTCGTCACCGGTGACCCCGGGCAGGGCCGGACCATCCAGGAGATCGCGCTGGCCGCGCACTCCAGCCTGGAACTGCCCGAGGGCGTCGAGGGGCATCTGGACGCGACCTGCGTCTACAACCCGCCGAACCTGACGTTCCCGTTCGGCGCGTACATCTGCGTGGTGGACGTGGATCCGGGCACCGGGCAGGTGAAGGTGCGTCGGTTCGTCGCGGTGGACGACTGCGGGGTACGGATCAACCCGATGATCGTCGAGGGTCAGGTGCACGGCGGCCTGGCCGACGGGGTCGGCATGGCCCTGATGCAGGGCATCGCCTTCGACGAGGACGGCAACTGCCTGGGCGCGTCGTTCATGGACTACCTGCTGCCGACCTCGCTGGAGTGCCCATCCTGGGAACTGGGCGAGACGGTGACCCCCTCACCGCACCACCCGCTGGGCGCCAAGGGTGTCGGTGAGTCGGCCACCGTGGGTTCACCGCCCGCCGTGGTGAACGCGGTGATCGACGCGCTGGCCCCCTTCGGGGTGCGGCACGCCGACATGCCGCTCACCCCGGCGAACGTGTGGCGCACCATCCAGGGCCGTCCGTTCCGGACCGACCTGGCGATCAGTTGAGGCGACGCCGGTGGGGGTGTGACCACCCCCACCGGCACCACACGCATCCCGCACACGAACACCGACGACCGGGGAGGGCACGGTGACCAGAGCCGACCTGACTGACCGGGTGGACGGGCTGGACGCCGGTCGCACCCCGTACGTGCTGGCCACGGTGGTGCGGGCGCAGCGGCCCACCAGCGCCAAGGCCGGGGACCGCGCCCTGGTGCTGCCCGACGGCACCATCGAGGGGTTCGTGGGCGGCGCCTGCGCCGAGTCGACGGTGCGGCTGCACGGCCTGCGCCTGCTGCGTACCGGAGCGTCCACGCTGCTGCGGATAACCCCGGCCCCCGAGGAGGCCGAGACCGACGGGGAGGGGCTGGTCACGGTGGGAAACCCGTGCCTGTCCGGGGGCACGTTGGACATCTTCATGGAGGCGGTGATCCCGCCGCCGCTGGTGTACGTGTTCGGTGACGCACCGGTGGCCCGGGCGATGGCCACGGTCGGCGCGGCCCTGGGGTACTCGGTGGAGACAACGGTCGACCCGCACGCGGCGGTGCCGCCGGACGCCACCGCCGTGGTGGTGGCCTCACACGGCCGTGACGAGGAACCCGTGCTCGCCGCGGCCCTGGCGTCGGCCGTCGGTTACGTCGGGCTGGTGGCCAGCCGCCGCCGCGGTGCGGCGGTGTTGGACGAACTGGACGTGTCCGACGCTGATCGGGCCCGGATACACACCCCGGCCGGACTCAACATCGGAGCACACACCGCTGCCGAGGTGGCACTGTCGGTGTTCGCCGAGATCATCGAGCACCGTGCCGCCCTCCTCGCCGGTCTCGATCCGACCGAACAGCCCCACACGGACGGGTCTGATGCGATCCTCGGCAGTACCACGCCGCCGAACAGGGCGGTGGGTCTGCCGGTGGTCCGGCCGGCCGGCGGGGGCCGGCCGGACCTCGGTGGGGTCGGTGCCGCCGATCCCACCGAGGCGATCGACCCGGTGTGCGGGATGACCGTGGCGGTGAGCGCCGCCAGCATCCAACTCGAACACGACGGGCAGACCTGGTACTTCTGCGGGTCCGGTTGCCGGCAGGCGTTCGCCGACGACCCCGGGCGTTATGCCCCATGACCCAGGTGGAAACCGACCTTGCCGTGGCGCTACCGGACGTGGACGCGCTGGTGCGCGGCCTGGACGCGGCCGGGTACCTGGCCGGGGAGCCCCTGGCCACCGCGCTGTTCCTGGCCGTGCGGATGGGCCAGCCCATCCTGCTGGAGGGTGAACCGGGGGTGGGCAAGACCGAGGCGGCCAAGGCGTTGGCCACGGTACTGTCCACCACCCTGGTCCGGTTGCAGTGCTACGAGGGGCTGACCTCGGCCGAGGCGTTGTACGAGTGGAACTATCCCCGCCAGTTGTTGGGTATCCGGCTGGCCGAGGCCCGTGGGGTGGTGCTCGGTGACGCCGACCTGTTCGGGGCGGAGTACCTGTTGCCCCGGCCGCTGCTGGCCGCGATCGACCACCCCGGCCCCCGTCCGGCGGTGTTGCTGATCGACGAGGTGGACCGTGCCGACGACGAGTTCGAGGCGTTCCTGTTGGAACTGTTGGCCGAGTCGGCGGTCACCATCCCGGAACTGGGCACCCGGCGGGCGGTGTTGCCGCCGGTGGCGGTGTTGACCTCCAACCGCACCCGCGACCTGCACGACGCACTCAAGCGGCGCTGTCTCTACCACTGGATCGAACACCCCGACTCAGCGCGGGTGGCCCAGATCATCCGGCGTCGGGTACCCGGGGTGGCCGACTGGCTGGCCGACCAGGTTGCCGGTGCGGTGGCCCGGATGCGCGGGTTGGACCTGCACAAACCTCCGGGCGTGGCCGAGGCGATCAGTTGGGCCAACGCACTGGGTGTGCTCGGGGTGGACACCCTCGACGCTGCCGCCGTGCAGCGCACGGCCAGTTCGGTGCTCAAGTACCAGGAGGACTGGCAGACGGTGCGCCGGGCCGGGTTGGCCACGGTGGTCCGGGGCGATGGCTGACCGGTCCGAACCGACCCACCGGACCGGGCAGGACCAGAGCGCTGCCCGCCCTGACCCACCCGACATGGACGGCCCTGTTGGCCCGCCTGACCTGTCTGACCTGTCCGGCCGGCCCGACCTGGCCGAACTGGTGGCCCGGTTCGGTGCCCGGCTGCGGGCGGCCGGGCTGTCGGTGGGGCCCGAGCGGTGTGAGCGGTTCGCGCACGCCATCATCCTGACCCGCCCGGAGACCACCAGGTCGCTGTACTGGTGCGCGCTGGCCACCCTGGTCGCCGACCCGGCCCAGGTGCCGGTGCTCGACCAGGTGTTCACCGAGGTGTTCGTGGGACTGGTCGACCCGGCCGACCAGCGTGGGGACACCAACGCGCCGTCCCTGACCGGCACCACCCGCCGTGGCCCGACGCCGGTGTCGTTGCCGTTCGCGGACCGCCGGGCCGGTCAGGCCCACACCGGCGCCACGCCGGCCGGACAGACCGAGCACAGCGAGCCGACCGAGCAGACACCGCTGCGGGCTCGGTCCAGTGCGGAGGAGCGGTTGGCCAGCCGGGACTTCGCCGAACTGACCCCGGAGGAACTGCTGGCGCTGACCAGCCTGATGCGTCGGCAGGTGCTGGCCACCCCGCCCAGACGGTCCCGGCGTCAGCGGTTGGCCACCGACGGTCACCGGATCGACCTGCGGGCCACCCTGCGGGCAGCCAGACGGACCGGCGGGGACCCGACCCGGTTGGCCGCGCGGGTGGCCCGGCAACGCCCACGTCGGCTGGTGGTGCTCTGTGACATCTCCGGTTCGATGGAGCCCTACGCCCGGGCCCTGCTGCAACTGTTGTGTTGCGCGGCCGGTGGTCGGCGGGCCGAGGTGTTCACCTTCGCCACCCGGCTGACCAGGCTGACCGGGGTGCTGTCGGACACCCGACCGGCACTGGCCCTGGAGCGGGCCGGGCGAGCCGCCCCGGACTGGTCCGGGGGAACCCGGATCGGCGCGGCGGTCAGGGAGTTCAACGACCGGTACGGTTGTCGGGGCCTGGCCAGGGGAGCGGTGGTCCTGGTCATCTCGGACGGGTGGGAGACCGGCGACCCGGCGCTGCTGGGCCGGCAACTGGCCCGACTGTCCCGGGTGGCCTACCGGATAGTCTGGGCGAACCCGCGCACCCAGGATCCACGGTACCGTCCGTTGGTGGGCGGCATGGCGGCAGCGTGGCCGCACTGCGACGCGGTGGTCAGCGCGCACCGACTCGACGCGCTGGATGAACTGTCCGCCGCGGTCGCCGACCCCGTTCGCCGCCGGCGACGTCGCTTTGGAGAGGAATCCTGAGATGGACCTTGTCAATGAGTTCGTGGTACCCCGGCCGATCGACCGGACCTGGCAGGTGTTGACCGACGTCGAACTGATCGCACCGTGCCTGCCCGGTGCCCAGCTCACCGAGGTGGAGGGCGATGTCTACCGCGGCCTGGTGAAGGTGAAGGTCGGGCCGATCCTGGCGAAGTTTGCCGGTCAGGCGAAGTTCGTGGAACTCGACGAGGCCAACCACCGGGCCGTGCTCGACGCCCGAGGTAAGGAGTCCACCGGCAAGGGCCTGGCCTCGGCCATGGTCACCGCCCAGCTTCGCGAGCAGGGTGACAGCACCGTGGTGGAGGTCACCACCGCGCTCACCATCTCCGGAAAACTGGCCCAGTTCGGCCGGGGAGCCCTGGCCGACGTGAGCGCCAAGTTGCTCGGCCAGTTCGCCGAGCGGCTGGAGGAACTGGTGCTGTCCCAGGAGGCCGAGGCCGCCCAGCCCGAGCCAGGTCAACCCGAGCAGGCCGCACCGGCCGAACAGGTGCAGCCGGCCGGACCTGCCGGACCTGCCGGACCTGCCGG
>DATCWR010000486.1:0-3776 GCA_036566245.1 Mycobacteriales bacterium | reverse complement strand
GCGGACTGGCAGAGCCTGTTCACCCTGTTCCCGGCGCACCTGATGGACAAGGGTGACCCGAAGGCCAACTGTGACGAGATCACCAAGGGTTGGCCGATGACCGAGGGCATCATCTCGGACGTCTCCGGTGGCCCGTGGCAGCTCACCAGGGAGCACATCGACAACGATCACCAGGTCGTCACACTCACCCCGAACCCGAACTACTGGGGCGACAAGCCAAAACTGGCCCGCATCGTGCACCAGGAGATCGGCAATGATCCAGGAACCATGGTCAAGGGCATGAGGTCGGGCGAGATCAACATGGTCTACCCGCAGCCGCAGCTCGACCTGGTCAGTCAGATCAGGAGCCTGGCACCGAAGGTCACCAGTCAGACGAACCTGGGTCTGTCGTTCGAGCACCTGGACTTCAACACCCGCGACAAGCACCTTGCCCACCCGGAGATCCGCAGGGCGTTCGCGCTGGCACTGGACCGGAATGCGATCGTGCAGGCCACCGTCGGCCAGTTCGACAACCGGGCCAAGGTCCTCAACAACCGGTTCTACGTGAACAACCAACCGGGATACCAGGACAACGCGCCGGCCGAGTACAACACCCGGAACGTGGCCAGGGCCAGACAGCTCATCGAGTCGGTCGGGTACACGATGGGACCAGACGGTATATTTCGCGCACCTGACGGGAGCCGCCTCTCGTTGGAGATCGCCACCACCCAGCACAATCCATTGCGCGAGTCGACCGTGGACCTGATCATCCGACAGCTCAGGGATGCCGGCATCGAGGGTCACAAGTTCCTCAACCAGGATATTTTCCAGGGCAGGAACAAGCCCAGGAGTCTGGAGGCCGGTGGGTTCCAGGTGGCGCTGTTCGCCTGGGTGAGCTCGCCATTCGTGAGCGGTAACAGGTCCATCTACCACAGCGCCACCGCGGACGCTCCCGGCCAGAACTACGTGCTGGGCAACGACCCGAGGGTCGACGCGCTGCTCCGTGACCTCACCCTGGAGCCCGACATGACCAGGCAGGCAAAGCTGGGGAACGAGATCGACCGGCGGCTCTGGAACGACATGTACACCCTGCCGCTGTACCAGAAGCCGACCTTCATCGCCTACGACAGTGGTTTCTCCGGGATCACCGACAACGCGACGAGTGCCGGGCCGCTGTGGAACTCCGAAACCTACGCGGTGAAGCAGTGACCGTCTGACCGGCCGAGGGTGCCGCACCGGTGACGTGCTCATTCGATGCGGCCCGGATAAGTTATCCGTAGTTGACATTTAGACACTCGAGAAGAAAAGTCTAAAGTAAAGATGAAGACTCTACACATGACACCCAATTCCGCAAAAAAACGACCGACCAGACGTCAGCCTTCGTCCACGGGAAGGGGGAGTAGACCGCGGAGGGCCCGGTAGGTCCGGTTCGACGCGGCAGCGGCGCGCTGTTCGCGTGCCGTGGCGTCAACATAGGTCTGGCTGGACACGATGGAGGAGTGCCCGAGCAGTCGCATGATCTCGTGTGCGGTGGCACCGTCCTCGGCCAGTCTGGTGGCGAAGGTGTGCCGGAACGCGTGTACGAGGGTGCCCCGGTGCACCCGGTCGTGCAGTCCGGCGTGACGGAACGACTGCCGGACCAGGTACTGGAGGCCGCCACGGCGCAGCGGTTCCCCGGCGGTGTTGACGAACAGCGGCGAGGTGCGCCCGGCCCGCCGTCCGGGGAACCTGGTACGCCGGGAGTCCAGGTAGGCCCGCAGCAACAGGTACAGCGGTTCCTCGATGGGCAGTACCCGATCGGCGCCGCCCTTGCCGGTTACCGCGATCCGCCGGTCGCCACGCCGACCGGACACCGACCCGAGCGTCAGGGACAACAGCTCGGCCGACCGGAGCCCGGTCAACAGCGCCACCGCGATCAGCGCCAGGTCTCGCTCCGGCCAGGGGTCGCGTGCCCTTCGGATGCCGGAGGCAACCGCCTCGAGGAGTTGTTCGGGGGTTCGTTCACCGCGTAACGGCTTGGGGGTCTTCGGCGGCAGTCTGGGCCGGTCGACCGCTGACATCGGGTTTCCGGCCAGCAGACCCTCGGCGACCAGGAAGCCACAGAACTGGTTCCAGGTCGACCAGGCCCGCGCCACCGACGCGGCCGCCCGGGAGCCGGCATAGTCGGCGAAAGCCCGCCGTAACGCGCGGGTGGTCAGGGCGTCGGGGGTGAGCTGGTGAACCGGCCGGTCGACGCCGTCGGCGAGTAGCCCGAGTACCGCCGACAGATCACGCCGGTAGGCCGCCCCCGTGTGCACGGACTCCTTACGCGGTGCCCGCGCCACGAAGAAGTCCTCCACCGCCCGCACCAGTGGCGACGGTGGCGCTGACAGTTCCGAGTCACTCACGGCCACGTCATACCGCAACGCTGCGACATGCTGACCCTCCGCCACCCTCCGGATGCGGAACAACACCGAGCGTGTCGGTGTTGTTGTGGTCATGAAGGGCGATCGGGTCGAGGTCGTCATCGACGCAGGTGACGGTTCCCGGGTCTACCAGGTGGCGGCCACCAGAGCCGGCCGGAGGGTCGAGGTGACCACCGGCCGGGGCATCGTCGAGGTCACCGAGGTGACCCGCGGGGGTACCCCGGTTCGTACCGCGCGGTTCATGGCAGCCCGGGTGTTGGCCGTGGTCGAGCATCCGGCGCCCCGCCGGGCCGAACCCAACGACGCCCCCCGCACCGATCAGCCCACCACCGGTACCGGTGGTGACGGCCGGCGGTCCTGAAACAAGCCCTCACAGCACCCACGGTCACCGGTCGTGGTCCGGCCGGGGGCGCTGCTCCGCCAGTCCCCGAGCATGGGATCGTGTGTCCGATGGCCGGCCTACCGCCGTGCCGCCGCCGGGACGAGGGGAAGAGCAGCCAGCATGCCCGACGCGTCGACGGGGGAGAACCCCGTTCCCTTCACGCTGCGGCAGTCGGTACGGGTCGTCGGTGCGGTGCTGGCGACCGTGTTCGCGGTGCCCTATGCGTTGTTCGTGGTGGCCGCGCCACTGAGCCTGGTCACCCCGCAGGTGGTCGGTGACATAGACCTGTCCTCCACCGACATGCTGGCCCGAGCAATCACCGCAGCCACCGGTGGACTGCTGGTCGCGGCGATCGCCGCTGCCGGGGCGGTGGGTCGGCGGGTGCCAGCCCACCTGGTCTGCCTGTCCGGCCTGGTCATGCTGGCCGGGGCTTCGCTGTGGATGCGTTCGGTGGGAGGTCTGGGCGAACTCGCCCTGGCCCGGACGGTCCAGGGCGCCGGCGCCGGGGCGGTCCTGGTGGCCACCCTGGCCGCTGCGGCAACCTTCGGATCCGTAGCGGGTAGGACGCTGACCGGGGCCTGGGCGCTGTCGGTGGTGGGCGCCACGGCTGTCGCGCCCTGGGCCACCTACCGGCTGCCGTTCGACACCTCGGGCGAGTGGCGTGCGGTGCTGGCCCCCTATCCGTGGATGCTCGCGCTCGCCCTGGCCGGAACGGCCACGGTCGTGCTGGCCGCCTCACTTCCCGGGCGTCTGCCGGCCGGCGCCGACGCGCACACGGGGACCGCAGCGGAGCCGCGGACAAACCAGCCCCGGATGGACCGGCACGCCGGTCGGCTCGGCCTGCCGTTGGTGCTCCCGGTCGTCATCGCGGTCGGTGACCACCTCCTTCGGCCGTCGTTGTCCCCGGCCAGCGGCACGGTCACCCTCTACTCGCTGTTGATGGTCACCGCCCTGGCCATCATCGGGCTGGGGGCGGTGCTGCTGGCCCGAGCCGGCGGGTGGTGGTGGGG
>DATCWR010000163.1:0-5877 GCA_036566245.1 Mycobacteriales bacterium | reverse complement strand
CCCGGTCCCATTCCGAACCCGGAAGCTAAGCCCTTCAGCGCCGATGGTACTGCGCGGGTGACCGCGTGGGAGAGTAGGACACCGCCGGACATTCTTTCGATGGGGGTCACTCACCAGAGTGACCCCCATCGCCATGTCTGGCGACATCTCCATGTCTGACGAAGGAGCACATGGTGGGCTCGGAGCAGTCCCCCAGGGGGTCTGGCGACAATTCCGGCCGACGCGATAATGCTGGTCGACGAGACAGCACCGGTCGGCACGGTGACGCCCGCAGGCATGCTGGTGCCGGGGGACATGGACGCGGGGGCGCTGGAGCGCACCGCGATACCGGTCGACAGAGCACCTCCGGAGCGGGTGCCAGGGAACGTGGCACTACCGGACAGGGCCGGCAGGGCTCCCCCGCGCGGTCGGAGGACCGTGGGTCGTCCACGCAGCGCCGTGGCCCCGGTGCCGGTCAGGATCGGCGTGGCCCAGGTGCCGGTCAGGATCGGCGTGCTCGGCCGGATCGGTCGGAGGACCGTGGGTCGTCTACGCAGCGCCGTGGCCCAGGTGCCGGTCAGGATCGGGGTCCCCGACCGGATCGGCGGAGTGGTCCGACCGGCCGTCCCGGTGCGGCCCCCGAGCCGGCGGCGCGACGCGGTCCGCGGGCACCGGAGATCCCCGAGGATGTCGACCCGCGACTGCTCGCCCCGGAGGTACGCAGCGAGTTGCGGTCGCTGTCCCGGCTGAACGCCGAACGGGTGGCCGGGCACCTGGTCGCTGCCGGTGCACTGGTGGACGAGGACCCGCAACTCGCGTTGGCGCATGCCCGGGCTGCCCGGGCCACCGCCGGCCGGGTGGGGGCGGTCCGTGAGGCCGTGGGTATCACCGCCTACCACGCCGGGGAGTGGGCCGAGGCGCTGTCCGAGTTGCGCGCGGCCCGGCGGATCACCGGCGATCCGACCCACCTACCGGTGATGGCGGACTGTGAGCGTGCCCTGGGTCGGCCGCAGCGTGCTCTCGAACTCGGCCGTTCGGCCGAGGCGGCCGGACTGCCCCCCGAGCTTCGGGTGGAGATGCGGATCGTGGAGTCGGGTGCGCGCCGTGATCTGGGCGAGTTCGACGCGGCGGTGGTCACACTCCAGGGTCCGGACCTGGACCGGGGCCGGGTGGAGTCGTGGAGCCCGCGGCTGTGGTACGCCTACGCGGACGCGCTGCTGGCGGCGGGTCGGGAGCAGGAGGCCTACGACTGGTTCGTCGCGGTCGCCATGATCGACGAGGAGGGGGTCACCGACGCGCACGAGCGGATCGAGTCCTTCCCCCACGCCTCGGGCGACGACCAGCCCGCGGTGACCCCGGAGCCCGACGAAGGTTGACCGAACCGGCGGCTCGCCGTCGTCTGCCATGGTTGGTCGGCCTCTGCTGGTCGAGGACCGACCGACCACCAGAGGCCGACCACCGGAGGCCCGGGTCCGGGTCAACCGCTGTCGCGTGAGGAGTCCGCGAAGGCTCGGAGAACCAACCCGGTGCGCGGCTTCGGGGTGAACAGCGTGGACTTGCGGGGCATCCGCTCCCCGGCCGCCGCCACCGAGATCACCTCGTCGACGGGTGTCGGGTTGAGCAGCAACGCGGTCCCGCCGGTCGGGGCCACCGCGTCGATCGCCGCCTGGACGTCGTGGCGGTAGCCCACCACGTCCTCGGTGTCGGGCACCGCCCACAGCCGGGTGATCAGGAACCGGTGCGCGACCGTGACGTCCAGAGCCCGCCAGGCAGCGGAGCGTTCCGTTGGCAGCGCCTCGGCGAGTTGGCCACGGTCCGGTGCGCCGACCAGGTACCAGTCGGCGCCGTCGGTCAGCAGGAAAGACGGGCGTGGTCCCCGGGCCAGCGCCTCCAGTGCCTGTGCGCGCCCGGCGACCGCCTCGACGGTGAAACCGGACCGGGCGGCGGCCACCGCCTGGTGCAGGGGCAGGTCGGGCACCACCCGGTGGATCGCGTGTACCTGGGGGCCGTAGGTGCTGGAGTCGACCAGCAGGACCAGTCCGCGGTCCCACGGCCCCGGCCCGAGGCCGCGGGCGTGTTGGTCGGCCTGGTGCCGGAGGTAGGTGGCATACCGGTGGTGTCCGTCGGCGATCACCGCCCGCCTGGGCCGCAGGTCCGCGGCGATCGCGGCCAGCGTGTCCGGCTCGGTGACTGCCCAGACCCGGTGCGTGATGCCGTCGGCGGTGGTGGCCTCGACGAGCGGGCTGACGGCGTCCTGGTCGGCAACCACCTGGGATGCGGCGCCGCCGCCACCGTAGACCAGGTAGATCGGTTCGAGGTTGGCCTCGGTGGCCTCGGTGAGGGCCAACCGGTCGGCCACCGTGCCGGCCATGGTGTTCTCGTGTGGCAACACGATGTTCGCCTCGGGTGTGGCCAGTTCCAGCGCGCCGACCAACCCCCGGGTGGGGTGCACCTGGTCGTCCATCTCGTACACGTACAGGCCCGGACGCGGGTCAACGGCGAGCACTCCCGCCGCGCGCCAGTCACGTAGCGTGTCCGCAGCACGCCGGTACGCGCCTCCGGTACCGGTCGCGCCGTCCCGTGGGAGGATGAGGCGGACCACGTTGTGCGGGTCGGAGGCTTCCAGCTCGCGCCGCTCGTCCTCGTCGATGACGTCGTAGGGCGGGGACGTGACCCGGGCGAGTTCCGGCCCGGACCCGGTCGTGTAGCGCAGAGCACGGAACGGAGTCAGGACCAGTCCCTCGGGCGAGGGAATGGTGGAGAGGGAGTGGGTGTCAGGCGGCCTGGCCTCGGGTGGGGTCATATGCCGCATCGTAGGAGAGAGCAGGGCCCGCGCCGTACGGCGTCGGTGTCGGAGACCACCGCGGTCGGGTACGGACCGGCTATGGGGTTCGTATTCCGGCTCAACCGAGGAGGAGGACCGCCCGTGGCCGAGTACCGCAGGGACGACTATCGAGACGATGACGCCGTCGAGAGTCGTCGACCGTACGAGGACCTGCCGCCCCCACCCCCGGATGTACTCCCCAGCGGGGAGGTGTACGACTGGTTCACCCGCGGCATCGACCTGCTGGACGGGGGTAACCCGGCGGCGGCGGTCACCCTGCTGACCCATGCGGCGCAGGCCGAGCCCGCTTCCCGCAGCGTACGGGAGGGGTTGGCCCGGGCCCAGTTCGACGCGGGCATGTACGCCGAGGCGGTGGAGAGTTTCGAGTGGATCATCACTGTCAACCCGGCCGACGACTACGCCCAGTTCGGACTGGGTCTGGCCGCGGCCAAGACCGGTGATCTGGCCTCGGCGGTCGAACACCTGGCGCTGGCGGCTGCCATGCGGCCGGACGTGCCGCACTACGCGACCGCACTGCGTGGGGCACGGGCCGCGCTCGCCGCGCGCGCTCGCTGAGGGACTGTGAACGGAGCGAACTGATCACATGGGTGGGCTCAGGGGTTGCCCGCGGCCGTTGGTCGAGTACTACGACGTGGCGCTGCTCGACCTGGACGGCGTGGTCTACGTGGGGTCGGACGCGGTGCCTGGTGCGGCCGCCGCCCTGGAGAAGGCCCGCGCGGGCGGAATGCGGCTCGCCTTCGTCACCAACAACGCCTCACGTACCCCCGAGGTGGTCTCGGCTCACCTGACCCGACTGGGGGTCGCGGCGGAGCCGACCGAGGTGGTGACCTCGGCGCAGGCTGCGGCCAGGGTGCTGGCCGAGCGGTTGCCCCCGGGTGCGGACGTGTTCGTGGTGGGAACGCAGGCCCTGGCGCGTGAGGTCGCCGACCGGGGACTGCGGGTGGTTCCGGCCGGCCAACAGCCCGCCGCGGTGGTGCAGGGCTACTCGCCCGACACCGGATGGCGGGATCTGGCCGAGGCGGCTGCGGCCATCCACGCCGGCGCACTGTGGGTGGCCACCAACACCGACGCGACGGTGCCCTCCCCACGCGGCCCGTTGCCCGGCAACGGTTCGCTGGTACACGCGGTCCGGCTGGCCACCGGTGTCGAGCCCCTGGTCACCGGCAAACCCGAACCAACGTTGCACGCCGAGTCGGTGCGGCGGACCGGGGCGGGTCGACCGCTGGTGGTCGGGGACCGGTTGGACACCGACATCGAGGGCGCGTTCCGGGGTGGTTGCGACAGCATGGTGGTGCTCACCGGGGTGACCACCCCCGACCGGCTGTTGGCGGCCAGACCGGAACACCGACCCGGGTATCTCGCGGCGGATCTGGAGGGTCTGCTGGTGACCCACCCCGAACCGGTGCGTGACACCGACGGTGCCTGGCGCTGTGGCGGGTGGCGGGTGGACCCGGCCGGGGACCGGTTGGAACTCACCGGTGCCGGGGCTGACCTGGATGCGCTGCGGGCGCTGTGTTCGGCCTGGTGGGAGAGGGCCGACACCTCTGGTCGGCCCACCGCACCGGAGCCGTACACCGACAGCCCGAACGCCCGAGCCGCGCTGCACCGGCTCTCGCTGCATCCGCAGCCCTCCCGGTGAGTCGGGAGTCAGAGCATCCGGCGCAGTCGGATCAGGTCGAACACGCCGGCCTGGATCGACACCCGGCGGCTGGTCCATGCCGAGATGAGGCTGAGGGAACCATCAGCCAGCGCCACCAGGTCGTCGCTGCTCATGGCCAGCCGGATCTGCGCGGACGGTTCTGGGGTTCGCGAGATGTGGTGCAGGCCGCCGTCACGCAGCGTGCCGGTGAACGTCACGTCCAGGTCGGTGAGGTGGCACGACACCGTGCGGTCGGCCAGTTGACCCCGCACCCGGGCACCCCTGGGTTCGCGCAGGGCGGCGGCGAGACGGTGCAACGCCTGTTCGCACTCCTCGACGGTGGTCATCGAGGACTCCTCCCGTTCGATCGGCAGGCCCGGGTCGGTTCGCCGCCGGCCGGACGACGGTACCCCACCGGTGCGCCGGGACCGGGTTTGCCGACCGGGTGTCCGGCAGGCTGTGGGCGGGGTGCGCCCGGTAGCGTGGACGACGTACCAGGGGAGCCCCGAGGAGGACAGACCGTGACCATCGCCCCGCCACCCGAACCGGGTCGTGACTCTCCTCCGATGGTCCCGGCGGATGCGGTCGGGGCGGATCACCTGTCGGTGGCGGCGGGTCTGGCGGCCGCCGCGGCCGAACTGGCCGACCTGGAGGAGGCTCCCGTCGACCATCACGTGGCTCGCTACGACGCGGTGCACGCCCGGTTGCAGGATGCCCTCACCTCCGTCGACACCGTGTGATGTCGGTCTGCGGCAGGCGGGCCGGCTGATGGTGCGTCGAAGGTTGGACGCCGAACTGGTCCGACGCGGGCTGGCCCGGTCGCGGGATCATGCGGTCGAGTTGGTGCGGGCCGGGCGGGTACTGGTGGGCGGTCAGGTCGCCACCAAGGCTGCGACCGCGGTGGATCCGGCCACCGCGCTGCTGGTCCGGCCCCTGAACACCGGACCGGACTACGCCTCTCGCGGCGCCCACAAGTTGGCCGGTGCGCTGGAGGCGTTCGAGGGGCTCATCGTGGCCGGCCGGCGCTGCCTGGACGCGGGTGCCTCCACCGGTGGGTTCACCGACGTGCTGTTGCGTCGCGGCGCCCGCGAGGTGGTGGCGGTCGATGTCGGGTACGGGCAACTGTCCTGGCGGCTGCGCACCGATCCACGGGTTCAGGTGCATGACCGCACCAACGTCCGTCAGTTGACCCCGGAACAGATCGGTGGTCCCGTCGAGTTGACCGTGGCCGACCTGTCCTTCATCTCGTTGGAACTGGTGTTGCCGGCCCTTGCCGCGTGCACCGTGCCCGGCGGTGATCTGGTGCCCATGGTCAAGCCGCAGTTCGAGGTCGGCCGGGACCGGCTGCCCTCCGGCGGGGTGGTCCGCGACCCGCGGGAGCGGGCCGCGACCGTGCTGTCGGTGGCGCGCGCGG
>DATCWR010000484.1:0-15427 GCA_036566245.1 Mycobacteriales bacterium | reverse complement strand
CCGGCACCACCGGCCAAGCCACCAGCCCCACCGGCCAAGCCGCCAGCACCACCGGCCAAGCCGCCGGCACCACCGGCACCGCCCGTGCCGGCAGGCGTGTCACCCGCCCAGGTGCAGAACGCCGTCGAGATCGCCAAGGTGGCGCTCGAGCGCGGGCTTCCCCCGCACGCGGTGACCGTCGCACTGGCCACGGCGTTCCAGGAGTCCAACCTGCTCAACCTGAACTATGGCGACCGTGACTCGCTCGGTCTGTTCCAGCAGCGCCCCTCCATGGGTTGGGGCACCCCGGCGCAGGTCATGAACCCGCACTACGCGGCCGGGAAGTTCTTCGACGGGCTGGTGCGGGTCCCCAACTGGCAGAACCTGCCGGTCACCGTGGCGGCGCAGATGGTCCAGCTGAGTGCGTTCCCGGACGCCTACGCCAAGTGGCAGCCGCTGGCCACGAGCCTGGCCCAGGCCGTGATCCCGATGGCCGCCGCAGCGCGGTAACCGCCCACGGTTGGTTCACAGACACCCTGAACCACCATCTGGACGATCCCCGACGATCTGACGCCGGTCACGACACACCGTCGTGACCGGCGCCGGTCGGCCCTCGGCACGCCCGGTCGCGCCGAGCTTGTGGGGTTGCCCCGGCGTCGACGCGGTCCGTCGGTACCGTGGCTGCGTGACCTCGACCGCGACGTCCGCGTGGGGCCTGGGTGTGGCCACGCGCACGGACGAAACCGACCACACCAGCCGCGTGCTGGACACCTGGTACCCAGCCCCCGTCGTGGGCGTACCCGGCCAGACCCCCGACCCACGGTTGCTCGGGTCGCCCGGGGCGGCCGGATCGGCCGAGGGGTTGACGGCCCTCGTCGGCACCGATCCGCGGCGCGGGGTGCGCACCGAACTGGTCCGCACCGTGATCGACCTGGCCGCCGCCCCGGTCGACGCACCGGACGCCTACCTTCGGCTGCACCTGCTCTCCCACCGACTGGTCCGCCCGCACGAGGTGAACCTGGACGGGGTGTTCGGCGTGCTGGCCAACGTGGTGTGGACCAACCACGGGCCCTGTGCCGTCGACGGTTTCGAGCAGACCCGGGCCCGGTTGCGGGCCACCGGCGTACCGGTGCAGGTGTACGGGATTGACCGGTTTCCCCGGATGACCGACTACGTGGTTCCCTCGGGGGTGCGGATCGCCGACGCCGACCGGGTACGGCTGGGTGCACACCTGGCCGAGGGCACCACCGTGATGCACGAGGGTTTCGTGAACTTCAACGCCGGCACACTGGGCGCCTCGATGGTGGAGGGCCGCATCTCGGCCGGAGTGGTGGTGGGTGACGGTTCCGACGTCGGCGGCGGCGCATCGATCATGGGCACCCTGTCCGGTGGCGGGGCCGAGGTCATCTCGGTGGGCCGGCGGTGCCTGCTCGGCGCCAACTCCGGCATCGGCATCAGCCTCGGCGACGACTGCGTGGTCGAGGCCGGCTGCTACGTGACCGCCGGGTCGAAGGTGACCATGTCCGACGGCCGTGTGGTCAAGGCCAGCCAACTGTCCGGGCAGTCCGGGCTACTGTTCCGCCGCAACAGTGTCTCCGGGACGCTGGAGGCCGTGTCCAGGGCGGCCGGACAGGTGGAACTGAACGCGGCCCTGCACGCCAACGACTGACATGACCACGGGCATGCGCCGCCGGATCGTCCCCCTGGTCGTGGTCCTCGCCGTGGTCGCCGCGACCGGGGCGGTGGTGTTACGGATCACCTCGGGGGGCATCCCACACCTCGCCGAGGAGTCGGTCTGCACCGTCACCGGTGGCGGTGGTGGTGGCGGTGAGGGTGCTGACCGCGAGTACCGGTTCTCCACCGTGCAGGCTGCCAACGCCGCCACCATCACCGCCGTCGGGCAGGAACGCTCGCTGCCCGAACGGGCCGTGGTGATCGCCCTGGCGACCGCCATGCAGGAATCGAAGCTGGTCAACCTGGACTACGGCGACCGGGACTCGCTGGGCCTGTTCCAGCAGCGCCCATCCCAGGGCTGGGGCAGCCCGAGCCAGGTGCGGGATCCGCGTTACGCCGCCGGCAGGTTCTACGACGCGCTGGTGCGTGTGCCGCACTGGCAGACGATGCCGCTGACCGAGGCGGCCCAGGCGGTGCAGCAGAGCGGGTTCCCGGACGAGTACGCCAAGTGGGAGCCGCGCGCGTCGGCTCTGGCCGGCGCACTGTTGGGCACCGTGCCGGCGGGTCTGCGGTGCAGCTTCCCCAGGCCGGCCCGACCGGCGCCGTCGCAGGCTGCGACGGCAACGGACAGCCCGCGCCCGTCGCACACCACCGAGGTGGTCGAGGCGCTGCGGCGTGACTATGCCGCCGCCCGCGCGGTGGGGGGCGGCGATCGCACGATCGAACTCACCCCGGCGAACTGGGTCACCGCCAGTTGGCTGGTCGCCAACGCCGAGCAGTTGGCCGTTGAGTCGGTCTCCTTCGACGGGCGCACCTGGACCCGGTCACACGGCGACCGGTGGACCGCCGACGACCGCGCCCATCCCGACCGGATCGCGATCACGGTGACCGGCGACCAGTAGTCTCCCGAACCGGGGCCGACAGTCGGGCGACGCTATCTACCGCCGCACTTCCCGTTACAGGTGCACGGCCTGCCCTCCTGACAACCACACGAGCACCCTGATCCGCACCCACAACCGCTGGCCAACGGTGTCATCTGGACCTCCGGTGGACGAGAAGCGTCACAGTCCAGTAGAAGCCTTGATATACGGCGAGTCAATCGCCATCTACCGGGTCAGCCGGGTGGCAGCCGCGGCGACCCGCTCGTCGGTGGCGGTGACCGAAGCCCGGATGTGCCGCTGGCCAGACTCGCCGTAGAACGCCCCAGGAGCCACCAGGACGCCCCGGTCGGCCAGCCAGCCGACCGACTCCCAGCAGTCCTCACCGCGGGTCGCCCACAGGTACAGCCCGGCCTCGGAGTGCTCCACCACGAACCCGGCTGCGCCCAGCGCCGACCACAACACGGCCCGCCGGGCGGCGTACCGGTTCCGCTGCTCACGCACGTGTGCCGAGTCGGCCAGCGCGGCGACCATGGCCGCCTGTACCGGTGCGGGCACGATCAGCCCGACCTGTTTGCGTACCTCCAGCAGTCCCGCCACCAGTGCCCGGTCGCCGGCCACGAACCCGGCCCGGTAGCCGGCCAGGTTCGACCGCTTGGACAGCGAGTGCACCGCCAGCAGGCCGGTGTGATCGGCGCCACACACGTCCGGATGCAGCACCGAACGCGGTTCGGTCTGCCAGCCCAGTTCCAGGTAGCACTCGTCGGCCACCACCGGCACCCCGTGCCGGCGCCCCCACTCCACCCAGCCGCGCAGTTCGGTCACCGGAGACACCCGGCCGGTGGGGTTGGACGGCGAGTTCACCCACACCATGGCGACCCCGGCCGGGTCGGCCGGCGGTTCGTCGCAGGGTTCGGGTCGGCAGCCGGCGAGTCGGGCGCCCACGTCGTAGGTGGGATAGGCCAACCGGGGCAGCAGTACCCGGTCACCGGGACGGGCACCGAGCAGGAACGGCAACAGTGAGACCAGTTCCTTGGACCCGACCGTGGGCAGCACCGCGTCCGGTTCGATCCCGCGCACGCCCACCCGGTCGGTCAACCAGCGCACCACGGCCTGGCGCAGTTCCAGCGTGCCGGCCGTGGCCGGGTATCCGGGCGAGTTCGCTGCCTCGGCCAGGGCCTGTCGGACCAGGTCGGGCACCGGGTCCACCGGGGTGCCGATGGACAGGTCCACGATCCCGTCGGGATGCTCGGCCGCCCGCCGAGCGTGCGCACCGAGCAGGTCCCACGGAAACGCGGGGAGCCGGTCCGCCCAGAATGCGGGACTGGCCCCGCCGCTCAGTGCTCGCCGCCGGTCTGCGGCGGCAGGGCCTGTACCAGCGGGTGGTCCTTCTCGATCTTGCCGATCTTGGAGGCGCCACCGGGTGAACCGAGGTCATCGAAGAAGTCGACGTTCGCCTGGTAGTAGTCCCGCCACTTCTCCGGGAGGTCGTCCTCGTAGAAGATCGCCTCCACCGGGCACACCGGCTCACACGCGCCACAGTCCACACACTCGTCCGGGTGGATGTAGAGCATGCGGTTGCCCTCGTAGATGCAGTCGACGGGGCACTCCTCGATGCACGCCTTGTCGAGCACGTCCACGCAGGGCTCGGCGATGACGTAGGTCACGGATGCGATCCTCTCAGTACAACCAACGCTCTGCTGGGTCTGAAGTTGTGATGCCGGTCCCACCACGAGTCCCCGAAGCCAGGGTCGCACCCGGACGAGGGTCAGACTCGCTCACCTAGTATCGCGGTTGGCGGGCCAACAGTCATGCAGGGGGGCACATCATGTGGTCGGATCTGGTCGGGCGCCGAGTGGTGGTGCGCCGGTCGGTCGGACCACGCGGCGGCCGACCGCGCTACTCCGACGTGCTGGGCCACCTGGAGGCGGCCGACACCGACGGTCTGGTGGTACGTCGGGCCGACGGCACCAGGGTGAACGTGCCGGCGACCCAGGTACACCTGATCCGGGGCGTGCCCCCGGCGCCGGTGCGTACCACCCGTGCGGACGTACTGGCCCTGGAGGAGGTGGCCGCGCTGGGCTGGCCGGCCCCGGACACCGAACGGGTCGGTGGCTGGCTACTGCGGGCCGGGGCCGGGTTCACCAACCGGGCGAACTCGGTGCTGCCGTCGGGTGATCCGGGGCTGCCGCTGCCCGCCGCACTGGACCTGGTGGAGGACTGGTACCGGGCCAGGGGGCTGCCGGCCCGCTACCAACTCCCACTACCGGTGCGGACCGACCTGGACACCGAACTGCACCAGCGCGGCTACCTGGCCCACGACCCGACCTACCTGCTCACCGCGGTCACCGCGGAACTGGCGTCCATCCCGAAACCCGCCTCCGGCGAGGCGGTGGTCCGACTGGGCGCCCAGCCCGACCCGGCCTGGCTGGCCGGCTACCACCATCGCGATGTCGCGACACCCCCGCCGGTGGCCGTCCAGATCATGACCGCCCATCCGCGGGTGGTGTTCGCCTCGTTGGTCCGGGACGGGCAGACCCTCGCGGTCGTCCGTGCCGTGGTGGACCAGGACTGGGCCGGTCTGACCGCGCTGGAGGTGCGTGCGGACCAGCGTCGCCACGGCCTGGCCAGCCGGTTGCTGGGCACCGTGTTGGCCTGGGCCGAGGAACAGGGTGCGCATCGGGTGTACGCCCAGGTGGCCCAGGACAACGTCGCCTCGCTGGCGTTGTTCGACCGACTGGGCTTCGCCCGGCACCATCGGTACCACTACCGGGTCATGCCGACGGATCAGCGCATATCGCCCGGGTGATCGCGTCGCGCAGTTCGGCGTAGGCCGCCACCGCCTGGTCGCGGCTGACCGCGGTGAACGACAGCGTGCCACCCGGACGGACCTGTCCGGCCCGGGGTAGGTCCACGGTGGCCACCACCCCGACCACCGGGTACCCGCCGGTGGGTCCGTGGTTGGCCAACAGCACGATCGGCTGGCCGTCCGGCGGCACCTGCATCGCGCCGGTGACCATGCCCGAGGTGGCCAGTTCGCCGGTGCGGGCACGCCGCAGCGGGGTACCGACCAGCCGCACCCCGACGCGGTTGCTGGACGTGCTGACCGTGTAGGGGTCGGCCAGCAGGTCACCCACCGAGTCCGGTTCGAACCAGTCGTCGTTCGGCCCGAGCACCACCCGCAACGGGCCGTCGGAGGTCGGGAGCAGGTCCCGGTGGAGCCGTCGCCGCGGTGCGGACACCGCCTCCACCGGCAACCGGTCCCCGCGCACCAGGGGGGCCGGTCCCAGCCCGGCGAACGTGTCACCGGCCCGGCTGCCCAGCACCGGTTCGGTGCGGATACCCCCGGCCACCGCCAGGTAGGCGCGGGCCCCACCACTGACCCGCACCGCCACCCGCTGGCCGGCACGGACCGGGAACGAGGTGTCGGCGGGCATCGGCTCGCCATCCACGGTGGCCATGCCACCGACCACCGCCAGGGTGGTGTCGACATGTGGACGCAGGGTCGGACCGAGCAGGGTGGCCTCCAGCCCGGCCGCGGTGGCGTCGTTACCGACCAGCAGGTTGGCCAGCGCGTGGGACAGCCAGTCGGCCGGGCCGGCCGTGGGTACCCCCAGGTGCGCCCACCCGAACCGGCCGGAGTCCTGCACGCTGGTCAGTGCTCCGGGGTTCACCACCTCGATCGTGTCGGTCATCGCAACCGCCTCCGTTCGGACACTCACGCCGGGGTGAACCGCACCAGGTCGCCGGGTTCGAACAGCCCGGGTGGGGTGCGTTCCGGGTCGAAGACGGCCAGTTCGGTGTGCCCCAACAGCCGCCAGCCACCCGGGGTGGACTGCGGATACACCGCGGCCAACTCCCCGGCGATGGCCACCGAGCCGGCCGGTACCCGTTCCCGGGGGCTGTCCCGGCGCGGCACGTGCAACGCCGGATCCACTCCGGACAGGTATCCGAACCCCGGCGAGAAACCGAGGAAGGCCACCGTGTAGGTGGCCGCACCGTGCCGGCGTACCACCTCGTCGGTGTCCATGCCGCAGTGTTCGGCCACCCAGGTCAGGTCGGCGCCGTCGTAGACGACCGGGATCTCGACCGTGCGCGGGCTACCGGCCGCGGCGGTACCGGCCAGCCCGGAGGCGGCCACCCGCTCGACCTGGTCCGGGTCGGCGGCCAACGGGTCGACCAACACCAGCACGGTGCGCAGACCGGCAACGGTCTCCAACACACCGGCCAGCCGCCCGTCCAGCCGGGCGTACTCCACCGCGGCGCGGACCCGGTGCGCCTGGGCGGTGTCGGACACCTCGACCAGCAGGGCCGAGTCACCGGCCGGGCAAACCCGCATCCCGGCCGCCTCAGTCGCTGGTCCGGGCACCAGCCCGGTCGCCGGCGAACGGCACGATCTCCACGCCGGCCTGGAGCAGTCCCTCCCGTACCCGGCGGGCGATCGCCCCGGCGCCGGGGGTGTCGCCGTGTACGCACACCGAGCGGGGGTTGATCCGCACCTCGGTGCCGTCGGTGGCCACCACCACGCCCTCGGTGGCCATCCGGACCACCCGGGCCACCACCGCGTCGGCATCGTGGATGACCGCGCCGGGCTCACGTCGGGACACCAGTCGGCCGGCCGCGGTGTAGGCGCGGTCGGCGAAGCACTCACCCACCACGTTCAGACCGGCCTCACCGGCCACCTGCAGGCCCACCGAACCGGACAGCAGCATCAGTGGCATGGTCTCGTCGTAGCGGCGCACCGCCTCGACCACACCACCGGCCGCCCGCGCGTCGTCGGCGATCCGGTTGTACAGGGCGCCGTGTGGCTTGACGTAGGACACCCGTCCACCGGCCGCCCGGGCCAGGCCGTCGAGCGCGCCGATCTGGTACAGCACGTCGGCGGTGATCTCCTCGGGGGTGGCGTCCATGTTGCGTCGGCCGAAGCCCACCAGGTCCGGAAAGGACACCTGCGCGCCGATCACCACACCGTTCTCCACCGCGTTGGTGACGGTACGCAGCAGGGTTCGCGGATCGCCGGCATGGAACCCGCAGGCCACGTTGGCACTGGAGATCACATCCAGCAGCGCCGCGTCGTCACCGAGCGTCCAGGCGCCGAAGGATTCCCCGAGGTCAGCGTTCATGTCGATGAGCATGGGCGTCCTCCCCTTCATGATCGCCGCACAACCTACCCGTTCCACTCGTGCAACTTTCACGTGGCCACGCACCCGCCGGGTCAGCGCTGGGTCCGCGCGTGGCTTCCCGAGTAGGCTGGTCCGCCGCGACGGTTGGTCTAGACAGGGAGTCGACGGTGGCTGACCAGGATCCGCGCAAGCTGCTCGTCATCGGGTTCGACGACCCACTGAAGGCCAACGAGTTCATGCTGGCCACCGTCCGACTGCAACGGAACAAACAGATCCAACTCCACGACGCGGTGTTCATCTCCCGCGACGCCGACGGACGTTCCGTGGTACGTGAGACCACCGACCTGAGTACCGGGCGGGGTGCGCTGGGCGGGGCGATGTGGGGTGCGCTGATCGGCACCCTGTTGGGCGGTCCGGTGGGCGGGCTGATCGGTGGCGCGGCCAGCGCGGGCAGCGGCGCACTGCTGGCCAAACTCATCGACACCGGGATCCGGGACGAGAAGGTCCGACAGCTCCGTAACAGTGTCCCCCCGGGAAGCAGCGCGCTGGCCCTGCTGGTCAGCCACCTGTCACTGGGTGACCTCCAGCGGGAACTGGCCCGCTTCCCCGGCGCGACCCTGGTCGAGTCCGACCTGTCCGAAGCCGCCCTGGGCGCGGTGCGCTGGGCGCTGGGCGAGGGTCAGGAGTACCGGTACCCCGAGCAGTCCTGACCGTCCCTCCACCGGTTTCCGTCTCAGCGGCGGCGCGGCCCGACGATCCGACCCAGGGTGGCCGCACCGGCGATGGTGCCGGCGAACAGGAACAGCAGACCCGGCCAGGTACCGGGCACCACCAGGTCACCCTCGCTGGTCCGCGAGGCGAGGACCAGCACGATCACCAGCCAGCACACCACCGGCACGGCGGTGGCGATCCGGTTCAGGGTCACCCGGTACATCGCCCGGGTCAACGCCACGTTGCCGACCACGGCGACCAGCGCGGCCACCGGTGCCGGCACCGTGCCGACCCGTAGCGGCACCAGGAAACACTCCAGCACGGCCAGTTCCACCGCGACCAGACCGAGCAACACCCCGCCGACCAGACGCTGCCAGCCCGGCGTCGACACCGGTCGCGGCGCATCGGGCGGTTCCGGCGGTGGTGGCGCCCCCACCCGGTCCTCGGTCACCCGCGCGGTCAGTCCGCGATCCCGGCGAACAGGTCGCTCTCCCGACCGGACGGCCCGGTCGGACCGCGCTCACCGCGCACCTGGGTGTAGTACTCGGTCCCCATCGCCTGCAACCCGACGTTGTCGGTCAGGGCGAAGAACGGGAAGTCCACCGCGATCTGACTGGCATGCGCCCGCATCGCGGCGAACTTGGCCTCCACGTGGGCCGAACCGTCCACCGCGGCGGTGACCTTCTCGTCGGACACCCCGAACGGCAGGTCGTCCACGCTGTCCACGCCGTCGAACAGCGAACGGCCGCTGTCGCGCAGCGCCTCGATGCCGGCCTGGATCACCGACCTGGGCATCGCCGACCAGTACACCTTGGCCACCTGCCAGGCCGGGCCGGCGTCCGGGGCGTACCGCGGGTCGCAACAACGGTCCACCGCGGCCATCGTCACCCGATGCGCCTGGATGTGGTCGGGATGTCCGTAGCCGCCGTTCTCGTCGTAGGTCACCACCACCTGCGGGCGTACCTCGCGGATGATCGTGACCAGGTCACGGATCGGCAGTTCCAGGTCGACCCGCCAGAACGCGCGGGCCTTGTCGTTGGCCGGAGTCCCCATCATGCCGCTGTCCCGGTAACGGCCGGGCCCACCGAGGAACCGGTGGTCGGTGACTCCCAAGGCGGCACAGGCCCGTTCCAGTTCACCGATCCGGTACCCGCCGAGCTGGTCGGCCTCGTCGACGGCGAGCAGGGCGAGATCGGGAACCCGGATCTCGCCCTCCTCGCCCAGCGTGCAGGTCACCAGGGTGACCCCCACGCCCTCGGCCGCGTAACGGGCCATGGTGGCACCGTTGTTGATGGTCTCGTCGTCGGGATGCGCGTGCACCAACAGCAGCCGACGCGCCGGAGACTGTCTGGTCATGCCCAAACCCTATGCCAGCCCTACCGACCTGACCGCGGCGCGACCGCCGCGGTCAGGGTCGGCGTCAGAGGATCTTCTCGACCTCGGAGAAGTGGCAGGCCGACGGGTGACCGGAACCCCGGTCCACCAGTTCCGGTTCGGCGTTGATGCACTTCTGCCGCTGGGCGTCGGTGAGCATGTTGGCGAACTTGAAGCACCGGGTCCGGAACCGGCAGCCGCTGGGTGGGTTGACCGGGCTGGGCACGTCGCCGGTCAGCACGATCCGCCGGCGTTCCCGCTCCCGCTTCGGGTCGGGAATCGGGATGGCCGACATCAGTGCCTGCGTGTAGGGGTGCGTCGGCCGGTCGAACAGGTCGTCGGTGTCGGCGATCTCCATGATCTTGCCGAGGTACATCACCGCGACCCGGTGCGAGATGTACCGCACCACCGACAGGTCGTGCGCGATGAACAGGTACGACAGGTTCAACCTGGTGCGCAGGTCGTCGAGCAGGTTGATCACGCCGGCCTGGATGGACACGTCCAGGGCGGAGACCGGCTCGTCGAGCACCATCAACTTCGGTTCCAGGGCCAGTGCCCGGGCGATGCCCACCCGCTGCCGCTGACCACCGGAGAACTCGGCCGGGTAACGGTTGGCGTGTTCGGGATTCAGGCCCACCAGGGCGAGCAGTTCGCGCACCCGTTCCCGCAGTGCCTCCCCGGAGGCCAGTTTGTGGATGATCAGCGGCTCGGCCACGATGTCGAACACCGGCAGCCGTGGGTTCAGGGACGCGTACGGGTCCTGGAAGACGATCTGGATGTCCCGGCGGAACGGGCGCATCCGTGCCCGGTTGAGCTTGGTCAGGTCGGTGCCCTCGAAGAGGACCTCGCCGCTGGTGGCCGGTTGCAGGTTCAGGATGGCCCGCCCGGTGGTGGACTTGCCACAGCCGGACTCACCGACCAGCCCGAGCGTCTCGCCGGGGTAGAGGTCGAAACTGATCCCGTCGACAGCCCGCACCTGGCCGACCGTGCGGCGGACCAGACCGCCGCCCTTGACCGGGAAGTGCTTGACCAGGTTCCGGACCGACAACACCGGCTGTCGACCGTCCACCCGCGGCGAGTCCGCGGGCAGGGTGGTTGGCGCGCTCACGCGTCCTCCTCAGCACCGGAACGGGCGATCACCGTCGTGGCGTTGACCGGATCACCGGCATCGCCCGCGTCGGTGTCGAAGATCTCCCCTGGAACGGCGTTCCGCTCGACGATCTCCTGCCACCGGATGCAGGCCGCCTGGTGGCTCTCACCGTCCACCGCGACCAGGTCGGGCTCCCGCACGTCGCAGTCGGCGATGTGCATCGGGCAACGCGGGCCGAACGGGCACCCGGGAGGCGGGTTCACCAGCGAGGGCGGGCTGCCCTTGATCGGGGTGAGACGCTGCTGGTCACTGGCATCCAGTCGCGGCAACGATCCGAGCAGGCCCAGGGTGTAGGGCATACGGGGCCGGTAGTAGATGTCGTCCACACTGCCGAGTTCCACCGCCCGGCCCGCATACATGACCAGTACCCGGTCGGCGAACCCGGCGACCACGCCCAGGTCGTGGGTGATCAGGATGGTGGCCGCGCCGGTCTCCTCCTGGGCCTTCTTGAGCACCTCCATGACCTGGGCCTGGATGGTCACGTCCAGGGCCGTGGTCGGTTCGTCGGCGATGATCACGTCGGGCTGGTTGGCGATGGCGATGGCGATGACCACCCGCTGCCGCATACCACCGGAGAACTCGTGTGGGTAGGCGTTGGCGCGGGCCGAGGCGTTGGGGATACCGACCAGTTCCAGCAGCTCGATCGAACGGACCCGGGCGGCCTTCGCCGAGAGCGACCTGTCGTGCTGGCGCAGGGTCTCGGCGATCTGGTAGCCGATCTTGTAGACCGGGTCCAGCGAGGTCATCGGGTCCTGGAAGATCATGGACACGCCCTTGCCGCGGATCGCGCTCATCTCACGGTCGCGCATACCGAGCAGGTCGCGGCCCTTGAACCGCACCGTGCCGGTGATGCGGGCCTGCTTGGGAAGCAGGCCCATCACCGCCAACGAGGTCACGGACTTGCCCGAACCCGACTCGCCCACGATCCCCAGCACCTCGCCGGGGCTGATCGAGTAGGACACACCCCGCACCGCGTGCACGATCCCGTCCTCGCTCGGGAACCGCACGTTGAGGTCACGGACCTCCAGCAGTGGCGGGGGGCCGGAATTCGGTTGACTCACCAGGTCGGCATCGGTCATGGTCTGCATGCTGCTCCGTTGCAGGGGGGCACGGGTTCGACCGGGCCCGCGGGTGACAGGCGGTCGTTCAGGACCGGACTCGGCTTTGGGACGGGTCGAACGCGTCTCGGACCCCGTCACCGATCGCGTTGATGCACATGACCAGGACCATCAGCAGCAGACCGGGGAAGTAGAACAACCAGGGCCGGGAGTCCGCCGCGGCCACACCGTCGGACACCAGCCGACCCAGCGAGGTGTCGTCGCCCTGCACGCCGTAGCCCAGGTAGGTCAGTGCCGCCTCGGACAGCACCGCGACCGCGCCGGCCAGAGTTCCCCAGACGATGATCGACCCGAGCGCGTTGGGGATCAGGTGCCTGAAGATGATTCGCCGGTCACTGGCACCCAGTGCGTGCGCCGCCTCGACGAACTCCCGTTCTCGTAGCGACAGGAACTGGCCTCGAATCAGCCGGGCCAGATCCAACCATCCGAAACAGCCCAGGATGATGCCCACGCCGACCGCACTGCGGGCGGACGGGAACGCGGCCGCCACCACCACGATCACGATCAACGACGGCAGGGTGAGGATCAGGTCGACAAGGCGCATCAGCGTGTTGTCGACCCAGCCGCCGTAGTACCCGGCCACCGAACCGACCACGATGCCCACGGTCCCGGAGATCAGGATCACGATGCCGACGATCAGGGCCGAACGCTCCAGCCCACGCATCAGCAGGGCGAGCAGGTCCCGGCCGAGTTCCTGGGTGCCCAGGATGTGGTCGGCCGAACCGGGACCGACCGACTTGCTGTCCAGGTCGATGTCGCTGTACTTCCAGCGGTAGAAGAACGGCGCGACGAACGCGCCGAGCATCAACACCACGAAGACGACCAGGCCCGTCATGGCCTGTTTGTTGTGCAGGAATCGCGAGATGATCTGCTGGCGCTGGCTGCGCGCCTTGACCGTGAACTCCCGTTCGACGGTGGTGCCGGACGGCGCCGGCGCCTCGAACTGGGGATCAACAACTGTGGTCATCGGAGCCCTCCTCGCCGGCGGCTAGTTGAGCCGGATCCGTGGATCGAGCGCGGCATAGAGTAGGTCGGCTATCAGGTTGAACAGCACCACGAAGAACGCCGAGACCATGAGCCAGCCCAGAATGACGTTGACGTCCTGTTTACCGATACCGCTCTGAAGCAGGTACTCCCCCATGCCATGCCAGACGAAGACGGTCTCGGTCAACACCGCACCACCCAGAATGGCCCCGACGCCCAGCGCGACCACGGTGGTCAGTGGGATCAGCGCGTTGCGCAGTCCGTGCCGGAAGATCACCCGCCGCCAGGGCACACCCTTGGCGCGGGCCAGACGGATGAAGTCCGAGCCGAGCACGTCGAGCATGGAGGCCCGCTGGTACCGGCTCCACGCGGCGAAACTCAGCGCGGCCAGTGAGATGGTGGGCAGGATGAGGTGTCCGAGCCGGTCGACCCAGATCTCCTGGGTGGTGCCGAACGTCGAGATGGCCGGCGACTCCTCGCCGAGGGTGAACAACACCCGATGGCCGATCAGGTCGTTGATCCTGATCGCCACGAACTCCTTCAGCAACGCGCCCAACCAGAAGACCGGCAGCGCGATCAGCATGTAGGACAGCACTGTGAAGAAGTAGTCGGAGAACTTGTACTGCCGAACCGCGGTGAGTACCCCGACGATGATGGCCAGGATGACCGCCAGGATCATCGCGGCGACCACCATCCGGGCGGTGACACCCAGCCGTTCGAACAACGTCGGTGCGATCTTGTTTCCGTCCACCGAGATGCCGAAGTCGCCGTGTACCACGCCGGTGAGCCAGTCCCAGTAACGCAGATACAGTGGCTTGTCCAGGCCCAGCCGGTGCTTGAAGTCGGCGAAGAACTCCGGCGGCGGCAGCGGCTGCCGTTGCCGGAACGGCGCGGTCGGGTCGGCGGTGGACGACGCGAGCAGGAAGACCAGGACCGAGCTGGCCAGGAGCACCAGCACCGACGAGATCAACCGCCGGATGGTGAAGAACAACACGATGTCACCTTACGCCGGAGGTTCGCCAGCGGGTATCCGCGTGGCGGCAGCGGTGGCCCCGCCAGCGGGGGCTTCGGGCGCCGTCCTCTGCTGACGCCGAGCCACTGACTCGACGTGATCCCGGGTGGGCGCCCACCTGTCACCCGGAGAACCGAAGTCCACCTGGTGACCGGAGGTGAGTGCCTCCCCTGAGCGGGGTCCCCACTCCGGGGAGGCACTCACCATCCGCAGTCACGCACGGACCTACTCGCAGCGGTTTACTTCAGCGAGAAGGTGTCGGAGTTCCACAGCGGGCCGGCGTTCGTCGCGTTGTCGGCGATTCCAGCGTAGTTGCTGTCGAAGGCGATGAAGGTCGGCTTCTGGTACAGCGGCAGGGTGTACATGTCGTTCCACAGCTGGGTGTCCACCGCGTTGGCGATGTCGGCCTGCTTGTCGAGGTCGGGCTCGACGACCAACTGCTTGAGCAGGTCGTCCACCTTGCTGTCGTTGCCCAGCACGTAGTTCTGGCCAGGAGCGTCCGCGGTGGCCGACTCGTAGATGGACCGGTTACCGCTCACGAACGGCGAGCTCACCCAGGCGAACAGCGCCACGTCGAACCCACCGGCCTCCAGGCTCGTGGCCTTGCTCTTGTCCTGGAAGATGTCCGGGTTCTGGAAGATGGTGCTGTTGATGCCGGCTTCCTTGAGCTGCTTCTGCACCAGCTGCAGGGTCGACAACCGCAGCGGGTTGTTCTGCGTCGTCGACAGCGTGAGCTTGAGCTGGTGGCCGTTGGGCGCCTTGTAGAAGCCGTCACCGCCCATGGTGTAACCGGCGGACTGGATGAGTTCCTTGGCCTTGGCCACGTTCCGGGTGTTGTACTCGGCCGGCGCGTTGTCCTTGTAGGACGGCTGGTTGTTCACGTAGAACCGGTTGTTGAGGACCTTGGCCCGGTTGTCGAACTGGCCGACGGTGGCCTGCACGATCTCGTTCCGGTCCAGTGCCAACGCGAACGCCTTACGGATCTCCGGGTGGGCCAGGTGCTCGTTACGGGTGTTCAGGTCCAGGTGCTCGAAGGTGAGCCCGAAGCTGACCTGGCTGGTGACGTCCGGCTCGAGGTTCTTGATCTGGCTGATCAGGTCGAGCTGCGGCTGCGGGTAGACCATGTTGATCTCGCCCGACTTCATGCCCTTGACCATGGTGTCCGGCTCGTTGCCGATGCTCTGGTGGATCAGGCGCTCGAGCTTGGGCTTGTCACCCCAGTACTTCGGGTTCGGGGTGAGAGTGGCGACCTTCTTGCCCTGGTCGATGTTGGCCTTCAGCAACTGCCACGGGCCACCGGAGACGTCCGAGATGATGCCCTCGGTCATCGGCCAACCCTTGGTGATCTCGTCACAGTTGGCCTTCGGGTCACCCTTGTCCATCAGGTGCGCCGGGAACAGGGTGAACAGGCTCTGCCAGTCCGC
>DATCWR010000482.1:0-2357 GCA_036566245.1 Mycobacteriales bacterium | reverse complement strand
AGGACACCTTCATCGCCTGCCTCCTCGCACCATTCCGACGATGCCGACGACCAGGCCGAACACCACGACCACATAGGCCGCCCGCAGGGTGCGCCCGGCGGTCGCGCCGATCAGGTGCCACGCCCCCACCGCACTTCCGGTGCCGAGCGGGACGGCCAGCAACAGCCAGGTGATCCGGTGCACCGATGGCCGACGGCGACGCAGAACCAGCCGGTTGCCCTCTCGTCGGGCATCGTACCGGACTCGCTTCGACATTCGTCACACCTCGCCACGGAAAGGCCGGAGTGGGTCGAACGTGAACGGCATCGCGATGTTCAACAGTTCGTGTTCTGCGCGGATGATGTCGCAGCATCTGGCCGGCAACCCGCACGAGCACATCGGAATGAACCCGGCCACGGCCGGGACCACCCGATGCAGCCTGAGAATCTCGTCGGAAAATTCCCGAAGTCGTTCGACCGGCACCTTCAACGCGCGGCACGGCGACCTTTCCGGATCCTCGGACAACGCGCGCAACGCGGCGCCGGGTGACCTGCGCGGCAGAGACGGTCTCCACTCGTTCACCACACACCTCCAACGGAATCCGACCCAGCATGACCGGGCGTCGGTTCGCGAATCCAGAACGGTGCCAGGGTGAGCCGCAGGTGACCCCGTACAGGCCCGCAGGGAAGCGGTGCTGCCCATCCGCCACCCTCTGGTGCCACACGGCTGTGGACGCGCCAGGCGACGAATACGGGAATGGATCGTGGCCTCTGGGCGACCCGTCGTCAGGGCGGCGAGGGGTAAAACCATGGGGAAGAAGTGTGCGGCCTACACTCGCGCGCACGCTGTCAGGTCAGGGAGGGTGTTATGCCGCGTAATCAACTGTTGGCGGATATTCGGGTGAATGTGTTGGGGTGGAGTCAGGAGAAGTTCGCCAAGATGGTCGGGGTGTCGGTGCGGACGGTCAAGTGCTGGGAGTCCGGTGTCACCGCCCGCCCACAGCCGGACGTGCTGACGGAGTTGATGAAGGTCACCGGAGTCGGGTCCGCGGCCGAACTCGGGTTCTCGGCATCTCCCGGATCAAGCGGTACCGTGAGAATAGGAGGTACCGGGCAGAAGGGATCAGACGACATGATCAGCCGTCGAGATTTGATGATCATCGTGTCCGGTGCCATGGGTGGGGCGATGGCAGAACCGGTCACCCGGCTCTTTCCAGCACCGAAGGATCTGGCCCACATCGGTGCCGCCGAGGTGGAACAGGTGAACCTGCTGCGGACCCGCTCGTACGAGCTCGAACGGCTGATGGGCGGCGGCGCGATCAACGGAGGGGCCATTGTCCGTCGGTTCCGTGGCGCACTGGACACCCTGCATGGCGTCTACCGCGACGAGACGGTGCGTCAGGACATGCACGCTGCCGTCGCCCACTTCGGAACCGTCGCGGCATGGACTCTTGTCGACCACGGTGAACACGGCACCGCACAACGGGTCTTCAGCGCCGCGTTGGCTGCTGCTGACGGCGCCCCTGTTGAGCAGAAGAGTCCGCTGCGTGCGCTGATCCTCACCGACATGGCCCGCCAGGCGATCTACCAACAGCACTACCAGACCGCCGTGGACCTGCTGGACTACCTGGACACCGCACTACCTGACCTACCCGACGACGTGCGGGCGATCACCCGGACGCGACGGGCCCGCGCCCTGGCCGGACTCGGCGACGTGCACGCCGTGGACGAACTCACCCGCCGCGCCGAGGACGAGTTCGGTTCGTCCGACCGGGACAGTGCGGGCGAGTACCAGAACCAGGCGTTCGGCCGGCAGGAACTGTCCAGCGATCTCGGCCACGCGTTCAGTTCCCTCGCGGTCGAACACCGCATCCGCAGCGCCGAAGCCGAACGCCGGCTCACCGAATCCATCAACTCCTACGGCGCCAAGGATCCCCGATCACGGGCACTGGTCGGCCTGCGCCTGGTCAACGTCCACCTCGCCCAACGCGACAGCCGACGCGCGCTCATGGTGGCCCAGGCCCACGCCACCGAGGCGAGGCTGGTCCGATCCGCCCAGATCAACGAACAGGCCACCACCGGACTCAACCTGGCCAATCGCCACCGCACCGACCCGGGCATCCCCGAGATCATCGACATCCTGCGCACCATCCGCCGCCCCGCCTGACGCCGCGCACAGTGACGCCGCCCAGCGTGACGCCCCACACCACAGTCACCCCACCGAGGAACTTCCCCCCACGGTCGGGTGCCCTCCCCCTGTCGGCGGTCACCACCCGTGGGTAAGGTATGCCAAACCTAACCTGACAGGTGGACGACATGGGCTCTGGGCGGTCCGCGCCCCGGCGGTACCGGCGCACCCGGCGTGTCGCGTACGTGTGC
>DATCWR010000120.1:0-4164 GCA_036566245.1 Mycobacteriales bacterium | reverse complement strand
CACCCGATCCCACAAGAACCTCACCCGGATCGAGATCGCCGAACGTGACGCGATCATCGTGGCGCTCCGGGAGACCAACGGGAACCGGGTCGCCGCCGCGGCACACCTGGGTATGTCCCGAAGCAGCCTGTACCGCAAACTCCGGTCGTACGGAATCACCGCCTGAGAACATCCCGGTCGGGGCAACCGTCGAACGAGCCCGCCGGCCCGATGCACGGACAGGACCCGCAGCGTGCGGGGACTGTCCCACATTGGGACGTCCCACATCCTGGTGCACTGCCTATCGTCGGGGCATGGGAAACCCGCAGACCTTCGCCGAGCTCTGGGACCGGACCGTCCATGACCACGCGGACCGGACGTTCCTGCTGTTCCGCGCCGAGGATGGCGACATCTCGACCTGGACCTATGCCGGTTTCGACGCCGTGGTCGACAGGGTCGCGTCCCGGCTGTCCGAGTGCGGGGTGGGCCCGGGTAGCCCGGTCCACGTCATCCTGCGCAACTGCCCGGCCTTCGTCGCCATATGGCTGGCGACAAGCCGGCTCGGCGCGTGGATGGTGCCGGTGGACCCGGCCTCCTCGGCCCGGGACGTGGCCCAGCAGTCGGCGCGAACCCGTCCCATCGTGGCGGTGTGTGCCGCGGCGCGGCAGGCCGCGGTGGGCCAGGGTGTGGACAGGCCGCACCTTCTCGCCCTGACCGAGACGTCGGCCGACCTCGCGCCCGGCTCCCCCCTGCTCGCCGCGCCGAGGCCCGGTCTCGGACGGTCCGCCGGCCCCCGACCCGAGGACCGCATCGCGGTCATGTTCACCTCCGGGACGACCTCCGAGCCCAAGGGTGTGGAGCTCACCCAGCGGAACTACCTCGGTGCCGCCACGGTGATGGCGGGTCTTGTGGACCTCACCCCGGAGGACCGCTGGTACGTCTGCCTCCCGCTCTTCCACGCGAACGCGCAGTACTACTGCTTCGCGTCGGCCATCGCGGTCGGCGCCTCGGTGGGGTTGACCGCCCGATTCACCGCGAGCCGGTGGCCACACGAGGTCGCCGAGTTGGGCGCGACCCACGCGAGTCTGTTCGCCGCGCCGATCCGGATGATCCTGGCCCGTCGCCGGGCCGACGCGCCCGCCCTCGCACTGCGGCATGTGTGGTTCGCGCAGAACCTCGCCCGCGGGCAGTACGACGCGTTCGCCGAACTCTGCGGTGTCGCGCCCCGGCAGATCTACGGGATGACCGAGACCCTGGCCGTGGTCACGGCCAGTCCGACCGGCCGGGCAGACAACAGCCGGATCGGTGCCGTGGTGCCGGGACGTCCGGTCGCCCTGCTCGACCCGCTCACCGGACGGCCGGTCCCAGACGGGCAACCCGGCGTCCTCACCCTTGCCGGGCGCCGTGGAGAGGACCTGTTCGCCGGCTACCTGGACAACCCGGGCGCGAACGCCCGCGCCTTCCCGGGCATCGATCTTCCCGTGCCGGCGGAGGGGCAGGTGTGGTTCAGCACCGGGGACCTGGTGCGCCGCGACGCCGACGGCCAGTTGGCCTTCCTCGGGCGCATCGACGACGTCATCAAGGTGGCCGGTGAGAACGTGTCCCTCACCGAGATCGAGGCCGCGCTCGGCGAGGCGCCCGGCGTGCTCGAAGCCGCGGTGGTCGCGGTCCCCGACCCGGTCCGTGACCACGTTCCGGTGGCATACGTGGTGCCGAGCGACCCGGGGAACCCGCCGACCGCAGACGGGCTCGAAGCCTGGGCGACCACCCACCTCGCGCCCGCCTCCCGACCCCGCACCTGGACCGTCCTGGACTCGCTTCCCCGTACCTCGGTCGGCAAGATCCGCCGCTTCCGCCTCACCCCCAAGGCACAACAGACGTCATAACCGCACCGTCACGCCTTGGCGCTGGACATCAGCGGTATTCGGCGACGACCTCGATCAGACCAACGATATTCGCGTTGAACTCGTCCAGGTCCTCGGCCGGGATCCAGTACTCGAGGATGGTTCGGCCACCGGCCTGCTGGACGTCATATCGGTCGAGAAACGATTTCGTGACCTCGAACCGGGTGACGTAGCCGACACCGCTGTGAGGAACGTTCCAGTCCCGGGCGATCTTCGTTGCGTACTCCTCGTTGAGAACGGGGTAGAAGATCGGCTGCTCGGGCAGACGTGGTGGCCACGCACGCCAGCCCGACTCCTCCACGAGGGCCAGTTCCTTCGGGCCGGTCGGGCGCCACAGGGTCACGGTCTCATTCACCCGGACAGTGTGGCCGAGTCAGCGGGCGCCGGCGGACGGCTTTGCGTTCGGCCGGCCGAAGGGAGCAACCGGCCCGATGACGGAAGCGGAACAGTCTGCCGCAGCTGGCCGGTCAGCGCTCGGGTCGGTCGGTGGCCGCGTCGGCGAGCAGACCGAGCCCGATCCCCAGCATCCACACGTCCTTGCTGATGGCCACACCGGACTCGCTCGGCCAGACACTGTTGGGCTCGCGTAGGGCCGGTGTCCGCAGGTACAGGGTGACCAGTCCACCGGAGAACGCGGTGAGCGCGGCGCCGGCGAGCGCGGCCGGCACGAATGGTGCGAGCAGCACGGCACCGGTGGTGATCTCGACGACCGAGAGTAGCCGCAGGAACCGACGCGGCGGGATCGACCTCAGGAACGGGAACGCACCGGCGGCCATGCCGTGGTAGGTGGTGGCCAGTTCCTCGTCGCCGCCCCGCTTCTCCAGCCCGGAGTGCAGGATGTAGGCACCGGTGGCCAACCGGCTCGGTACCTGCCGGAACCTCATGCGCATTCCCATCGACGCACCTCCGGTCGGACGTCCCGCGCTCTCGGGCGATCACACATCACATTCCCGAACGCGACCCCGTCGACACGCCAGCCATCACTGTCCCTGATGCCTCCTGCACCGGTCACGGACCGTGAGCCGAGCGGGATCTCCTGATGTCAGGGCGTCGCGGACGCGGGGAGCTCGCCACCAGGCACGCTGGGGGGTCTGGGTGAACACCTCGGCCCCGAGGGTCATCACCGTCCTGGTTGGACCATCCGGGTTCGTCTGGCCACCGACAGCACTGATCAATGGTGCGTGAGCGGCGTCCCAACGCGACCCAGAACCGCTCGGGCCTGTCGTTGTTCACGAACGGGTTCACGGCCCTGGATGCCCTGGAGCTGGGTGATTCCGTACGGTCACGTCTCGACGATGTCGGCCATGCCGATCGTGACGGCTGGCGGCGTGTGCAGGGTGTTGTGCACGGTGCAGTGGGAGGCCACGGCGAGGAACGCCTGCCGCTGCTCGGCTGGCAGGCTGGGTGGTGGGGTGATGCGTACCGTGATCTGGCCGACTCGCGTGGGCCGTTCGCCGATGGCGAAGTCGGCGTCGACAGCCAGGCCGTCACTGGACAGGTGATGGCGGGTGAGGTAGCGGTGGGCATAGAACCCGACGCAGCTGGCCAGTGAGGCCACCAACAGCTCGGTGGGCGTGGGAGCCGTGTCGTCGCCCTCGGAGTCGACCGGTTGGTCGACGACGAGGTGGTGCTGCCGGACCTGGATGGCAAGTTTCTCGTGGTCGAGGTACTCGACGTGGACGGCGGGTTCAGCCATGGTGGGCCGCCTCTCCGGGGTGCTGGCCGGTCAGGTCACCAGACGGGAGTGAGATGGTGGCGGTGAGGGTGCCGTCGGCCATGATGTTCCTCCTTCGTGTGTCGGTGGCGGCGGAGTGTCGGTGGGAGATCTGTCCGGCCGACGTCAGTCAGCGTCGACTCGGCCCGAGGGGCGAACACGCCGAAGCCCACCACCACGTCAGCCAGGCCGGGCCCCGCGCGGCCCGATGGCTCGGTCGGCTCTGCCAGCCGCCCCGGTGGCGTGGAATGGCGTGGATGTCGCACTGCTCACGGCAGCTTCCCTTGTTCGTCTCCTCGGTCGAGGTGGGCGTGGGACCACCCGGACAGATACCCGGGGGGGTATGCAGTCACACTAACCCATATACCCGTGGGGGTATCCTGGCGACGTAGGAGATCGAGACCTGCGCCACAGGCCCAGCCGGAAGAGGGGCAGTATGTGCTCGCCAGCTCGTTGTCGGCGCTGCGGTAAGACGACCTGGCGCGGCTGCGGCCGCCACGTCGACCAGGTGATGCGCGGCGTCCCACCGGCCGAACGCTGCACCTGCCCACCCGAACCCCCCCGCCG
>DATCWR010000107.1:0-5347 GCA_036566245.1 Mycobacteriales bacterium | reverse complement strand
GTCCACGGCAGGCGGGCATCCCCTGGCGGACGGCCACCCGGCGGGCCCGGCGGCAGGCCACCGACCGACTGCGCGCCATGCTCGGCCGCTGAACCTTCCTGATCCACCCGGCTCGGCTGTCACCGCGCTGGCAGAGCCCTGCCAGCGCGCCGTGCGTGGGCTGCCAGCCCGACCGGCAACCGTGGTCGGGTCGGACCCCAGGAAGGAACACAGATGTCCCACGCCACGGCTGGCCGACGACATCACCGTCATCGACCACGGTCGCGTGATCGCCACCGGCACCCCGGACGATGTTGAGCGGTCTGGGACGAGATTCGGTGCCCACAAGCACCTCGGCCCCGCCGGGCTGCCTGATCGGTCAGGCCGAACCGCGTACCACCAGTTCCACGGGCAGCACGGTGGAACTGGCTGGCTCGCCGTTCATGGCGGCCAGCAGCAGCCGCACCATCTCCTGCCCGATCCGCGGCACCGGCTGGCGAATGGTGGTGAGCGGGGGGTCGATGTAGGGCGCGGCGTCGCTGTCGTCGAACCCGACCACCGCCACGTCGTCGGGCACCCTCCGCCCGGCCCGCCGCAGCGCCGAGAGCGCACCTTCGGCCATCAGGTCCGAGGCCACGAACACCGCGTCCAGGTCGGGCGCACCATCGAGCAGTGAGGCCATCGCCCGTGCACCGCTGGCCCGGGTGAAGTCACCGACGGCCACCAGCGAGCGGCGGTACCGGCGGCCCAGCGCCGAGCGGTACCCGGCCAGTCGGTCGATGCCGGCGCACATGTCCTGCGGACCGGCGATGGTGGCGATGGTGGTGCGGCCCTGCGCGGCCAGGTGCCGGGTGGCGATGACCGCGCCCTGCTGGCTGTCCACGTCCACGTAGGGCAGGTCGTGCTCCCCGTCGTGCGGGCGCCCGTTGAGCACGGCCGGTATGCCACGGCTGACCAGCGCGCGAGGCAGCGGATCGCCGCTGTGCAGCGAGACCAGCAGCACCCCGTCGACGTGGCCGGCCGCCACGTACCGTTCCAGCCGGGCGTGGTCGGCCTCGTTCTGGAGCATGACGAGCACGAGCTGCATGGCCACTCCGGCCAGCCGCTGGCTCACCCCACGGACGATGCCGGCGAAGAAGGGGTCGGTGAACACCCGCGTGTCCGGTTCGGGGAACACCAGCGCCACCGAGCCGGACCGTTGGGTCACCAGGGTCCGGGCGGCCGGGTTGGGCAGGTACCCCAACCGGTCGATCGCCTGGTTCACCCGGTCGCGTACCGCCTCGCTGACGTACGGCTCGCCGTTGACCACCCGGGACACGGTGGACCGGGACACCCTCGCGGTGGCGGCGACCTGCTCCAGCGTCGGTCGGCCGTTGTGCCCCCCGCCCACTGTCACCCCCTGGTCAAGAACTGGCCAAAAACCGGTTACAGGCTGGTCCCGCCCGGACGTGGCTCAACACCCTGACCCTCGTCCGGCGGTGCCGTTGGGACACCGCCGGCACGGATGACCCGCTGGTACCAGCGTGCGCTGTCCTTCGGCGTCCTGTGCTGGGAACCGTAGTCGACGTGCACCAGCCCGAACCGGGGCCCGTAGCCTTCGGCCCACTCGAAGTTGTCGAACAACGACCACACGAAGAACCCGCGTAGGTCGACCCCACGCTCTACCGCCTGGTGCGCCGCGCGCAGGTGGGCGTCGAGGAACCGGATCCGCTGGCGGTCACGCACCCGCCCGTCCGGGCCGAGTTCGTCGTCGAAGGCCGCGCCGGTCTCGGTGACCAGCAGCGGCACCGCCGGATACTCCTCGTGCAACCGCAGCAGAACGCCGAGCAGACCGGCCGGCTCGATACCCCAGCCCATCGCGGTCACCGGCAGCACCGGTTCGACCAACCGTGTGGTCTCACAGCCGGGATACACCCCCGGCCCGCCGTGGGCCTGCCCGCTGTCGGCGACGACCACCGGGTGGTAGTAGTTGACCCCAAGCAGGTCGATCGGCGCACCGATCACGCCGGGGTCGCCGTCGCGCACGAACCCCCAGTCGGTGAACCGCCGTGCGGACTCGACGACATCGGCCGGGTACTGCCCGCGCAGGATCGGGTCGAGGAACATCCGGTTGGTCAGCCCGTCGACGCGGTGCGCCAGTTCGCCGTCCCGGGCCGGCTCGGCCGGGCGGACCGGGGAGAGGTTGAGCGCCAGTGACACCCGCAGTTCCGGTCGTCCAGCCGCGCGCAGGGCCTGCACGGCCAGCCCGTGGCCCAGCAGCAGGTGGTGCGCGGCGGCGAACGCACCGGCCGGCCGGGTCAGGCCTGGTGCGTGCACCCCCGCGGCGTAACCCAGGAACGCAGAACACCAGGGCTCGTTGACGGTCATAAAGTGACGCACCCGGTCGCCCAGTGCGTCGTGCACGGCCGTGGCGTACTCGGCGAACCGGCCGGCCGTGTCGCGGTTCTCCCAGCCTCCGTCGTCCTGGAGCGGCTGCGGGAGATCCCAGTGGTAGAGCGTGACGATCGGCTCGATGCCGTGGTCGAGCAGCCGGTCGACCAGCCGGTGGTAGAAGTCGACGCCGCGGGGGTTGGTCGGACCGCGCCCGCCCGGCTGCACCCTCGGCCAGGACACTGACAGCCGGTAGGCCCGCAGCCCCAGCTCGGCCATCAGCCGCACGTCGGCGGCGAAGCGATGGTAGTGGTCGACGGCAACATCGCCGGTGTCGCCGTTCTTCACCTTGCCCGGTATCCGGCTGAAGGTGTCCCAGATGGACGGTCCCCGGCCGTCCTCGGCTGCGGCGCCCTCGATCTGGTACGCCGACGTCGCGGCACCCCACAGGAAGTCCACTGGAAACCTCAGCATCGTCAACTGCGTCTTCCGTTCCCTCGGGTGAGAGCGCAACGGCACTCACGTCTTCACCGCGCCGGTCGCCAGACCGGTGCGCCAGTACCGCTGCAACGCCAGGAATGCCACGACCAGCGGGACGATCGACACGAACGAGCCGACGATCGACAGCGTCTGGAGGGACGCGTCGTGCGACGCGGTGCTGTTCCACGCCCACAGGCCGAGCGTGACCGGGTACAGCCGTTGGTCCTGCAACATGATCAGCGGGAGGAAGAAGTTGTTCCACACGGCCACGAACTGGAACAGGAAGATCGTTACCAGCGCCGGGGACATCAGCCGCGCCACCACGGTCAGGAAGATCCGATACTCCCCCGCCCCGTCGATCCGGGCCGCCTCCACCAGGTCGGTCGGAACGGACGCGTCGGTGTAGATGCGCGACAGATACACCCCGAACGGGCTGACCACGCTGGGCAGGAAGACCGCCCAGAACGTGTTGGTCAGCCCGACCCTGGCGAACAGCAGGAACAGCGGCAGCGCGAGTGCTGTCGCCGGCACCAGCACGCCACCGAGGATCACCGAGAAGACCACCTCCCGGCCGCGGAAGTCCCACATGGACAGCGCATAGCCGGCCATCGCCGCCAGCAGCGTGCCGACCGCCGCACCCGCCCCGGCGTAGAGCAGGCTGTTGCCGACCCAGCGCAGGTACACGCCGCCGTCCCTGGCGAACAGCGCCCGCAGGTTCGCCACCAGGTCGAGGTGGCCGAACCACAGCCCGGGTGTGCTGGCCAGTTCGCCGGTGCTCTTGGTCGCCGCGACGAACAACCAGTAGACCGGTATCAGGAAGTACCCGGCCATCGCCACCAGGAACACCAGAGCGGTGCCGGTGGCCGCCCGGCTCCTCATGGCCGTCCTCGCTTCGCTCCGGGCGGCCACGAGGCACCACCCACACTGTGCCCATGATTCGCTCGCCGAAGCTCGCTCATGCCTGGAACCTGCGCTGGGCGAACCGCAGGAAACCGAACGACAGCACGCAGGTGACCGCCGCGAGCGTCACCGACATGGCCGCGGCGGCGTTGTAGTTGTTGCCCGCCGCGGTCGAGTAGGCGGCCAGGTTCGGCGTGTAGGTGCTGCTGATGTTGGCCGTCACCGACCGGAACACCTCCGGTTCGGTGAACAGTTGCAGGCAGCCGATGATGCTGAACACCGCGGTGAGCACGATCGCCGGGCGCAGCAGCGGAATCTTGATCCGCCAGGCGATGGCCAGATCGCCGGCCCCGTCGATGGCCGCCGCCTCGTAGATCTGTGGCGGCACCGCCTGGAGCGCCGCGTACATGATGAGCATGTTGTAGCCGGCGTACGCCCACAGGCCGACGTTGGCGATGGACCACAGCACCAGCCTGCTGCTCAGGAAGTCGGTGTGCACCCCGAGGTCGGCCAACGGCGAGAGGTTCGGCGCGTACAGCGAGCCCCACATGATCGCGGCGATGACGCCGGGAACGGCGTAGGGCACGAAGAAGGAGAGCCGGAAGAACCGTCTGAACCGGACGACCTTCGAGTCGAGCAGCAGCGCCAGGGCGAGTGCCACGGTGGTCATCACCGGAATCTGGACCACACCGAAGAGGATCACCCGCCCGACACTGACCCGGAACGCGTGGTCGCCCAGCAGCGCGGAGTACTGCGAGGCACCCGCGAACACCTGGTGGGTCGTGCCGAAGACACCGCCCACCCGCTGGACCCGGAGCAGGCTCTGGTAGACCGCGTAGCCGATCGGCACCAGGTAGAACGCCACGAAGGCCACCGCGAACGGAGCGAGAAACCCCAACCAGGCGCGACCCCGCCGACCCTGTCCGCGCTGTCCGCGCTGTCCGAGCCGCCGGCCCGATGTGGATCGGTCCGCGTCGTGGCCGTCCGTGACCGGACCGTCCTGCCGGGTCGCCGGGGTGTAGGTCAACGATTCCACGAGACGCCCCCTTCCCGCTGGTCGGGCGTGCCGGCGATGCCGCCGCCCAAGGTGCCCGCCGGCACGCCCGAGCGAATCAGCCCGTCGTGGCCGTGATGCCCTTGGCCTTCAGGGCGTCCACGGTCTTGGTCTGGGCATCGACCATCGCGCCGTGGAGGGTGCCGTGGCCGCCGACGGCCGCGGCGAAGCCGTCATTGATGAACGTGTCGGTGTCGGTCATGTCTGGGCCCCACTGGAAACTGGGGTCGACCTGCCCGGCGGCCTTCGCGAAGACGTCGAAGATGTGCTGGCCACCGTAGAACGGCACGCCCTGGCTCAACGCTGACAGTTGCAGGCCCTGCACGGAGGCCGGGTAACTGCCGCCGAGCTGGTTGAGCATCCGCACCGCCTGCGGGTCACTGCCCAGCCAGGTGATGAACTTCGCCGCCTCGAACGGGTGCTTGCTACCGGCGAAGACGGCGTTGGACGAGCCACCCCAGTTCCCGGCCGCCGGGTGGGCCGGATCCCACTGCGGCAGCGGGGCGACAGCCCACTTGCCCGCGGTCGACTTGGCGTTGTCGCGGATGAGGCTGTAGCCCCAGG
>DATCWR010000081.1:0-3438 GCA_036566245.1 Mycobacteriales bacterium | reverse complement strand
GCGCGCGGCGGCCGCCGCCTACCGGGACTGGGCCCTGTCCCAACCACACCGGTACCGGCTGCTGTACGGGAACATCGTGCCGGCCGACCGGGTACCTGCCGACCGCGTCGCACCGGCCGTGCGACGCACCCGGGCCGCACTGCGCGACGCGCTGGCCCCGTTGGTGCGGGCCGGAAACCCGACCGACGGCCGGGACCAGGACCCCACCGACGATCCCACCGTCGGATTATCCCGCCTGACCGTCACCGCCTGGACCCGCTGGCACGGCGTGCTGAGCCTGCAACTGGGGGGCCAGTTCGATCCGGCCGGGATCGACCCGGCGGCGCTCTACCGGGCCGAGGTGGATGCCGTGCTCGCCGCGGCCCGACGGCTCGGTGCCCGTCGTGGGTGGTCCGGCCGGCCCAGCCGGTGAACTCCCTGATGTCTTCGGACGCGCCACGTCCCGAGGGGGGCGGCGGGAGCGTGGAGTGAGGCTCACCCACCCCCCGGGTGGGGGCTCCACCCGGCGAGGGCCTGGGACCGGGCATCTGCCGCCGGTTCGTACCCCGTCTCCGCTCGATCCCCCGGCCCGCTACAGACAGCGTGCAGGCAATCGTCTAGTTTCTTCTCTGTCACCACGGGAGTCCGGTGCGACCGGGCTGAGAGGGCGGCTGAGAGCCGCCGACCGTCCAACCTGTCGGGTTCAGACCCGCGTAGGGAGCGTGTTTCGTGTCCAGTTCTGCTGTCACGTCCCCAATCAGCACCACGCCCACCGAGGCACCGACGACCCTCACCACCGAGGCACCCCGCACGCTCGGGCTGGTTGACCAGTTGGGCCTGTGGGCGAACCTGGGGATCAGTCTGCTCATCCCGGTCACCGCGTCGTTCCTGGTTCCGCCCGGGCAGTCCTTCCTCGCCTCGGTCACCGCCATCGTGGTGGGCAGCGCGGTCGGCTGCCTGCTGCTCGCCCTGGTCGCCCGGGCTGGTGCGCAGACCGGGGCGCCGTCCATGGTGTTGTTGCGTGGGCTGTTCGGCCGGCGTGGCTCCTACCTGCCCACCGCACTCAACCTGGCCCAGTGCGTGGGCTGGGCCACCTACGAGATCTGGGTGATCAGCGTGGCCGCGCACGCGGTCTACGGGTCGGTGCCGCGGTGGGTGTACGTACTGGCCGCCGGCGCGGTGGCCACCACGATGGCACTGCGTCCGCTCGGTTCGGTACGACTGCTCAAGCGGGTCGCGGTGGTCGCGGTGCTGGCCTGCACCGCCTACTTCTTCTACTCCGCACTGCAACGCCCGCTCGGCACGCTGACCGGCGGTTCGTGGACCGGGTTCTGGACGTCCGCCGACCTGGTCATCGCCATGCCGGTGTCCTGGATTCCGCTGGTCGCCGACTACTCCCGCTTCTCGCGTACCGACCGGGCCGCGTTCACCGGCACGTTCCTCGGGTACTTCGCCTCGTCCGCGGCGTTCTTCCTGCTCGGCGTGCTGGCGCTGCGCGCGTACGCGGTCGGTCCGGGTGACGACGTGATCGGGGCGCTGCTGGCGGTCCCGGCCGGCGCGGTGGCCCTGTGCATCCTGGCCATGGACGAGGTGGACGAGTCGTTCGCCAACATCTACTCCACCGCGACCAGCGCGCAGAACGTGCTGCCCCGGGCCGACCGGCGGGTGTTGGCGGTGCTCGTCGGCGCGGTGGCCACCACTTTCGCGATGGTCCTGGACGGCAACTCCTACGAACCGTTCCTGTTGCTCATCGGCGCGGTCTTCGTGCCGCTGGCGGCCACCTTCCTGGTGGACTACCACCTGTTCGGTCGGGGTCGCTGGGACACCGGCGAGAACGCCCGGCGGCGCTGGGCCATGGGCCTGCCGTGGCTCGCCGGGTTCGTCGCGTACCAGGTCACGGTGCCCACCCAACTGGAAGGCTGGCCAGCCTGGGGAACGTTCTGGACCCACCTCCAGTCCGGGCTGGGAGTGTCGCCGACCAACGGGTTCTCCGCCTCGCTGGTGTCCTTCGCGGTGGCCGGTGTGCTGGCCGCCGGCTGCGGGGCGGCCGAACGGGCCCGGCAGTCCCGCCGGGTCTGACCGGAGACCACACCGGATCCCTGCCGGCCCGAGCGACCAGCAGGGATCCGGTGGATGCGGTCAGGCGGTTGGCAGTACGTAGTCGGCGAAGCGGGCCCGCAGGTCCTTCTTGGAGAACTTGCCCACCGAGGTCTTGGGAATCTCCTCAACGAACACCACGTCGTCGGGGAGCCACCACTTCGCCACCTTCGGACGCAGGTGCTCGAGGATGTCCTCCCTGGTGGCGCTCGCCTCCGGTCGGAGCACCACGCAGGCCAGCGGGCGCTCGTTCCACTTCGGGTGGGCCACCCCGATGACGGCGGCCTCGGACACCGCCGGATGGCCCATGAGCAGGTTCTCCAACTCGACCGTGCTGATCCACTCACCGCCGGACTTGACCAGGTCCTTGGTGCGGTCCACCACCCGGATGTTGCCCTGCCGGTCCACCGCGGCCACGTCGCCGGTGCGCAACCAGCCGTCGTCGGTGAAGCTCTCCGCGGACCGGTCGTCGTTGTAGTAGGAGCGGGCGATCCACGGGCCGCGCACCTGCAACTCGCCGGTGGCGACATCGTCCCAGGGCAGTTCGGTGGTGCCTCCCGGTTCGACGATCCGGATATCCACGCCGACCGGTGGGATGCCCTGGCGGGCCCGCGCGTCGGCCTTCTCCTCCTCGGAGCAGTTGTCGTAGGAACTGGGCAGTTCGTTGATCGAACCCAGCGGGCTGGTCTCGGTCATCCCCCATGCCTGGGTGATCGGCAGGCCGAGCTTCTCGCGGTACGCCTCGGACAGTGCCCTGGGCACCGCCGACCCACCGCACAGGATGGTGCGCAGCGAGGAGAGGTCGTGGTCACCCACCAGTGGCAGCATGCCGATCCAGATCGTCGGCACCCCCGCGGTCAGGGTCACCCGTTCCCGTTCCAACATCTCGACGATTGCCGTCGGGGTCATGTTGGGCCCGGGCAGCACCAGGTCGGCACCGGCGAACAGCGGCGCCTGGGCGAGTCCCCAGGCGTTCGCGTGGAACATGGGCACCACCGGCAGCACCACGTCACGCTCGTTGAGCCCGATACCGACCGCGTTGGACAGCGACTGGAGCGCGTGCAGGTAGGTGGACCGGTGCGAGTACAGCACCCCCTTGGGGTTGCCCGTGGTGCCGCTGGTGTAGCACATGCTCGAAGCCGAGTTCTCGTCGAAGCTCGGCCATTCATAGGTGCGCGGATGCCCGCCGATCCACGCTTCGTAGCTCACCAGGTTGGGCACGCCGCTGCCCTCGGGCAGCTTGTCCGCGTCGCAGAGCGCCACGTATTTTCGAATCGTCGGGCAGCGCGCATGGATCGCCTGCACCAGCGGCAGGAACGTGAGGTCGAAACAAAGCACCTGGTCCTCGGCATGGTTGGCGAT
>DATCWR010000060.1:0-24965 GCA_036566245.1 Mycobacteriales bacterium | reverse complement strand
TCACGGCCGGCATGGCGATTTACGACATGATGGAGTATGTGCCCAACAACGTGTGCACCGTCGCAATGGGACTGGCCGCCTCGATGGGGCAGTTCCTGCTTTGCGCCGGTGCGACGGGCAAGCGCTACGCCCTGCCGCACGCCCGCATCATGATGCACCAGCCGTCTGGTGGCATCGGTGGCACCGCGGCTGACATCGCGATCCAGGCTGAGCAGATGCTGTATGTGAAGAAGACGCTGGCGGAGCGGATCGCTTCCCACACCGGCCAGCCCCTCGAGCAGATCGAGAGGGATTCTGACCGGGACCGTTGGTTCACGGCCGAGGAGGCCAGAGACTACGGCTTCATCGATCACGTGGTGCGCAGCGCCAGGCAGGTGCCGTCTCACGGCGCCGTCTCCTGAAGGAGCTATTCGTGACTGAGCTGACCAGGCCGGGAGACATCAACGGCCGCTACGTTCTTCCTTCGTTCGTCGAGCGCACGACGTACGGCGTGAAGGAGATGACCCCTTACAACAAGCTGTTCGAGGACCGCATCATCTTCCTCGGAGTGCAGATCGACGACGCGTCGGCCAACGACGTCATGGCCCAGTTGCTGTGCCTGGAGTCCGCCGACCCCGACCGTGACATCGTCATGTACATCAACTCGCCGGGCGGCTCGTTCACCGCGCTGACCGCGATCTACGACACGATGATGTTCGTCCGGCCGGACATCCAGACCGTCTGCATGGGGCAGGCCGCGTCGGCCGCGGCGGTGCTGCTGGCGGCAGGCACCCCGGGCAAGCGGCTGGCCCTGGAGAACTCCCGGATGCTCATCCACCAGCCCTCCGGCGGCAGCGAGGGCCAGGTCAGCGACCTGGAGATCCACGCCACCGAGATCCTGCGGATGCGTGGCCTGTTGGAGATGATCCTGGCCCGGCACACCGGTCGCTCGATCGAGGAGATCCGGCAGGACATCGAACGGGACAAGATCCTGACCGCGCCGGAGGCCAAGGAGTACGGCATCATCGACGACGTGATCAGTACCCGCAAGCTGTCCGCGATCACCGGGGGCTGAGGCGGCGACCGATTGCGGGACGCGCCCCGGGAAAGGGGGTGCATCCCGCGGCCAACGAGGTAACGTCGGCCAGTGCACCGACTCGACACCAGGGGCCGGTCCAGAGTCGGGAACGATGGCCCCCGACACAGAAGACGAGGTCGAACAGATGCCGGCCTTGGGTGTCCACCGCGACACAGAGACAGGATCGACCCGGTGACCGAGGTCGGCCCCACCGGGTTGACCCGTATCAGGGAAGGTGCCCGCCAGGGTCACCCGAACGGAGAGGTGCGGTAGTGGCACGCATCGGCGACGGCGGCGACCTGCTGAAGTGCTCGTTCTGCGGAAAGTCGCAGAAGCAGGTGAAGAAGCTCATCGCGGGGCCAGGCGTCTACATCTGCGACGAGTGCATCGACCTGTGTAACGAGATCATCGAGGAGGAACTGTCCGAGTCCTCCGAGTTGAAGTTCGACGAACTACCCAAGCCCGCCGAGATCTACGACTTCCTGAACGGCTACGTGGTGGGCCAGGACGCGGCCAAGAAGACCCTGGCGGTGGCCGTCTACAACCACTACAAGCGGGTTCAGGCCGGTGGGGACGCCGGGGGGCACCGAGGCTCGTCCGACGGCACGGTGGAACTGGCCAAGTCCAACATCCTGTTGCTCGGACCCACCGGGTGTGGCAAGACCCTGCTCGCCCAGACCCTGGCCAAGATGTTGAACGTGCCGTTCGCGATCGCCGACGCCACCGCACTGACCGAGGCCGGGTACGTCGGCGAGGATGTCGAGAACATCCTGCTCAAGCTGATACAGGCCGCCGACTACGACGTCAAGAGGGCAGAAACCGGGATTATCTACATCGACGAGGTGGACAAGATCGCTCGAAAGAGCGAGAACCCGTCGATCACCCGGGACGTGTCGGGCGAGGGCGTACAGCAGGCCCTGTTGAAGATCCTGGAGGGCACCACCGCGTCGGTACCGCCGCAGGGCGGGCGCAAGCATCCACACCAGGAGTTCATCCAGATCGACACCACCAACGTGCTGTTCATCGTGGGTGGCGCCTTCGCCGGCCTGGAGAAGATCATCGAGCAGCGGGTCGGTCGCAAGGGCATCGGCTTCGGCGCCGAGTTGCGCGGCAGGTACGACACCGACTCCGCCGACGTGTTCGCCGAGGTAATGCCGGAGGACCTGCTGAAGTTCGGGATGATCCCGGAGTTCGTCGGGCGGCTTCCGGTGATCACCAGCGTGCGGAACCTCGATGGCGAGGCGCTGATCCGCATCCTGACCGAGCCCCGCAACGCACTGGTTCGCCAGTACCGCCGTCTGTTCGAGCTGGACGGCGTCGAGCTCGAGTTCAGCGACGACGCGCTGGAGGCCATCGCCGAACAGGCCATCCTGCGCGGCACCGGCGCCCGTGGTCTGCGCGCGATCATGGAAGAGGTCCTGCTGTCGGTGATGTACGAGGTGCCCAGCCGGGACGACGTCGCCCGGGTGGTGATCACCCGGGAGTCCGTGCTGGAACACGTCAATCCCACCATCGTCCCGCGCGAACCACCCAAGCGGGAGCGCCGGGAGAAGTCGGCCTGACCCGGGTTCCCACACCCTTCCCACCCCGGTAGTACCTCGGCTCAGCCCCGGGTACCGGTCAACTCGTGCCGTGCTGCTGCCCTGGCTCCGCCATGCCACCATCCGCGGTCGGTGGTCCGCCGGTGACACCCGCATCCGACCGGACCAGGTTCGGGACCGTGAGGATGGACTGTTCGGCGCGGGCGGGTAACCACGGTGCGACCGCCCACGGTCAATCACTACGATTTCACTGTGACCGCGAACAACCCGAACCCAGACGCCCGCTCCACCCTGCCGACCCAGTACTCGCCCGCCGAGGTAGAGGGGCCGTTGTACGAGCGTTGGGTAGAACGCGGCTACTTCACCGCCGACCAGAACAGCGACCGCCCGCCGTACTGCATCGTCATCCCGCCACCGAACGTGACCGGTTCGCTGCACCTGGGTCACGCCTTCGAGCACACCCTGATGGACGCCCTGGTCCGGCGCCGGCGTATGCAGGGTTACGACACGCTGTGGTTGCCCGGAATGGACCATGCCGGCATCGCCACCCAGAATGTGGTCGAGCGGGAACTGGCCAAGGACGGGGTGTCTCGGCACGACCTGGGTCGGCAGGCGTTCGTGGAGAAGGTCTGGGAGTGGAAGGAGCACTCCGGCGGAACGATCCTCGGCCAGATGCGGCGGCTGGGCGACAGCGTGGACTGGACCCGCGAGCGCTTCACCATGGACGAGGGGCTGTCCCACGCGGTGGTCACCATGTTCCGTCGGCTCTACGACGACGGTCTGATCTACCGCGCCGAACGGATCATCAACTGGTGTCCCCGCTGCCTGACCGCGCTGTCGGACATCGAGGTCGAGCACAGCGAGGACGAGGGCGAGTTGGTGTCGATCCGCTACGGCGAGGGGGAGACCTCGATCGTGGTGGCCACCACCCGGGCGGAGACCATGCTGGGCGACACCGCGGTCGCGGTGCACCCCGAGGATGACCGGTACGCCCACCTTGTCGGCCGCGAGGTGGAGCTTCCGCTGACCGGGCGGCTCATTCCCATCGTGGCCGACGAGCACGTCGACCCGAGCTTCGGCACCGGTGCGGTGAAGGTGACCCCGGCGCACGACCCGAACGACTTCGAGATAGGTCAGCGGCACGGCCTGGCCGCACCGGCCGTGCTGGACGAGCGGGGGGTGATCACCGCACACGGCCCGTTCCAGGGGTTGGACCGGTTCGAGGCCCGCCCGGCGGTGGTGGCCGCGCTGCGTGAGCAGGGTCGGATCGTGGCCGAGCGCCGCCCCTACCTGCACGCGGTCGGGCACTGTTCACGCTGTGACACCGTGGTGGAACCCAGGCTGTCGTTGCAGTGGTTCGTGCGGGTGGGTTCGCTGGCCAAGGCCGCCGGCGACGCCGTGCGTGACGGTCGGGTGCGCATCCACCCCAGGGAGATGGAGTCGCGGTACTTCGACTGGGTCGACAACATGCACGACTGGTGCATCAGCCGGCAACTGTGGTGGGGTCACCGCATCCCGGTCTGGTACGGCCCGGACGGCGAGGTGGTCTGCGTGGGCCCGGGCGAGACGCCCCCGACCGGACCCGGATGGCGGCAGGACCCCGACGTGCTGGACACCTGGTTCTCCTCCGGGCAGTGGCCGTTCTCCACCCTGGGATGGCCGGACCGTACGCCGGAGTTGGCCAGGTACTACCCGAACAGCGTGCTGGTGACCGGCTACGACATCCTGTTCTTCTGGGTGGCCCGGATGATGATGTTCGGGTTGTACGCGATGGACGGGGTGCCGCCGTTCCCGGTGATCGCGTTGCACGGCATGGTGCGGGACAAGCACGGCAAGAAGATGTCCAAGTCGTTCGGGAACGCGGTCAACCCTATCGACTGGATGGATGCCTACGGTTCGGACGCGTTGCGCTTCACCCTGGCCCGCGGCGCCAACCCGGGCACGGACGTGCCGATCGGCGAGGAGTGGGTACAGGGCAGTCGTAACTTCTGTAACAAGTTGTGGAACGCGGCCCGGTTCGCGCTGATGAACGGCGCCACCACCGCCGAACCGGTCCCGGCCGCCGAGAAACTGTCCACCGTGGACAGATGGATCCTGTCGAGGCTGAACCGCACGGTGGCGCAGGTGGACGCCTACTACGAGGACTACCAGTTCGCCAAGGCCGCCGACACCCTCTACCACTTCGCCTGGGACGAGTTCTGCGACTGGTACCTGGAACTGGCCAAGGTCGCGCTGGCCGGGGATGACCAGGCCCGGGCGCACGCCACCCGACTGGTGCTCGGTCACGTGCTCGACACCCTGCTCCGGGTGCTGCACCCGATCGCGCCCTACGTCACCGAGACGTTGTGGACCACGTTGACCGGCGGCGAGTCGGTCGTGGTCGCGTCGTGGCCCACCGCGGACGCCGGACGCCACGATGACCTGGCCGAGCGGACCGTCACCGACCTACAGGCGGTGGTGGCCGAGATCCGACAGTTCCGGGCCGACCAGAACCTGCGCCCCGGGCAGCGGGTGCCGGCTCGACTGGACCTGCCCGAGCACCTTGCCGGGCACGTCGAACAGGTGCGGTCGCTGGCCCGACTCTCCCCGCCGGGACCGGACTTCGTCCCGCACGAGACTCTCTCCGTGCGTGGTGCCGCGGTTGCCGTGGACACCTCCGGGTTGGTCGACGTGCCGGCCGAACGAGCGCGGCTGACCAGGGACCTCGCGGCCGCGCAGAAGGACGCCCAGGCATGCCAGGCCAAACTGGCGAACGCCTCGTTCGTGGACCGGGCCCCGGAGGCCGTGGTGGCCGGGGTGCGTACCCGGCTGCATGACGCCGAGCAGGCCATGGTCCGGATCCAGGCTCAACTCGACGCATTGCCCCGCGCATGACCGGGCGCGACGAGCGACCTGGGGAGGTCGCGGCGCAGGGTGCCGGGGGTGCCGGGGCGGGCCGCCGTCCCGGTCCGGCCAGCAGCGCCGCCAAGGACGCTGACCGGGACACCGCCCGGGACATGGCCCGGGTGCAGGCTGAACTGTCCACCCGCTGGCCGGAGGACAAACTCGACCCGTCGCTGGACCGGATCCAGGCCCTGGTCGACGTGCTGGGTTCTCCGCAGCGGGCCTGTCCGGTCATCCACGTGGCCGGCACGAACGGCAAGACGTCGACCGCCCGGATGATCGAGGCCCTGCTGCGGGGCTTCGGCCTGCGTACCGGACGGTTCACCAGCCCGCACCTGTGCTCGGTGACCGAGCGGATCAGCATCGACGGCCAGACCGTCAGCCCACGCCGGTTCGTCGAGCTCTACCAGGACGTGGCGCCCTATCTGGACATCGTCGACGCCGACCAGCCGATCCGACTGTCCTACTTCGAGGTGCTCACCGCGATGGGATTCGTCGCCTTTGCCGACGCCCCGGTGGACGTGACGGTGCTGGAGGTCGGCCTGGGTGGGTCCTGGGACACCACGAACGTGGCCGACGGAAAAGTGGCGGTGATCACCCCGATCGGGTTGGACCACACCGACCGGCTCGGCAACACCCTCGGCGCGATCGCCGGAGAGAAGGCCGGCATCATCAAGCCCGGTGCCTTCGCGGTGTTCTCCGACCAGGAACCCGAGGCGGCCGAGGTGCTGGACCGACGGGCCAGCCAGATGGGCGCGACCGTGGCCAGGCAGAACGCGCAGTTCGGGGTGACCGAGCGCCGGATCGCGGTCGGTGGCCAACTGCTGCACCTACAGGGCCTGGGCGGTACCTACCCGGAGATCTTCCTGCCGTTGCACGGTGCCCACCAGGCTCAGAACGCCGCCTGCGCACTGGCCGCGGTGGAGGCGTTCTTCGGCGCCGACCAGACAACCGGAACGATCGACACCGAGGTGGTCCGGACCGCGTTCGCCCAGGTCAGTTCACCGGGCCGGCTGGAACCGGTGCGCAGCGCCCCGACCGTGCTGGTGGACGCTGCGCACAACCCGGCGGGGATGACCGTGACCGTCCAGGCGGTGCGCGAGTCGTTCGCGTTCGGTCACCTGGTCGGTGTGGTCGCCATGCTGCGGGACAAGGACGTCCGCGGCATGCTGCACCTGCTCGAACCGGTGCTCGACGAGATCGTGGTGACCCGTAACTCCTCGCCCCGGTGCATGCCGGCGGACAACCTGGCCGTGTTGGCGGTGGACGCCTTCGGGGCGGACCGGGTTACCGTGGAGACCCGGTTCGACGACGCGGTGGAAACCGCGGTGCGGCTGGCCGAGGAGGCCAGCGAGCGGGGGGACGTGGAGTTGGGCGGTGCCGGGGTGCTGATCACCGGTTCGGTGGTCACCGCCGGCGAGGCACGGTTGTTGCTGAAGGGCGGTGGCGATGGGTGAGGCCCAGGCACCCGATGCCGGTCCCGACGCGGCCTCCGCCGACCCGGGTGAGGACTTCGCCGCACTGGAGCAGGCTCGGCTGCGGGGCGCGGCGAAGGGACTGCGCGGCATGTTCGCCGGGACGCTGTGCCTGGAGGCGTTCACGGTGATCCTGGTGCCCCGCACGGTGGCACAGTTCGGCACGGGCCTGACCACGGCGAAGCTGACCGTCCTGCTGGTGCTGGCCGGCCTGCTGGTGGCAGCCGCGTTCCTGCAACGGCGGCGGTGGGGGACCGCCCTGGGCTCGGTGCTGCAACTGGGTGTGGTGGGTTGTGGCGTCATGACCGGGGCGATGTTCGTGCTGGGTGGGATCTTCGTACTCATCTGGCTGTACGAACTGCGGCTGCGCAAGGACCTGTTGACTCCCCGGTCGATACCAGCGCCGTGAGTCGGACCTGTCGTGGCCGGTACGCTCTCGACGCGAGTCCGGGTTGAGGCGAAGGAGTCACCGTCAGTGAGTAGCGAGCGCACCCTGGTCCTGGTCAAGCCCGACGGCGTGGCCCGGGGTCTGGTCGGCGAGGTGATCAGCAGGATCGAGCGCAGGGGGTTGCGGCTGGCCGCGCTGGAACTGCGCACCCTGGACCAACAGACCGCCCAGACGCACTATGCCGAGCACCGGGACAAGCCGTTCTTCACCTCGCTGGTGGAGTTCATCACCTCCGGGCCGCTGGTGGCGATGGTGGTCGAGGGGGACCGCGCGATCGAGGCGTTCCGTCAACTCGCCGGTGCCACCGACCCGCTGAAGGCGGCCACCGGCAGCATCCGGGCGGACTTCGCGCTCCAGGTGCAGAACAATCTGGTGCACGGGTCCGACTCGCCCGACTCGGCCAAGCGCGAGATCGCCCTGTTCTTCCCTGAACTGGGCTGAACCGCCCAACCGGTCGAGGTACTGACGGCCCTCGGCCGGGGTGAAAATCACAGGAAACTGTCGCACCGCCCCGCTAGCGTCGGACCGTGCACCAGGACAGTCCACTGATCGAGGCCCGCGGGCTGACCAAGCGTTTCGGAGACTTCGTCGCGGTCGACGGCATCGACGTCGAGGTTCGGCGAGGCGAGGCGTTCGGCTTCCTCGGGCCCAACGGCGCGGGCAAGAGTTCCACCATGCGCATGATCGGCTGTGTGTCGCCGGTGACCGGCGGCACGCTGCGGATTCTGGGTATGGACCCGGCCGTCGACGGCGCCCGGATCAGGGCCCGGCTGGGTGTGGTGCCCCAGGAGGACACCCTGGACGTGGAGTTGACCGTCCGGGAGAACCTGATCATCTACGGCCGATACTTCGGCCTGTCCCGGGCGGTGATCCGGGAGCGAGCCGACGCGCTGTTGGACTTCGTCCAACTGCGGGACCGTGCCGACGACCAGGTCGAGCCACTGTCGGGTGGGATGAAACGGCGATTGACGATCGCTCGCTCCTTGGTCAACGAACCGGACATCCTGCTGCTCGACGAACCGACCACCGGTCTGGACCCCCAGGCCCGGCATGCGTTGTGGGACCGGTTGTTCCGGCTCAAACAGCAGGGCGTCACGCTGGTACTCACCACCCACTACATGGACGAGGCCGAACAGTTGTGCGACCGGCTGGTGGTCATGGACGCCGGCCGGATCGCCGCCGAGGGATCACCACGTGACCTGATCGACCGATACTCGACCCGCGAGGTGCTGGAACTTCGGTTCGCCCCCGGTGAGAACGAGAACATGGCCGGCAAGGTGGAGGGGCTCGCCGCGCGGATCGAGGTTCTGCCGGACCGGTTGCTGCTCTACACCGACGACGGTGACAGATCGCTGTCGGAGGCGCAGGCCCGCGGACTGACTCCGACCAGTGCGCTGGTGCGTCGCAGCACACTGGAGGACGTGTTCCTCAGGCTGACCGGCCGCACCCTGGTGGACTGAGGGACCGACATGGCCGGACTCACCCTGCGTGCCCTGGAGTACTGGTTCTACAGCTATCGGCGGACCTGGCGCGGGACCGTGGTGTCCAGCGTACTCAACCCACTGCTGTACCTGGCCGCGATGGGGATCGGCCTGGGCACCTTGGTCGACCGGGATGGTGCGGGCCGACTGGACGGGGGGAGTTACCTGGCGTTTGTCGCTCCGGGTCTGCTCGCGGCCACCGCCATGCAGGTGGCCGCGTTCGAGTCGACCTACCCGGTGCACGGCGCGATCAGGTGGCAGCGGACCTACCACGCGATGTTGGCGACCCCGTTGGGGGTGCGCGACGTGCTGACGGGTCACCTGTACTGGATCGCGTTCCGGATCGGCAGCACCGGCGCGGTCTATCTCGCCGTGATCGCCGCCTTCGGCGTGGTGCGGTCGCCCTGGGCGGTACTTGCCCTGCCCGCCGCCCTGCTCACTGGGATGGCCTTCGCCGCACCGATTGTTGCCTTTGCGGCGAGTCAGGAGAAAGACGCGAGCTTCAACGCGATCTTCCGGTTCGGCGTGATACCGCTGTTCCTGTTCTCCGGAACGTTCTTTCCGGTCAGCCAACTTCCGGACCTGGTCCAGCCGGTTGCCTACCTCACCCCGCTGTGGCATGGCGTGGACCTGTGCCGGGGGCTGGTGTTGGGCTCGGCCACGGTTGCCGGTGCGGTGGTGCACGTCGTCTACCTGGCCGGGTGGGTGCTCGCCGGGACCGGGCTGGCCCGGTTCTCCTACCGGCGTCGACTGTTCGTCTAGGAGGATCAGCGTGGCCGCGATGATCGCCAGGGTCCTCCCCGCGCCGGTTGCCGGTGTCGGTCGGGCCCGACTACTGGTCGAACGCAACCTGATGGTGTACCGGCGCACCTGGCTGGTGGTCGTGTCGGGGTTCTTCGAACCGCTGTTCTACCTGCTGTCGATCGGGGTGGGCATCGGTGCGCTGGTCGGACAGGTCACCGGCCCGGGTGGCCACCCGATCAGTTACACCGCGTTCGTGGCGCCGGCGTTGCTGGCCTCCTCGGCGATGAACGGCGCGATCTACGACGCGACGTTCAATATCTTCTTCAAGCTCAGATTTGCCAAGGTTTATGACGCGGTCCTGGCCACCCCACTCGGGGTGGGCGACATCGCGTTGGGCGAGGTGGCCTGGGCGCTGTCCCGCGGGTTGTTGTACTCGGTCGCCTTCCTGATCGTGATGGTGGCGATGGGTCTGGTTCATTCGGTCTGGGCGGTGCTGGCGCTGCCAGCCGCGGCGCTGATCGGGTTCGCGTTCGCCGCGGTTGGGCTGGCCGCGACCTCGCTGATGCGTAGTTGGCAGGACTTCGAGTTCGTGCAGTTGGCCCTGCTGCCCATGTTCCTGTTCTCGGCCACGTTCTATCCCCTGTCCACCTATCCCCGCCCGCTCCAGATCGTGGTCGAGTGCACCCCGCTCTTCCACGGGGTTCAGATGCTTCGAAACCTCACCACCGGTACGGTCGGGTGGTCCCTGGTCGGGAATGTCGCCTACCTGACTGTGATGGGCCTGGTCGGGGTGGCCCTGGCGTCACGCCGCTTCGCACGGGTACTGCTCCGATAGGACAGTCCAACGTGGCCGGGTAAACCGTGGCCCCGGGTGCGACGTCGAAGAGCATGGGATGGCCGCTCTGGCGGCCGCGAACGCGCCTGCGTCGGCCGGCGGCCGGTCCGGGGCGGCGCGGCGCGGGGCGGGCAGACCCGGTCACCACGGGTACGATCGGCCTGCTCCTCGTGTGCGGCTCGCACCCACGGTGCTGCTCCGTCGTGCCCAGTCCCCTGTCCTGCGGAGGATCTCCTCGATGGTTTCGAGTTCGATGTCGTTCCTCGGCCGGGACATGGCCGTCGATCTCGGCACCGCCAACACCCTGGTCTACGTCCGCGGCCGTGGCATCGTGCTGAACGAGCCCTCGGTGGTGGCGATCAACGTGAATACCGGGGAAATTCTGGCCGTCGGTATCGAGGCCAAGCGCATGATCGGTCGCACGCCGGGCAACATCGTCGCGGTGCGACCACTGAAGGACGGCGTGATCGCCGACTTCGACACCACCGAGCGGATGTTGCGCTACTTCATCCGGAAGGTGCACCGGCGCCGCTACCTGGTGCGCGGCCCCCGCGTGGTGGTGTGCGTTCCCTCCGGGATCACCGGCGTGGAACAGCGGGCGGTGAAGGAGTCCACCTACAACGCCGGTGCCAGCAAGGTGTACATCATCGAGGAGCCGATGGCGGCGGCGATCGGTAGTGGACTGCCGGTGAGTGAGCCCACCGGCAACATGGTGGTGGACATCGGCGGTGGTACCACGGAGGTGGCGGTCATCTCACTCGGTGGGATCGTGACCAGTCAGAGCATCCGTATCGCCGGGGACGAGATCGACACCGCCGTGATCAACTACGTGAAGAAGGAGTACTCGTTGATGCTCGGCGAGCGCACCGCCGAGGAGATCAAGATCGCCATCGGATCGGCCTTTCCGACCGCCGAGGAGAGTCACGCGGAGATCCGGGGCCGGGACCTGGTCACCGGACTGCCCAAGACCATCGTGGTGAGCGCCGAGGAGATCCGCAAGGCGATCGAGGAGCCGGTCAACTCGATCGTGGACGCGGTCAAGACCACGCTGGACAAGTGCCCTCCCGAACTCGCCGGCGACGTGATGGACCGCGGCATCGTGCTCACCGGTGGTGGTGCCATGCTGCGCGGACTGGACGAACGGCTCAAGCACGAGACGGGGATGCCCATCATCGTGGCCGACAATCCGCTGCACTCGGTCGCGCTGGGTTCCGGGCGGTGCGTTGAGGACTTCGAGGCGCTCCAGCAGGTGCTCGTGTCCGAGCCACGGCGCTGATCCGGCGGTATCGCCATGCTTCGTCCCACCCGCCGCCAGCGTCTGGCCATGGTCGTGTTGCTGGTGCTCTCCGCCATGTTCGTCACCCTGGACTATCAGAGTGGCTCCTTTGACGGGCTGCGGTCCGGTGCCGCCACGGTGTTCGGACCGGTACAACGTGGGTTCAGCGCGACCTTCGGACCGGTCGGACGGTTCGTCGGGGGAGTAGCGCACATCGGCAGCACCAACGAGCGGATCGCCGAGCTGCAGCGCACCAACGCCGATTTGCGCCGCCAGGTGCGGGAGAGCGCACTCGACGCCGAGCGGGCCGACGAACTGGACGACCTGAAGTTGCTGGCCGGGCTGGGGCAGTTCCGCATCGTGCCCGGTGTGGCCATCAGCTTCGGTCCGTCACTGGGTTTCGAGTGGACGGTGACCCTCGATGTGGGATCTCGGGACGGGGTGGCCGAGGGGATGACCGTGGTCGACGGTGACGGACTCGTCGGCCGGGTCAAACGGGTTACCAACCGAACCTGTGTGGTCGTACTGGCGGTGGACCCGGGATCATCGGTGGGGGTGCGTCAGGAGGGATCGGGCAGTCTCGGTCTGGTCACCGGAAGTGGGCTGTCCCCGCTCAACTACACCCCGCTGGACCAGCGGGGAGGGATCAGGGTGGGCGACCGGTTGGTCACCGGTCCCTACGGTGGCTCGACCTATGTCCCGGGAGTACCGGTGGGTGAGGTGGTGCACGTCAACACGGATCGTGGCAGCGGCACGTCGGCCGACGTGCGCCCCTACGCCAGGATGACCTCGCTGGATCTGGTCGGTGTGGTGTTGGCAGTGCCGCACACCGATCCGCGTGACTCGCTTCTCCCGCCCAAACCGAAGCGGTGACCCAGGGCATGCGGTTCATCCCACTTCGGTATGTGGCCGGCGCGGTGGCAGTGCCCCTGATGGTCGCGCTACAGGGCACCCTGATCGCCCGCCTGCCGTTGCCTGGCGGGGGGCCGAACCTGGTGCTGGTGTTCGTGGTCGGGGTGGCGTTGGCGGCTGGTGCGACCGCGGGCATGGCCGCCGGGTTCGGTGCCGGCCTGTTGGCCGACCTGCTGTCGTCCCATCCGGTCGGCGTGTTGGCGCTGTGCTTCGCGTTGGTCGGGTTCATGGTGGGCCTGCTGGACACCAGTAGCGAGCGCAGCATCTTCTGGCCCGTCGTGGTGACCGCGTTGGCCGCGGCCGGTTCCTACCTGGCCTATGCCGCCGTCATGTCGCTGTTGCGGTCTGGCTCCACCAGTTCGACGCTGGGCGTGCTACCCGAAATCGTGCTGTACGACGTGCTGTTGACGCCCTTCGTGGTGCCGGTGGTGGCCGCGGTGGCTCGCCGGCTCGATGTCGAGGCCCGACGGTGAGGAGGCGACCGTGATGCTCGGGCAGCCGGCGATGCGTCTGGTCGTGTTGCGGGTCCTGGTGCTGTCCCTGCTCGCCACGCTGGGGGCGAGGCTGTACTACCTCCAGGTGCTCGACAACCACAAACTGACTCAGACCGCCACCAACCAGCATGTCCGAGAGGTCCTGCTGCCCGCCCCACGGGGAGCGATCGTGGACGACCGGGGCCGTCCGCTGGCCCACAACCGGACCTCACTGGTCGTGTCGGTGGACCGGGGTCGGTTGACCAACCAGCCAGACGGCGGCAAGGCAGTGCTCGAACGACTCGCCCCGCTGGTCAGGATGACCCCCGAACAACTGGCCAGGAAGATCACTCCCTGTGCCCAGGATGTTCCCAAACCATGTTGGAACGGCTCGCCGTACCAACCGGTTCCGGTGGCCACCGACACCACCCCACAGGTTGTCCTGCGCATCGTCGAACACCAGGAGGACTTCCCGGGGGTGAGCGCCGACACCGAGACCCTGCGTGAGTACCCCGGCAAGAAGTTCGCCGCACACACCGTCGGTTACGTGGGGCCGGTGACCCAGGCGGAACTGGACAGCGCGGCCGCGGCAGGGCGCACCAACCTGCATGACATCGACCTGGTCGGACGGACCGGGCTGGAGGAAGAGTACGACTCCGAACTGCGCGGCCAGGACGGCGTGCGGCGGGTCAGGGTGGACAACCGTGGCACGGTGATGTCGGTGGACTCCGAGTCCGCCCCGACATCCGGGAACACCCTGGTCACCAGCATCGACGCGGGCGTGCAGGCGATCGCGGAGAAGGCGCTGGCCGACGAGATCGCCAGGAGCCGGGCCACCTTCGACTACAAGAACGGCAAGAACTTCGCCGCGCCGTCGGGTGCCGCGGTGGTCATGGACCCGCGCACCGGTCGGATCATCGCACTGGCCAGTTACCCCAGCTTCGACCCGACCGAGTTCGTCGGCGGCATCTCCCAGGCCGCCCTGAACTCGTTGACCTCCGAACAGTCCGGCATACCGCTGGTGTCCCGGGCCACCCAGGGCCAGTTCGCACCCGGGTCCACCTTCAAGTTGGTCACCGCGTCGGCCATCGTGATGGACGGCCAGGCCAGCCTGGACGGAAAGTACTCCTGCCCACCGCAGTTGAAGGTGGGTAACAGTGTCAAGACCAACTATGACAACGAGAGCATCCCTGGCAAGGTCGGCCTGCGGCAGGCACTGGCCAAGTCCTGCGACACCTTCTTCTACCGGTTCGCCATGGATGCCTGGCACTCGGACCAGGACCGCATCCACGACGGGAAGAAGGCCGTCGAGGCTCAGCAGAAGATGGCCCGTGCCTACGGCTTCGACCAGCAACCCGAGATCGACCTGCCGGACGGCCAACAGACGGACGGACGGATACCCGACCGGGCATTCAAGAAGGCACGGTGGGAGGAGAGCAAGGACCAGTACTGCCGCAACGCCAAGAAGGGCTACCCGGATGTCTCCGACAAGGCTCGCCGGGACTTCCTCACCCAACTGGCCAAGGAGAACTGTTCGGACGGGTGGCGGTTCAACATCGGTGACAGCGCGGACGTGGCGATCGGGCAGGGTGAGATCACGGTGAGTCCACTCCAGTTGGCCGTGGCCTACTCGGCGATGGTCAACGGTGGCAGGATCTTCGAACCCACCATCGGCCGGGCCATCGTGGATCCCACCGGGAAGGTGGTCCGTGAGATCACTCCGAAGGTGCGGGACAAGGTGCCGGTTCGACCGGAGGTGCTCCAGTTCATCCGGGACTCGCTGGTCTTCGGCAAGGGGCTCGGCGTGTCCGGAGAGACGGCGTTCGCGGGCTTCCCGCTGGACAAGGTTCGGGTCGGCGGCAAGACCGGCACCGCCGAGGTGTTCGGGAAGCAGGACACCTCCTGGTTCGCCTCGTGGGCACCGGCGGACAACTCACGGTTCGTCGTGGTGAGCATGGTCGAGCAGGCCGGTCTGGGCTCCCGGGCCGCAGCGCCGGTGGCACGCGAGATCTACGAGGGAATCTACGGATTCAACGGGCACAAGCCCGCGCTACCCGGTGGCGTCCCCCCGACCGCGCTGCCCAAGCTCCACCCGAACCCGTCCATCCCGTCGCCGACACCGTCGGCGACGCAACCCGGTCGACACTCGTCGGTGCCCGCCAGTCCGGTCCCCACCCCCTACCGTTCCGGCGGTGTTCCGTCGGGTACGGCATCGCCGAGCGGTGGCGCACACGGGTTCGCGTCGATCCCCGACGGGCCACCGGCCACCGCACCGGAGCCGACCCCGCGCACCCGTGGTGAGCCGCGATGACGGGAATGGTGCCGATCGCCCGGGAGCGGACAGGTTACTGGCGGCGGTTGGACTGGGTGATGTTGGGCAGCGCGCTCTGCCTGTCGCTGCTGGGGGCGCTGCTGGTCTGGTCGGCCACCCGTCCCCGTCTGCTCGACGCGGGACAGGATCCGACCTCCTACCTGCGACGTCACCTGCTCAACCTGGCCGTCGGGATAGTCATCGGTGGCCTGGTCTCGCTGGTGGACTACCGCAAACTGCGGGTCTACACACCCATCATCTATGTGGCCTCGTGCCTGGGTCTGGTCGGGGTGTTGCTGGTCGGCAGCACCATCAACGGCGCGCACTCGTGGATCGTGCTCGGCGGTGGATTCCAACTCCAACCGTCCGAGTTCGCCAAGGTGGCGCTGATCGTCGGTATGGCTCTGCTGTTCGCCGAACGGGGCTCGCGCGAGGACTCCAGGCCCGGAGCGGACGTGCCGCTGGCGCTGGGTCTGGCCGCGGTGCCGATGGTCTTCATCCTGTTGCAGCCCGACGTGGGCACCGCCATGGTGTTCGTGTTCGTGATTCTCGGCATGTTCGCGGTGGCCGGGGTGTCCGGGCGCTGGTTCGTCGGGTTGCTGGCCGCCGGAGTGTTGGTCACGGTGGCGGTGCTCCAGCTACACCTGCTCCAGCAGTACCAGCTCGACAGGTTCCGTGCGTTCACGAATCCAGACCAGAACACCCAGGGCGTGGCGTACAACATCACCCAGGCGCGGATCGCGATCGGCTCGGGAGGACTCACCGGCACCGGGTTGTTCAGGGGAACACAGACCAACGGCAAGTTCGTGCCGGAACAGCAGACCGACTTCGTCTTCACCGTGGCCGGCGAGGAACTCGGCTTTGTCGGCGCTGGTGCCATCATCGTGTTGTTCGGCATCATGCTGTGGCGCGCGTTGCGGCTGGCCGGTCGTTCGCCGGACGTGTTCGGTCGACTGGTCGCCGCGGGTGTGGCGTCCTGGTTCGCCTTCCAGAGCTTCGTCAACATCGGGATGACGCTGGGCATAATGCCGGTCACCGGACTTCCGTTGCCCTTCGTGTCCTACGGCGGGTCCTCGATGTTCGCGAACTGGATGGCCGTGGGCCTGTTGCTCAATGTGCACATGCGAACCCGCGACGTCCGTTCGGCCTGAGTGTCGTGGTGGCAGCGCGGAACCAACCCAGGGCCTAGGCTGGGGCGCCATGAGCGTGGAGTCCGTCTTCCCCCGCCTGGAGTCGCTGCTGCCCCGGGTGCAGAAGCCGATCCAGTACGTCGGCGGCGAGTTGAACTCGACCGTGAAGGACTGGGACTCGGTCGACGTGCACTGGTGCCTGATGTATCCGGACGCCTATGAGGTCGGCCTGCCGAACCAGGGCGTCATGATCCTCTACGAACTGCTCAACGAGCGTCCGGACACCCTCGCCGAGCGGACCTACGCGGTGTGGCCGGACCTGGCCACGCTCATGCGGGAGCAGGGCATCGGACAGTTCACCGTGGACGCCCACCGACCGGTCGCCGCGTTCGACATACTCGGGGTCAGCTTCGCCACCGAACTGGGGTACACCAACCTGCTCGAGGCGCTGGACCTCGCCGGTATCCCGCTCGACAGCACCGAACGCGGTCTCGAGCATCCGATCGTGCTCGCCGGTGGGCACGCGGCGTTCAACCCCGAGCCGATCGCCGACTTCATCGACGCGGCGGTGCTCGGTGACGGTGAACAGGCCGTGCTGGAGATCACCGACACACTGCGGCAGTGGAAGGCCGAGGGGCGGCCGGGCGGCCGGGAGGAGCTGCTGGCGAGACTGGCCCGGGGTGGCGGGGTGTACGTGCCCCGGTTCTACGACGTCGACTACCTACCCGACGGCCGGATCCGGCGGGTGGTGCCGAACCGTCCGGACGTGCCGTTTCGGGTGCACAAGCGCACGGTCAGTGACCTGGACGAGTGGCCGTATCCCAAGAAGCCGCTGGTTCCGCTGGCCGAGTCGGTGCACGAGCGGATGTCGGTGGAGATCTTCCGGGGCTGTACCCGGGGCTGCCGGTTCTGCCAGGCCGGCATGATCACCCGTCCGGTCCGGGAACGGAGCATCACCGGTATCGGGGAGATGGTGGAACGTGGTCTGGTCGCCACCGGTTTCGAGGAGGTGGGCCTACTCTCGTTGTCCTCGGCCGACCACTCCGAGATCGGTGAGATCACCAGGGGGCTGGCCGACCGGTACGAGGGAACCGCGACCAGCCTGTCGCTGCCGTCCACCCGGGTGGACGCGTTCAACGTGACACTGGCCAACGAACTGTCCCGGAACGGTCGCCGTTCCGGGTTGACATTCGCCCCGGAGGGCGGCAGTGAACGGCTTCGCCGGGTGATCAACAAGATGGTCTCCCGGGAGGACCTGATCCGCACGGTCACCACCGCCTACCAGCACGGCTGGCGTCAGGTGAAGTTGTACTTCATGTGCGGTCTGCCCACCGAGACCGACGAGGACGTACTGGAGATCGCCGGCATGGCCCAGGAGGTGATCCGGGCCGGACGGGAGGCGACCGGCAGTCGGGACATCCGCTGCACCGTGTCGATCGGCGCGTTCGTGCCCAAGCCGCACACGCCGTTCCAGTGGGCCGCACAGTGCGACCCGGCGACGGTGGACCGGCGGTTGGGTCTGCTCCGCGGGTCCATCAACTCCGACCGCTCCCTGGGGCGCAACATCGGGTTCCGCTACCACGACGGCGAGCCGAGCCTGGTCGAGGGGCTGCTCTCCCGTGGGGACCGCAGGGTGGGTGCGGTGATCCGGCGGGTGTGGCAGGACGGCGGCCGGTTCGACGGCTGGAGCGAACACTTCTCCTTCCCACGGTGGGAGCGGGCCTGCGCGGAGATCCTGCCGGCGCACGGGGTCAGTCTGGACTGGTACACCACCCGGGAACGGGACGAGACAGAGGTGCTGCCCTGGGACCACCTCGACTCCGGCCTGGAGAAGGACTGGCTGTGGTCGGACTGGCAGGCCGCGCTGGACGCGACCGAACAGGACGACTGTCGGTGGACGCCCTGTTATGACTGCGGTGTCTGCCCGGGTATGGGAACCGAGATCCAGATCGGCCCGACCGGGCGGAAACTACTCCCACTCACGGTGCGGTCGCACTCCCTGACCACCGGATAGCGTCGTGCCGACCAACCCGTGGGCCGGACCACAGGAACGGGCGGCCCGGCCGCCATCCAGACCGAGGAGTGGACCCTGAACCAACGACGTCCCGACACCCCGCCACCCCCGCCGGTGGTCCAGCGGGTCCGGATCCGCTATGCCAAACGGTCCCGGCTCCGGTTCACCTCGCACCGGGACTTCGCCCGGGCGTTCGAACGGGCCCTGCGCCGGGCCGGAGTACCGGTGGCGCACTCGGCCGGATTCACCCCGCACCCCAGGGTGTCCTACCTGGGTGCGGCCCCCACCGGGGTCGCCAGCGAGGCGGAGTACCTGGAACTTGGCCTCGCCGAACGGGTCGACTGTGACCTGTTGCGGGCCGCTCTGGACCGTTCGCTGCCCGACGGTTTGGACGTGACCGAGTGTGTGGAGGCCGGTCCGGGTTCCCTGGCCGACCGGATCGACGCCAGCCTGTGGTGGATCGAGCTGGCTGCCGGCTGTGTGTCGGACCTACGCCGCGCGGTCGAGCGGTTCCGGGCCAGCCAGGTGGTCGAGGTGGAGCGGCTGACCAAGAACGGTCGCCGGAAGATCGACGCCCGCGCGGCTGTTGTGTCGATTCGGGTACGCGACGGGTCGGAAGACCAGGCGTGGAGCGCGCCACCGGTCGCCGTTGATTCGGCCTGTGCGATACTCGAGGTGGTCGTACGGCAGGTTACGCCCGCGGTGCGACCCGACGACGTGCTTGTCGCGCTCCGTGTCGTCGCTGGCTTCGTGCCACCGGTGCCGCCGTGCGCCACCCGGGTGGCGCAGGGTCGGCTGGACGACAGCGGCCGGCTCGCCGATCCGCTGGCGCCGGACCGTGTGGCGCTGCGCCCGGTACCGATCGTCGGTACCAGCCCCGTGGGCTGACCAGCCCCGGGGACTCGAGACTTGCGTGACCGGGACGCCGTTCCGGTCACCAGAACGCCGCCCCCGAGCGGCTGCGTGTCCCTGTTGATGCGCGCCCGGGGGCCGAACGGAGATCAGTCCGGATGCTCGAAAGCGAGCCAACCGGCGGTTCGGGGATGACCGAGACCTCGACCGCCCATACCCCCAACGAAACCACGCCCACGACCACGGCCCGGCGCCGCCGAACGGTGAAGAAGGCCGCCGAGGAGGCCACTCCGGTCCAGCCCACCCCGGCCTCAGATGACCAGATGGGTGACACCGGCGCTGCACCGGTCCGAAAGAAGACCACCCGGCGCCGTGCCGTCCGGGCCGCGACCGATCCGTCGCCAGCCGAGGCCCAGACCGAGCCATCGGCCCCATCACCGACCGAACCGGACACCAACCAACCGGCTGGCGACGGCGCGGCGGAACCGGCAGCGCCGGTCACGCGAGCCCGCCGGTCGACCCGGTCGACCGGTACACCGAAGACCACCCGATCCCGCAGAAGCGCCGAGAACACCGAGTCCGATGCGCATCCGCGGCAGGAATCCCGCTCGGACCCCGCGTCACCAACCGCGTCGGAACCGTTGGAACCGTCCGTCCCCGCGCCGACCGCACAGTCGTCCGCGGTTCCTGCACCCGAGCCGGAGCCGTCCGTGCCGGGGCGGCCCGCGCCAAGGGTGACGGCCCGACCGCCCACCGTCATGTTCGTGGCACCAACACTGGCCGCGGTTCCGGCCGCCTCGCCGGCGGTGGACCAGGTCGCCCCGGACGCGGAGGCACCAGCGCCGACGCGACGGCAACGATCCAGGGCGAAATCCCCCGAGCCCACCGTGGAGCCCGGTAACGACACGAACCAGGAAGACGGCCAGACGAGCGAGCACGACACCGGTGACATCGACGGTGAGTCCGGCGGTGACCGGCGCCGCCGGCGCCGTGGGCGCCGAGGTCGGGGCAAGGGCCGAGGCGGTGTCGACGCCGAGGGTGTCGAGACCGAAACCGTCGACGACGGTGACGAGTCCACCGCGCGGCGTGACGAGCCCGAGCAGTCCGGCCAGGTCGACCAGGCCGACCAGGCCGGCCAGGCCGAGGAGGCGAACGGGGAGTCGGGCGCCGATGAGGCATCGACCGGGGGCACCCGTCGCCGTCGCCACCGCAGGCGGGCCTCGACCGCCGGCGACGCACACGCGGGTGACGACCCGCCCAACACCGTGGTACATGTCCGCGAGCCCAGGTCGCTGGACGACGAGGTGCAGGCGGTACGCGGTTCGACCCGCCTGGAGGCCAAGCGCCAGCGTCGCCGGGACGGCCGGGAGCAGGGTCGGCGCCGGGCGCCGATCCTGACCGAGTCGGAGTTCCTGGCCCGGCGCGAGGCGGTCGACCGGGTGATGGTGGTCCGCCAGCGCGGTGAGCGGACCCAGATCGCGGTGCTGGAGGACGGGGTCCTGGTCGAGCACTACATCAGCCGGGCCACCTCGACCTCCTACGCCGGCAACGTCTACGTCGGTCGGGTGCAGAACGTCCTTCCGAGCATGGAGGCGGCGTTCATCGACATCGGCAAGGGGCGTAACGCGGTCCTCTACGCGGGCGAGGTCAACTGGGACGCTGCCGGGTTGGACGGCAGGCCCCGACAGATCGAGCAGGTGCTTCGATCCGGTGACACGGTCGTGGTCCAGGTCACCAAGGACCCGATCGGCCACAAGGGTGCCCGTCTGACCAGCCAGATCAGCCTGCCCGGTCGCTACCTGGTGTATGTGCCGGGTGGTTCGATGACCGGGATCAGCCGCAAACTGCCGGACACCGAGCGGCACCGGCTCAAGGACATCCTCAAGCGGATCGTGCCCGAGGACGCCGGCGTGATCATCCGGACCGCCGCCGAGGGCGCCACCGAGGACGAACTGGCCCGCGACGTGGCCCGGTTGCAGGCCCAGTGGGAGATCATCCAGAAGAAGGCGGCCAGTTCCAGCACGTCGGTGCCCTCGCTCCTCTACGGCGAGCCGGATCTGGCGATCCGGGTGGTACGCGACATCTTCAACGAGGACTTCGGTGAGCTGGTGGTCTCTGGTGACGAGGCCTGGAACACCCTGGAGCAGTACGTCACGCACGTCGCGCCGGACCTGATGTCCAGGGTGCACCGGCACACCGCCGAGTCCGACGTGTTCGCCGCCTACCGGGTTGACGAGCAACTCGCCAAGGCGCTGGACCGCAAGGTGTGGCTGCCCAGTGGCGGTTCACTGGTCATCGACCGTACCGAGGCGATGGTGGTGATCGATGTCAACACCGGCAAGTTCACCGGCGGTAAGACGGGCGGCAGCCTCGAGGAGACCGTCACCCTGAACAACCTGGAGGCGGCCGAGGAGATCGTCCGCCAACTTCGGTTGCGTGACATCGGTGGAATCATCGTCATCGACTTCATCGACATGGTGCTGGAGAGCAACCGCGAGTTGGTGTTGCGCCGGCTGACCGAGTGCCTCGGGCGGGACCGCACCAAGCACCAGGTCGCCGAGGTCACCTCGCTGGGCCTGGTCCAGATGACCCGCAAGCGGGTCGGGCAGGGACTGCTCGAGGCGTTCTCCGAACCGTGTGAGGTGTGCCGGGGGCGCGGTGTGATCATCCACACCGAGCCGCCAGAGGACGTACACCGGCGGGCCGGGGCGGAGGGCACCCGGCGCAGGCGAGCCAAGCCCGCGCCGAGCGAGACCGCGGCCGCTCCGACAGAACCGACCGAACCGACCGAAGCACCCGAACCCGGCGAACCGGCCGAGGTCACCGCACCGGTCCCCGGGTCCGGTCGTCCCACACCAACCGGGCGGATCGGTCGGGCCAGGGGTGGCCGGCGGACCGAGGCGGAGTTGGGCCCGGAGGACGTGGAGGTTGCCGCGGCGCACGCGGCCGGGGTGTCCGAGGAGACGGTGCAGCCCTCGCCCGGAGCCTCCGAGGAGGCCGAGGTCGAGTCGACGCCGCGTCGCCGACGGCGCCGGGCAGCGTCCCGTCCGGCCGGTCCCCCAACCCCGACCTCGGTGACCAGCGCGTCGGCCTGACCACGGTCGACCGCAATCGCCCGACCGCCTCCACGCTCGCGTGGATCGCGCGGTCGGGCGGCATGCCGGGTCCCTGCGGCGTGCCCGGTTGACGAGGTCCCCGATGCACACCCCGTTTGGACCCGGGGGCCACCGGTCAGGTACCCTGACTGACCGCGTGCCCCAGACACGCCGTCTCAGCGTGCCCCGGTCGCAGGACGTTTCGGTGGGAGCCTCCCAGCGAAACGCCAGGGCCTGTGCGGGGTCCTGACGGGGCGCCATATCTCGGCCCAGTACAGGCAGGAGTAGTTCGTGTACGCGATCGTCAAGACCGGCGGCAAGCAGTACCGGGTGGCCGTCGGTGATGTCGTCGAGGTCGAGAAGCTCGACGGCCAGCCCGGAGCCTCGGTCACCCTGCCCGCCCTGATGCTCGTCGACGGCGAGACCGTCACGACCGACACCGACGCCCTGGCCGGGGTCGAGGTGACCGCCGAGGTGGTCGCACACACCAAGGGTCCGAAGATCCGAATCCACCACTACCGGAACAAGACCGGGTACCACCGCCGGATGGGCCACCGTCAGCCGCTCACCCAGGTCAAGGTCACCGGTATCGAGAGCGGGAAGTAGGACACCGGCATGGCTCACAAGAAGGGGGCGTCCAGCTCACGCAACGGACGTGACTCGGCTGCCCAGCGTCTGGGTGTGAAGCGCTACGGCGGGCAGCTCGTCAACGCCGGCGAGATCCTGGTCCGCCAGCGTGGAACCAGGTTCCACCCCGGCACCAACGTCGGTCGGGGCGGCGACGACACGCTGTTCGCGTTGACCGCGGGTGCGGTCCTGTTTGGTGAGCGGCGTGGACGTAAGACGGTCAGCGTGCTGCCGAACACCGTCCCGGCGGAGGGCTGACCGGCAGACTCAGCCACAGAGCGGACAGGGGCGGGCCGGGAACACTCGGTCCGCCCCTTTGCTCGTCTTCATGACGTTCCTGGCGGAACGGTCAAAACAGGGAGTAGACGTGACCTCGTTCATCGACCGCGTCGTGTTGCACGTGGCCGGGGGGGATGGCGGGCACGGCTGCGCCTCGATCCACCGGGAGAAGTTCAAACCGCTGGGCGGTCCCGACGGCGGAAACGGGGGACGGGGCGGCGACGTGGTGCTGATGGTCGACCCGGGCGTACACACCCTGTTGGACTTCCACCACCGGCCGCACCAGCGAGCGGGGAACGGTCGCCAGGGTCAGGGCGGCAACCGGAACGGAGCCAACGGCGAGGACGTGGTGCTCAGCGTGCCCGACGGCACCGTGGTCCAGACGACCGACGGCGAGGTGCTCGCCGACCTGACCGGCGCCGGCACCCGGTTCGCCGCCGCCCGGGGTGGGCGCGGCGGACTCGGCAACGCCGCCCTGGCCTCCAGACGGCGTAAGGCACCCGGGTTCGCCCTACTCGGTGAACCCGGGGAGAGCCGTGACCTGGTGCTGGAGTTGAAGAGCGTGGCCGACGTGGGGCTGGTCGGGTTCCCCAGTTCCGGTAAGTCCTCGCTGATCGCGGCACTGTCCGCTGCCCGCCCCAAGATCGCCGAGTATCCCTTCACCACACTCACCCCGAACCTGGGCGTGGTGCGCGCCGGGGACTCCACCTTCACGGTGGCCGACGTACCCGGCCTGATCCCCGGCGCGGCGCAGGGCCGCGGCCTGGGCCTGGAGTTCCTCCGGCATGTCGAGCGCTGCGCGGTGCTGGTGCACGTGGTGGACTGCGCCACCGAGGAACCCGGCCGTGACCCGCTCACCGACATCGACGCCATCGAACGGGAACTGCGACAGTACGAGGGCACCCTTGCCGGTGACCTGGCAGCCAAGCCGCGCATCGTGGTGTTGAACAAGGTGGACGTGCCCGCGGCGCGGGAACTGGCCGAGATCGTCCTGCCGGACCTGCTGGGCCGACAGGTGCCCGTGCTGTTGGTGAGTGCGGCGACCCACGAGGGACTCGACACGCTGGCCTATGCGATGGCCGCGGAGGTCGAGCGGTACCGTGCCGCGCAACCACCGCCCGAGCCGACCCGGATCGTGCTGCGTCCCGAACCGGTCGACCAGGTCGGTTTCCAGGTGGAACGTGACCCCGAGGACCCGCAGCACTTCACGGTGACCGGACAACGACCGTTGCGCTGGGTACGGCAGACCGACTTCGCCAACGAGGAGGCGGTGGGGTACCTGGCAGACCGGTTGGCCCGACTCGGGGTGGAGGAGGCGTTGTCCCAGGCTGGCGCCACCGCCGGTGCCGAGGTCACCATCGGGGAGGTCACCTTCGACTGGCAACCAACCGGGGCCCAGGTCTCCGACGAGGTGGTACCCGGGCCGCGTGGCACCGACTCCAGGCTTGCCGAGGACCGGCGCACCCGGGCCGCGGACCGACTTGCCGCCAGGCGAGCCCGGCGCGGGTTGGACGACCCGGGCGACCGCGCGG
>DATCWR010000045.1:0-2394 GCA_036566245.1 Mycobacteriales bacterium | reverse complement strand
TGCGGTCATCCGCCTGCCACACCGTCTGCCAGTGCCGGCCGCCGTCCACGCTGAGGTCGACCCGACCGGTCTGTCGGTTGCCGAGGGCGTAGTAGGCGGTGTCGAACCACAGTTGCGGGGCGTCGTGGCCGGTCAGGTCGATGGTCGGTGTGGTCAGGGTGGTGTCCATTTGGGTGTGCCGGCCAGCGATACCGGAGTCGGCGATCACCATCTCGTCGTTCCCGCCGGGCACCGGGGGCCGGTCACCGGTGTTGTCGAACGACCATCCGGTCCGGCTGCCCGACAGGTGCCACCCGTCCTTGGGTGTGCTGCCCGTCCAGCCGGTGAACTCCTGTGTCACCCCGTTCCAGTCATAACCGGGTGCGATGCACGCCTGCGGGTTGATGACGACCGGGATGTCCTTGGTCACGTCCCCGGAGGCGAACGGCACGTCGACGGTGGCGGTCTGGTAACCGTGGACCACTGGGGTGGCGTGCACGGTGTAGTGGTCGGCCCGCACCAGGGTGACCTGGTAGTGGCCGGTGGTCGGGTCGGTGTAGACCGGCCCACCGGGGTAGCCGTCGACGGTGATCTTGGCGTAGAGCGGCCAGCCGTGCCCCGAGCCGTCGGTGACCGTGCCCGACAGGACCGCGCTGGGTAGGGCGGTCAGCGCGATGTCGGCGGTGGTGGTCTGGTCCTCAGCGACCTGCACGTCCGAGATCGTCGTGTCGGTGTAGCCGTACTTGTGCGCGGTGAGCTGGTAGCTCCCCACGAGCGCACCGCTGACCTGGTAGTGCCCGGCGGCGTCGGTGGTGGTGCCGTACGCGCCGGGGCTGGATGTGATCGTCACACCGACGACCGGTTGTCCGGTGGCCGCGTCGGTCACGGTGCCGGTGATGTCACCGTGCGGGCCGGACCGCAGCGCGTCCACCCCGTTGGGGCTGCCCAGCCCGGTCGGCCCGTCCCAGCCGATCCCTGCCTGGCACAGCACGTTCCCGCAGTCGTTGTTGGCGCCCTCGGTCACGTCGGTCAGGTGCGCGGCCGGGTCGGGGTCGTGGTAGGGGTAGGTCACCGGGTAGGTGCCCGGTTCCGGAGTCCCGGCCAGCGCGTACATGGCGGTGACCAGGGGTGCGGCCAGGCTGGTGCCCCCCACCTGTAACCACCCGCTGTGCCCGAACGTGTTGTACACCGCCAGTCCGGTCCCAGGGTTCGCATCGGCCGAGATGTCAGCGGTGGCACGCTTGTCGCAGTTGGTGTTCAGGGCGAGCTGGTAGTCCGGCTTCGGCTCATGCGGGGCGCACCCGGAGCCCGCGCCGTTCCCACCGGAGCTGGTGCCCCATACGGTCTCGTTCCAGCCCCGCGCGGAACTGTCACGGGTCAGCGTCGTGCCGCCCACCGCGACCACGTTCGGGTTGGTCGACGGCCAACTGACCACGTTCCCGGAGTCACCGCTGGACACCACCACCGCCACCCCGGGGTGGTTGTAGAAGTGGTCGAAGAACGGCGCGGCGGAGAAGCCTCCGTCGATGCCGTAGGAGTTCGACACGAACTTGGCGCCCAGCGCGACCGCGGTGTCCACCGCGGGGCCCAGGTCGGCAGTGCTCGCCGAGTCGCCCTGCACCAGCAGGATGTGGCACTTCGGGCACGCCGAGGACACCGCGTCCAGGTCCAGCGCTGTCTCCAACGCCCACCCCGCGTCGTCCTGCGGGTAGTCGGTGCCGCCACGCTGGTCCACCTTGGTGAAACACCCGTTGGCAGTCGTGCACGGCGGCAGCCCGTAGTGCTCTCGGAACACGGCAAGGTCCTGCTCGGCCTTGGTGTAGCCGAACGCGTCGACGATCGCCACGGTCTGGCCTTCACCGCTGTCGGGCAGGTGGTAGGCGTCCTGGATGTCGGCCGGGCCCAGCGCGGTCGACGGCGGTGCGGCGGCGTTGGGCGCCACCTGGCGCTGCGGGGTGGCCAGCAGCATGGCGTAGCACTGGGCCTGCGGTTCACCGTTGACCTGCGTGGGGATGTGGCAGTCCGCGGGCACGTACTGCGTGCTTTCCGGGGATGCCTGGTCACCGCTCGCGGCGGCGGGAACCTGCGCGGCCGGGGCGAACGGCACGACCAGCGCAAGGGCCAGCAGCATGCCGGCCAACGCGAGACGACGGAGTGGAGGTGGGCGCATGAGGCCGCCTCTCTTGTCCGGAGGGGATGAGGGAATGACACCGGCCCATCGCGCCACGCGTCGGCACGGCGGGCGGTACCAGGAACACGGCATCCGCTGGGGTGTTGGGTCGCGGGATCACGGCGGGTGTCCTTCGTGCGGTCGGCCCGGCGGGCCGCGGGGTCACACTGGCTCGAACCCGGTGTCCGGTTCGGCCGGTGGTGTGGTGCTGTCCCCGCCCTCGGGCGCGGCCGGGACGTCCGGCC
>DATCWR010000043.1:0-7015 GCA_036566245.1 Mycobacteriales bacterium | reverse complement strand
GGCCGACCGACGACGCGGTCGGGGGGCTGGCTGACGACATGTCCGACGACGAGAAGCGGGGCACGCCCGGTGGCGGCACCGGCGGGGGACCCACCGGTACTCCGAGCGTCGGCGACGCACCGGCCGGGCCGGTGCCGAGGCCACGGCGTGCCCACCCGGTTTCGGACCGGGACCGGGCCCGGGTACCGGAACGGACCGATCCAGAAGCCTGACACAATGCGCCTCATGCCCACCCAGAAACGCCCCCGTGCGCTGTCAGGTATCCAACCGACCGCGGACTCGTTCCACCTCGGGAACTACCTCGGCGCGCTGCGGCAGTGGTTGCTGCTCCAGGACACCCACGACGCCTTCTACTGTGTGGTCGACCTGCACGCGATCACCGTCGAACAGGACCCGGCGCTGCTGCGCGAGCGCACCCGGCGGGCCGCCGCGCAGTTGCTCGCCCTTGGTCTGGACCCACAGCGGTGCACCCTGTTCGTGCAGAGCCAGGTGCCCGAACACGCAGAACTGGCCTGGGTGCTCGGCTGTCTGACCGGTTTCGGGGAAGCCGGCCGAATGACCCAGTTCAAAGACAAGTCCGGTAAGCAGGGCAATGAGCGGACCACGGTCGGCCTGTTCACCTACCCGGTGTTGCAGGCCGCGGACATCCTGCTCTACCAGGCCGACGCGGTGCCGGTGGGTGAGGACCAGCGCCAACACCTGGAACTGACCCGCAACCTGGCGCAGCGGTTCAACGGCCGGTACGGCCGGACCTTCACCGTGCCCGAGCCGTTCATCCCCGAGCGGACCGCCAAGATCTTCGACCTGACCGACCCCACCGCCAAGATGAGCAAGTCCTCCTCGTCGCCGGCCGGGCTGCTGGAACTGCTCGACCCGCCGGCCACGCTGGCCAAGCGGATCCGCTCGGCGGTCACCGACACCGGCCGCGAGATCCGCTTCGACCCGACCGACAAGCCCGGCGTGAGCAACCTGCTGACCATCTACTCCAGCCTCACCGGCCGCCCGGTCGCCGAGTTGGAACAGGCCTACCAGGGCAGGGGATACGGCGACCTGAAGAAGGACCTCGCCGAGGTCGTGGTGGAGTTCGTCGGGCCGATCCAGGAACGCACCACCGCGCTGTTGGCCGACCCGGCCGGACTGGACCGGTTGCTCGCCCTGGGTGCCGAGCGGGCTCAGGAGGTGGCCGCCGGAACGCTGCGGGCGGTCTACGACCGGGTCGGGTTCCTGCCCAGGCGCAGGGACTGATCCCCGACAGCACGCAGTGCCAAAGACGGGGGCCGGGGGCAGACCAGCAGAGACCAGGAGGAGACCGTGCCGGATCGCAGGGGTGGCCCCGACGACGTGCGATCCAACGCCCGCCAGGGTGATCGGCCGTGACGACCCGGGTGATCGGCGTCGCCATCGACATCCCCGAGCCCTACGCCGCGGAACTGTCCTCCTGGCGCCGCCGAACCGGTGACCCGCTGGCCGGTCTGGTGCCACCCCACGTCACCCTGCTGCCCCCCACCGAACTGTCCGACGACCTGCTCGCCGTGGCCGAGGAGCACCTGCGGACGGTGGCCCGGGGGCACCGGCCGTTCCAGATGTGCCTGTCGGGCACCGGCACGTTCCAGCCGGTGTCCGACGTGGTGTTTGTCGTGGTCTCGGTGGGTATCGCGCAGTGTGAACTGCTGGAGCGCGACGTGCGGTCCGGCCCGCTGTACCGGCAGGTCGCCTTCCCGTACCACCCGCACGTGACCGTCGCGCACGACGTCCCGTCGGCTCGACTGGTGGACGCCTACGAGGGCCTGGGTGGTTACCGGGCCAGTTTCCCGGTCCCGGTGCTGACCATGTTCGAGCGGGGCAGCGATGGCCTGTGGCAACGGCGCCGGGTCTTCCCGCTCGGCGACACGGCCACGCCGGACGGCCCCTGAGCGTCGGTCAGGGACCCTCGGTCGGTTCCGGGTCGCGACCGCGACGGCGCCGGCCCAGCAGGCCACCGAACACCGCCAGCACCGCCACCCCACCGGCCAACGGTGGCCACAGACCGATCCCCAGCCCGTTCGACGACGAGGACGGCACACGGGCCGGCGCGGCCGCGGTCGGTCGAGGGGATTCCACCGTGGTCGCGTGCGCCACGTTGTGGTCACCAGGTTCCACCAGCTCACCCACCGGTTCGGCCGTGGCGGGCAGCGCGAACCCCCAGTCCAACAGCAGCGCGGCCTGCTTCCACATGTCCACCGGGGACCGCTCGCCGTGCATGAGGGTGATGATCAGGGTGCGCTCGCCGTGCCGGGCCGCCCCCACGTAGGTGTGCCGGGCCGCGTCGGTGTACCCGTTCTTGGCCGCGACCGTGCCCGGGTAGTTCCACAGCAGGGCGTTGTCGTTGCCGAACTTGAACGACCCGTACTTCGGCGGCTGGGCCGGCACGGTGCCCTGCATGGTGGTGTTGTACCGGACGAAGTCCGCCAGTTTCAGGTCCTGCCGCAGGATGAGCGCCAGGTCGTAGGCCGAACTGCCCTGGTCAGGACCGTCCAGACCGGATGGTGTGGCCGCGTGCGTGTCGTTGGCGTGCAGCCGGCGGGCCTCGGTGTTCATCAGTTCCAACGTGTGCGGCACCCCGCCGGCGGCCTCGGCCAGTGCGGTGGCGCAGTCGTTACCGGACATCATCAGCATGCAGTGGAACAGCATGTCCACTGTGTACTTCCCGCCGGCGACCAGGCCGACCCGGGTCCCGTCGATGTTGCTGTCCTGGTCGGTCGCGGTGACCACCTGGTCGCGGTCGGGCAACCGGGACAGCAGGGTGAGCGCGGTGAGCGTCTTGAGGGTGCTGGCCGGCAGGTAGCGCCCGTGCGGGTTGCGTGCGGCCAGCACGTTGCCACTGTCGGCGTCGGCCAGCACCCACCCCGTGGCGTTCACCCCGGTCGGCAACGCCGGTGCACCGTCGGGCACCACCACGCCCCGGCTACCCATCAGCGGACCCCCGACCGGCTCGGAGTCCACCGGCGCGGCCGAGGCGGGCAGCACACCCACGCAGGCCAGCGCACAGGCCAGCGCGAAGGTCCCGGTCATGGCACGGGTGAGGGGGCGGATCGATACACCTGACAGAAGCATGGCGGGCCACCTTGCTGCGGGGGTCAGATCGCGGGGACAGGGTACTGGTCGCCACGGTGGGCGTTATGAACCCTGTCGGGTGGTGTCGGTAAACACCGTAGGATATTAAGGATATCGAGGCAGCTTCCGGGCGTACGTCTGGCAGGTTGCCCGGTCCGGGCCCATGCTGACCGAAGCCCCTCCCGCCAAGTTGGATGCGATCCGGGGGCTGAGCTGGACGGGAACAACAGCGAGAGAACGGACAGAACAGGGGTGCCGGCCACCCTGGCTCTCGCCAAAGAGCAAAATACGTATATCACTCTATGTTACGAGACGGTCTCGACTCAGCGACCCCGAATGCGGCGGTCTAGCCTCGGGCGCTGAAGCAGGATCTGGGATCCTGCCTCCACCCCGGAGTCAGGAGGCGTGAGACTGTGAGGAAGCCCGTCCAACTACTCGCCGTCATGGGCGTCGTCGCCCTCACGGTGGGCGCGTGCGGCAGCAAGCCGGCGGAGTCGAACACGACCACCGCGACGGCGTACAAGGCATGCATGGTGACCGACACCGGTGGCATCGACGACCGGTCGTTCAACGCCTCCGCGTGGAAGGGCATGCAGGATGCGGAGAAGGACGGCAAGGTCAAGTCCAGCAACGTGCAGTCCACCTCGGAGAACGACTACGTTCCCAACATCAACGCCCTGATCAGCCAGAAGTGCGACATCATCGTGACCGTCGGCGGCCTGATGGCTGACGCCACCAAGACCGCGGCGCAGGCGCACACCGACCAGAAGTTCGCCATCGTCGACGCCGCCTACGATCCGCCGCTGCCCAACGTCTTCGGCATGGAGTTCAACACCGCGCAGGGCGCGTTCCTGGGTGGCTACCTGGCCGCCGGGATGACCAAGACCAACAAGGTGGCCACCTACGGCGGCATCAAGATCGCCCCGGTCACCATCTACATGGACGGCTTCTGGGAGGGCGTCCAGTACTACAACCAGCAGAAGAACAAGGACGTGCAGGTCCTCGGCTGGGACGAGAAGACCCAGAACGGCACCTTCGCCGACAGCTTCACCGACCAGAACAAGGGCAAGCAGATCACCAGCAACTTCCAGCAACAGGGCGCCGACATCGTCTTCCCGGTCGCCGGTGGCACCGGCCTGGGCTCCGGCGCGGCCGCACAGGCATCCAACGGCACCCTGAACCTGCTGTGGGTCGACTTCGACGGCTGCGAGAACGCACCGCAGTACTGCCCGTTCTTCATCAGCAGCGTGGTCAAGAACATCCCCGACATCGTCACCAAGACCGTCACCCAGGCATCCACCGGTGGCTTCGCCTCCGGCGCCTACGTCGGCACGTTGCAGAACAACGGCACCTCACTGGCCCCGTTCCACGACTGGGACAGCAAGGTGCCCGCCGACCTCAAGGCCGAACTCGACCAGGTCAAGCAGGACATCATGAGTGGCAAGATCACCCTCACCTCGCCGGCCCAACCCAAGAGCTGAGCCGACAGGCAGGTCGGTACACACGACCGGTCGCGGGGCGGCACCCGGAGAACCCGGACCGCCCCGCGACCGGACGAGGAGGCTGGAGTCGGTGCGGCTCGAACTGCGGGGGATCACCAAACGCTTCGGCACCCTGGTCGCCAACGACCACATCGACCTGGTCGTCGAGCCGGGGCAGATCCACGCCCTGCTCGGGGAGAACGGCGCGGGCAAGTCCACCCTGATGAACGTCCTGTACGGGCTCTACCAGCCCGACGAGGGCGAGATCGTCGTCGACGGCACCGCCCGGCGGTTCCGCGGACCCGGTGACGCGATCGCCGCCGGTATCGGCATGGTGCACCAACACTTCATGCTGGTACCGGTGCTCACCGTGGCCGAGAACGTGATGCTCGGCCGGGAACGCACCCGGCTACTCGGCCTACTGGACCGCCGCCGGGCCCGCCAGGACGTGCTCGACCTGTCCCACCGCTACCGGATGGACGTCGACCCCGACGCCCGGGTCGCCGACCTGCCGGTCGGCGTGCAACAGCGGGTGGAGATCATCAAGGCGCTCGCCCGCGACGCGGACGTCCTCATCCTGGACGAACCCACCGCCGTGCTCACCCCGCAGGAGATCGACGAACTGATCGCCGTGATGCGGACCCTGCGCGCCGACGGCCGGTCGATCGTGTTCATCACCCACAAACTCAAGGAGGTCCAGGCGGTCGCCGACCACATCACGGTGATCCGCCGGGGCCGGGTCGTTGGTGCCACCGACCCGTCAGCCAGCGAGACCCAACTGGCCTCCATGATGGTCGGCCACACCGTCAACCTGCGGGTCGACAAGTCACCGGCACAACCCGGAGAACCGGTACTGCGGGTGACCGACCTGGCGGTCGCCGACGAACACGGCCGGCCGGTCGTCGACGGGGTGTCCTTCGAGGTGCGGGCCGGGGAGATCCTGGCCGTCGCCGGAGTGCAGGGCAACGGCCAGACCGAACTCACCGAGGCCCTGCTCGGACTACGCCGACCCACCTCCGGTTCCATCCAACTCGACGGCCGGGAACTGGCCGGCGCACCACCGCGCACCATGCTGCGCGCCGGGGTCGGATACGTACCCGAGGACCGCCAACGGGACGGACTGGTCAGCGACTTCACCGTCGCGGAGAACCTGGTACTCGACTCCCGCGACCGCCCCCCCTACGGCTCTGCCCTGACCATGAACCTGACCGAGGTGCGCCGCGGCGCACGCCGGCTGGTCACCGAGTTCGACATCCGGACCTCCTCGGTGGACACCCCCGCGGGCACCCTGTCCGGCGGCAACCAACAGAAACTCGTGGTTGCCCGGGAACTGTCCCGAGAACTGCGACTGCTGGTCGTCTCCCAACCCACCCGGGGCGTGGACGTGGGCGCCATGGGGTTCATCCACTCGCGGATCGTGGCCGAACGCGACCGGGGAACCCCGGTGGTCCTGGTGTCCTCCGAACTGGACGAGGTGCTGGCCCTGGCCGACCGGATCGCGGTGATGTACCGGGGGAGGATCGTGGGCATGCTGCCGGCCGGGGTGTCCCGCGACACCATCGGCCTGATGATGGCCGGAGTCGCGCCCGACGCCGCACACCAGCAGGCGGAGGCGAATCCCACCGAACTCAGCCAACTCACCCAGGTTGACGACGCGGCGGCCGGTACCGCCACTGTGCCGGCAGACCCCGCCGAGGACGCCGAGGACGCACGATGACCGACATCCCGGCCGACGCATCGACCGGCACTCCCACCGACGCCCCGGCCGACGGCGGTGCACCGCCAGAACCCGCCGAACACCGGTCTCCGGCCCGGGCCGTGCTCGACGCGGTGCTCACCGGTAACTCCGCGGTGGTCACCGTGCTGGCGATCCTGCTCGCCCTGGTCGTGGGCGCCCTGCTGATCGCCCTGTCGGACACCGAGGTCATCACCCGGTTCGGTTACTTCTTCTCCGCTCCGGGCGACGCCCTGTCCCAGGCCTGGCTGGACATCCGGTCCGCCTACGCCGCGCTGTTCTCCGGCGCGGTGGTCAACCCCGCCGACGTGTCCGCCGCCGTCCACGGGCAGGGCACCTGGTCGGCGGTGTTCGGGCCGATCTCCGAGACCGTGGTCACCGCCACCCCGCTGATCTGCGCCGGACTGTCGGTGTCACTGGCCTTCCGCGCCGGACTGTTCAACATCGGCGCCGAGGGACAGGTCATCGCCGGGGCCATCACCGCCGGCTACGTCGGGTTCGCCGTGTCCCTGCCGCCGGTGCTGCACGTGCTCGTCGCGATCGCCGCCGGCCTGGCCGGCGGCGCGGTGTGGGGGTTCCTGGCCGGATGGCTCAAGGCCCGCACCGGCGCGCACGAGGTGATCACCACGATCATGCTCAACTACGTCGCGCTGAACCTGCTGCTCTACCTGCTGGCCACCGCGGCGTTCCAGCGACCCGGGCGGTC
>DATCWR010000038.1:0-6107 GCA_036566245.1 Mycobacteriales bacterium | reverse complement strand
CGGCCGGCGGCTGGCCGACGCGATCGAGGCGCTCGACCACCGGCTCGTCGGCCACGTCCGCGGCCTTGGACTGTGGCGTGCGGTGGTACTGCGCGAACCGGTCTCCGCGCAGGTCGAGCAGGCCGCCCGCGACGCCGGGCTGCTGGTCAACGCGGTGGCACCGACGGTGCTGCGACTCGCCCCACCGCTGGTGGTCAGCATCGCGCAGGTCGACGAGGCGGTGCGCCGGCTCGCCGCCGCACTCGACGCGGTCGCGGCAACTATCGTCTGCGCCGACTCATCCGACGGCGCCTGACAGGAGAACCATGCCACGCCACTTCCTCCGCGACGATGACCTGAGCCCCGACGAGCAGACCGAGGTGCTTGACCTGGCCGCCCGTATGAAGGCCGAACGGTTCGAGTTCTCCCCGCTCGCCGGGCCCAGGACCGTCGCGCTGCTGTTCGACAAACCCTCCACCCGCACCCGACTGTCGTTCAGCGTGGGTGTCGCCGAACTCGGCGGGTACCCGATGCTGATCGACTCGCAGACCTCCCAACTCGGTCGTGGTGAGCCGATCGAGGACACCGCTCGGGTGCTCGACCGGCAGTGTGCCGCGATCGTCTGGCGTACCTTCGGCCAGGACCGTATCGAGGCGATGGCCGGCGCCAGTTCGGTACCGGTGATCAACGCGCTGACCGACTCGTTCCACCCCTGTCAGGTGCTCGCCGACCTCCAGACCGTGCGGGAGCGGCGTGGCACGCTGGCCGGACTGACCGTGGCCTACGCCGGTGACGGGGCCAACAACATGGCCCACTCCTACCTGCTCGGTGGGGCGACCGCGGGCATGCACGTACGGGTGGCCGCACCGGCCGGATACCACCCCGACCCCGCCGTGGTGGCCCGGGCAGCGCAGATCGCCGCCGGCACCGGAGGGTCGGTGTTGGTGACCGCCGACCCCAAGGAGGCGTTCGGGGGTGCCGACGTACTGGCCACCGACACCTGGGTGTCGATGGGCCAGGAGGGCCAGTCCGACGCACGGTCCGGACTGTTCGATGCCTACCGGCTTGACGAGGAGGCCCTCGCGCACGCCGCGACCGACGCGATCGTGCTGCACTGCCTGCCCGCCTATCGCGGCAAGGAGATCGCCGCCTCGGTGATCGACGGTCCGCACAGCGCGGTGTGGGACGAGGCGGAGAACCGTCTGCACGCCCAGAAGGCACTGCTGACCTGGCTGGTACGCCACTCGTAGCACCTCGGGTGCGTACCGGTTGGTCAGGGTTGTTCATCGGGGAGGAGGAGCGCCGACATGTCGACCACCCGGCCGACACCGCTGGGCAAGGCCGCCCGGCATGCCCGCATCGTGGCGGTGGTGAGCCGTCAGCCGGTGCGGTCGCAGGCCGAACTGGCCGACCTGCTCGCCGCCGAGGGCGTCGGGGTCACCCAGGCCACGCTGTCTCGCGACCTCGACGAACTGGGCGCGGTCAAACTGCGCGGCCCGGACGGTGGTCTACCGGCCTACGTGGTGCCCGAGGACGGCGCGCCGCCGCCGGTACGGCCGCTCGGTGAGCCAACCCCACCCCGGCTGGCCCGGCTGCTCGCCGAGCTGCTGGTGCACGCCGAGGGCAGCGGGAACCTGGCCGTGCTGCGCACCCCGCCCGGTGGTGCGCAGTTCCTCGCCTCGGCTCTTGACCGCGCCGGCCTACCGGAGGTGATCGGGACCATCGGCGGTGACGACACGGTCATCGTGGTGGCCCGGGATCCGACCGGCGGGCCGGCGTTGGCCGAACAACTACTCGGCGTGTCGCGCCACCACCGATCGGCAGGTCGGCCGGAGGGCCGGGGCGAACAGGCCGGTCAGAACCATGCCCACGACAACCCTGACCATGACAACCAGAACAAGGAGTACCCGTGACCGAGCGTGTCGTCCTGGCCTACTCGGGAGGCCTGGACACCTCCGTGGCGATCGGTTGGATCGCCGAACAGACCGGTGCCGAGGTGATCGCGGTGGCCGGTGACGTCGGCCAGGGCGGCGAGGACCTCGAGGTGGTGCGCGAGCGCGCGCTGGCCTGTGGCGCGGTCGACGCGGTCGTGGCAGACATGACCGACGAGTTCGCCACCGACTACTGCCTGCCGGCGCTGCGCGCCAACGCCCTGTACATGGACCGGTACCCGCTGGTCTCGGCGCTGTCCAGGCCGGTCCTGGTCCGACACCTGGCGGACGCCGCCCGCCGGTTCGGCGCATCCACGGTCGCGCACGGCTGCACCGGCAAGGGCAACGACCAGGTCCGGTTCGAGGTGGGTATCGCGGCACTGGCGCCCGAGTTGAAGGTGCTCGCGCCGGTACGTGACTCCGGGATGACCCGGGACAAGGCCATCGCCTTCGCCGCGGAACGGGGTCTGCCGATCGACGTGACCGCCAGGTCGCCGTTCTCCATCGACCAGAACCTGTGGGGTCGAGCAGTGGAAACCGGTTTCCTGGAGGACATCTGGAACGCGCCGACCGAGGAGGTGTACTCCTACACCGCCGACCCGACCCTGCCGCGTGAGCCCGACGAGGTGGTCATCAGCTTCGAGCGGGGTGCCCCGGTGGCGATCGACGGCCGTGCGGTCACCATGCGTGAGGCGGTGGAGGAACTCAACCGCCGGGCCGGCGCGCAGGGCATCGGCCGGCTCGACATGGTCGAGGACCGACTGGTGGGCATCAAGAGCCGGGAGATCTACGAGGCCCCCGGTGCGATCGCCCTGATCACCGCACACCAGGAACTGGAGAACGTCACGGTCGAGCGCGACCTGGCCCGGTTCAAGCGCACCGTGGACCAGCGGTGGACCGAGCTGGTCTACGACGGTCTGTGGTTCTCCCCGCTCAAGCAGGCCCTGGACCGGTTCGTTGACGAGGCCAACGAGCACGTCACCGGCGACGTCCGGCTCACCCTGCACGCTGGGCGGGCCGTGGTCACCGGTCGGCGCAGCGACCACTCGCTGTATGACTACGAGTTGGCCACCTACGACTCGGGCGACACCTTCGACCAGTCGATGTCCCGTGGTTTCGTGGAACTGTGGGGACTGCCGGCCAAGGTTGCCGCCAGGCGGGCGGCGCGGGTGGCGACCCAGGGCACGGCATGACCGGCACCACCCGGCTGTGGGGCGGGCGGTTCTCCGGTGGTCCCGCGCCGGCGCTGGCCGCGATGTCGGTGTCGGTGCGCTTCGACTGGCGACTGGCGCCCTACGACCTGGCCGGGTCGCGGGCGCATGCCCGGGTGCTCCACCGCGCCGGGCTGCTCGACGACGGCGAACTGGACCGGATGCTCGACGCACTGAACGGGCTGGACCGCGATGTCCGGTCCGGAACGTTCGTGGCGACCGAGGACGACGAGGACGTGCACACCGCGTTGGAACGCGGCCTGCTCGAACGCCTCGGTCCGCTCGGCGGCAAGCTACGGGCCGGGCGCAGCCGCAACGACCAGATCGCCAACGACCTGCGGTTGTACCTGCGTGACCACGTCCGCCAGGTGGTGGCCGCGCTGGCCGACCTGGAGGCGGCGCTGGTGGCCAAGGCGGTCGAGTACGACGACCTACCGGCACCGGGCATGACCCACCTGCAACACGCCCAGCCGGTGTTGTTCGCTCACCACCTGGCCGCGCACGTGCACGCGTTGGCCCGTGACGTCGACCGACTGCGTGACTGGGATCGCCGGGCAGCCGTCTCGACGTTGGGCGCGGGTGCGCTGGCCGGGTCGTCGTTGCCGTTGGACCCGGGCCTGGTGGCCGCCGAGTTGGGGTTCGACTCGGTGGCGGCCAACTCGATCGACGCGGTGTCCGACCGGGACTTCGCCGCGGAGTTCCTGTTCGCCGCCGCCCTGCTGGGGATACACCTGTCCCGGCTCGGTGAGGAGGTCTGTCTGTGGGCCACCTCGGAGTTCGGGTGGGTGATCCTGGACGACGGCTACTCCACCGGGTCCTCGATCATGCCGCAGAAGAAGAATCCGGACGTCGCAGAGTTGGCCCGGGGCAAGTCGGGTCGACTGGTCGGAAACCTCACCGGGCTGCTGGTCACCCTCAAGGGCCTGCCACTGGCCTACGACCGGGACCTCCAGGAGGACAAGGAACCGGTGTTCGACTCGGTGGACCAGCTCCTGTTGGTGTTGCCCGCGCTGGCCGGGATGGTGTCCACCATGCGGGTGGACACCGACCGGGTAGGTGGTTCGGCGGCCACCGGGTTCGCGCTGGCCACCGACGTGGCCGAGTGGCTGGTCCGGCAGGGTGTGCCGTTCCGGGACGCGCACGGCATCGCCGGAAAGCTGGTCCGGTACTGCGAGCAACGCGGCTGTGACCTGCCCGACGTGTCCGTGTCGGAACTGGCCGCGGTGGACGCCCGGCTCACCGCCGGGGTCCGGTCGGTGCTGTCGGTGCCCGGTTCGCTCGCCTCTCGGGCCACCCCGGGCGGCACCGCACCCTCCCGGGTCGGGGGGCAGTTGGCCGCTCTCGCGGACTTGGCACAATCACATGCGGAATGGGCGAACAAACGAGTGAGTTGAGCGAGCCCCTGCCGCGTGACTTCTTCATGCGGCCGGCGCTCGAGGTGGCCAGGGACCTGCTCGGCCGGGTGGTGTGCAGCCGGGGCGTGTCCGTGCGGTTGACCGAGGTGGAGGCGTACGCGGGGCTTGACGACCCGGCATCGCACGCCTACCGCGGCCCCACCACCCGTACCGCGGTGATGTTCGGCCCGCCCGGCCACCTGTACGTGTACTTCGTCTACGGCATGCACTGGTGTGCCAACCTGGTGTGTGGCAACGACGGGCAGGCCGCGGCCGTGCTGATGCGGGCCGGTGAGGTGGTGGACGGTCTGGACGCGGCGCGGACCAGGCGGCCGGCCGCCCGGTCGGACCGGGAACTGGCACGTGGCCCGGCCCGGCTGGCCAGCGCGCTGGCGTTCACCGGCGCCGACAGTGGGACAGACCTGTTCGACGAGAAGGGGCGACCGGGCTGGCTGCGGGTGTTCCCCGGCACGCCGGTGCCCGAGGAATCGGTGTGTGCCGGACCCCGGGTGGGTGTGGTGGGCGCGGCGGAGTGGCCGTGGCGGCTGTGGATCGCGGGCGATCCCACGGTCAGCCGGTACCAGCGGGCCGCCGAGCGCGGTCGCCGGGGTCGACCGAGCCGGCCTGGCTGCTGACCCTGTGCGGCGGCCGGCTGACCCGGCGTCCACGTCGGCTCTGCCAGCACACGGAGCGCCCCGGGTGTGACGGAACACCGTCCTGACCTGGGGCGTTCTGCTCTCTGTCGGGGCAGGCCATGTCTGTGCGGACACGGGGCCACCGGTGCGCCGCGATGGACAGCCGGAACAGGACCGGGTGGCCCGGCGTTCTGTCTCATGAGGGCGCGGGGGTCTTGACGACTCCGTGCGGCCGAGACCGTGCCCTGGGTGACCGGGGGTCGCAGGCGGTGTTTGCCTTCTCCCAGTTGTCGACTACGTCCCGGTCTGCGGCATATGGCGCGGGCCGAGCTGGCGTGGTTGGCCCGGAAGAGATGCCCGATCCTGTTGATCGGCCCCGCACCGGCGTCGTCCGGCGGGACAGCCGGCGGTGGGAACACCGGTGCGGTCCAGGATGTTGTCATCCGGGTACGGCGAGGACCCGTCAGTGGGTTGGTGTCTCGTGTCGGCTGCCGGCAACGGTTGGTGGCGGGCCGTCTGGTCCGTGACGACACGGCTGGCCTGACAGCAGCGGCCTGTGGAGCCTCCAGGACCGTTGGTCCAGGGGGTGGACAGGCCGGGACACCCCCGATTTGACACTCCACGCCGGAAGCCGTAACTTTCTCCCTGCCCGCGGGGAGCGGGACACCGGAACCGCCGGAAGGCGGCAGAGGTGGCCGGCCCCGGGCTCTCTCACCGAACAGCGTGGTTCACCACGCAGGTTCGGCGCGAGGATGGGCGGTGCGGTCGGACCCAGACGGGTTTGACAGAGCGAAACCGACCAAGATAGTTTGAATGGGTTGCCCCGGAGATGACCGAAAGGTTGTTGATGGTGAGCGTCCGCTCCTTGAGAACTCAACAGCGTGCCGAAAGTTAGTGCCAAGATTTTACCCCGTTTCATGGGGTGTGTCCCTGGCCTGTGGGGTTGGGGTGCATTCT
>DATCWR010000029.1:0-2723 GCA_036566245.1 Mycobacteriales bacterium | reverse complement strand
CAGCGTCTCGGCCATTGCCCGAGGCTCGAACGCCGGTAACTGCCGCACCATCGCCACCAGCACCCCGGCACAGTCGTCGAGAACCCGGTGGTAGAAGGCGGTTCCCGCCTCGCCCAGACCGGCCGCCCTGACCCGGGCCGCCGAACCCTGCCGCAGCCGGTGGGCCAGCACCGCAGGGTCGGCGTCGGCGGCGAACAGCGCGGAGTCGGACAGGTCGGCGGCGGTCAGCGTGTCGACCACCTCGGCCAGCGCGGACAACTTCTCGTTCTCCGGCAGCCGGTCCGGGCCGAACGCCCGATCCAGTCGGGCGGCCACCTCGTCGGCGATCTCCTCGAACTGGCGGCCGACCCGGCGCCGGGCCAACAGGTCGGGCACGGCCGGAGCGAGCAGTTCCACCAGGTCCGAGGACCGTTCCCGCCGGTGCTTGCGCTCACCCAGCCAGGCTCTGACCGTGCCGGTCACCACGGCCCGACCGGCCGCGACCAGCGCGGATTCCACTCCGGACATATCCCCCCCACAGCGGCACGCCTTCGCGGAGGGTAGCAACCCAATCCGGATCAACCGCCCGTTCGGTATCTCAATGTGGGCGACGTGGCGGTCGACACCACAAAGGTCCGGCGGAACACGGTGCCCTGACGATCAGCACGGGGGTCTGCGATGAGGACGACTCGACGGCGGTGGCGTACCAGCGCACTGATCACCATTGGTGCGGCCGCGACTCTGACGGTGGGCCTCTCGGTCGCGGCGGCCGGACCCGCGCAGGCGGCACCGGCTCGGCTGGTCTTCAGCCTGTCCAACGCCAACGCCGCCGGCGGCGTCGCCTACCGGATGACCTTCGGACCGGTCGCCGAGGAGGTTCCGGTGGTCGGCAACTGGGACCAGGCCGTCTCCGGTCGCGACACCATCGGGCTGAGCCAGGTCGTCGGCACCACCCGGCGGTGGGCACTGGCCGCCGGCAACTCCACCCTGGGCACCGCCGCGAAATACGACTTCCAGTGGGGGAGCGCCGCCTGTCTGCCCGTGTCGGGTAACTGGCAGGGCCTGGGCGACACGGTCGGCCAGGCGTGCGCGGACCGGACCACCAACACCTGGCGGTGGTCCCTGGCCGGACCGCTGCCCATCTCCGGCCCGCTGGTCACGTTTCGCACCTACTCGTTCGGCAGCACCGCCTGCCAGCCGATCACGGGGGACTGGAACGGCGACGGGATCACCACCGTGGGCGTGTCCTGCCCGAACGGTGCCGGCCGCACCTGGCGGCTGACCGACTCGCCAGGGAACGGGACGCAGAACCCGCCGGTGTCCATCCAGTTCGGCTGGGGCGCGGCGCGGTGCGTGCCGGTCACCGGGGACTGGGACGGACTAGCTACGAACCGGTCGAACGGTGTCACGGTCGGCCAGGCCTGCCCGTCCACCGGCGACCTGTGGAACTGGAACCTGTCCAACCACAACAGTGCCGGCGCGGTGAACATCTCGTTCACCTGGGGATCGTCGAGAGAGGTCCCGATCGCCGGGGACTGGGACGGGTTGGCCACCGCCGCACACACCAACAACGACACCCCGGGCACGGTCGCCGGGGTGAACTACCCGGCGGTGGCCGCCCCGGCACCCAACCCGCAGGCGGCCCGTAACGTCACCACCGGGTGGAGTCCCCGCACCCAGTACGTGGTCGACCAGGCACGGCTCCGGTTCGCCCTGAGTTCCTGTGGTGGCCAGGCCACCGGGACCAGCAGCGGGCACATCCCGGGCAGCGACCACTACACCGGTAACGCGGCGGACTGCTTCCCCGACGGCGGCGGGGTCATCGTCACCGGTGCGGCCAAGCAACTCGGGGACAACGTGGCCGCCTGGCTGGTCGGCTACGGATCGATCCTGCGGGTGAAATACGTCATCTGGTACGGCTACATCTATGACTTCCAGACCAGTAGCCCGAGTTGGCAGCCGTACTGCAACGGCGCGCTCACCGCGGCCCAGTGCGCGCATCCCACCGCCGGCACGGTGGCCACCCTCCAGCACTACGACCACGTGCACATCTCGTTGCTGCACTGAACACTGACGCCGCGGCCGGGGGCAGTCGTTCGGTCAGCCCGGCCTGGCCGGTGTGCCATGCCGCATCCTGTCACGGTAAGTGACAGCTCGAACGGCAGGTGTAGGCAAGTTTGGCTACTGTGCGGAGCGGCGAGGCAGCGCAGACGCAGACGGGGGAGCGCTTCGATGCTGTGGCTCAGACCTGGGTGGTGGCGGGCACACTCGTGGCGACGGCCCCGCGTGATCGGGCTGGTACTTGTCGCCGGCGCCATGTCGACGGTCACCGCGGTCAGCGCGGTCAACGTGACAAGTCCGGGACCAGGGTTGGACCGGGTCCACCTCGACCAGGCCGGTTCGGTGGGACACCGCCCGCGGGCAGACCTCGTTGACCGGGCGCCGGTGTTGGAGGACCGGATGTTGTCCGGCCTGGGTGCGTTCGGCGGCGACAACCCAGGGACGGACGTTCCCGCGGATGTTCCGGGCGTGGGCGGGCGGCATGCGACACCGACACCGGCGCCGGTTGCCCCGCGCCCGGGGGACCGGGGCGTCGTCGACCAGGTCACCGCCAGCGCGAAGGTTCGCCCGGCTCCCGACCCGGGTCGGAGCCCCGGCAGTGCGAGGGGTGGTGCGCACGGCGGTTCGGGTGGCGGTGAACATGGTGCGCGGGGCGCGGCAGCGGCTTCTGCCCAGGCCCGTTC
>DATCWR010000009.1:0-2298 GCA_036566245.1 Mycobacteriales bacterium | reverse complement strand
ACGCGCGTTACCCGGCAGCGTGCCGGCCTGGGCGAACGCGGCCGCCCTACGGTCGGCCGCCCCCGCCGACGACCATGTCGGGTTCCGGGTGTACCTGGGCTGGCGGAACCCTGAGGCGGCCGCGGCAGCAGCCACCGCGGTGTCCACCCCGGGTTCCGCCCAGTACGGGAAGTTCCTGTCCCCGCAGGACTTCCGCAGGCAGTTCGCCCCCAGCCAGGCCGATGTCAGTGCGGTGCAGCAGTGGCTGCGCGGACAGGGCTTCACCGTGGACCACACCCCGGGCAACAACCTCTACGTGGCGGCCGAGGGTTCGGTGGCCCAGGCCGAGGCTGCGTTCGGTACCCGGATCAACCTGTACTCACACGACGGGCTGACCCTGCACTCGCCGCAGTCGGCGCTCACCGTGCCGGCGAGCCTGCCCATGGTCTCGGCCGTGGTCGGCATCGACGACTCGGCCGCGATGGTGCACCATGCCGCGCCACCGTCGCCGGTGTTCGTCAACGCCACCCCCTGCTCCACGTTCTGGGGTGAGAAGACCACCGCGAACACCGCCACCTCCGACGGCACCGTGGTGCCCGGCGTGGACGGCCAGCCGGTGCCCTACACCCCGTGCGGCTACCAGCCCGCGCAGTTGCGCGGTGCCTACGGGGTGGCCGACGCGGTGGCCGCCGGCAACGACGGCACCGGACAGACGGTGGCGATCATCGACGCCTACGCCTCCCCCACCATCCTGGACGACGTGAACACCTACTCCCAGCGGCACGGGTTGCCCACCATGAACGGCGGCCAGTTCCGCCAGGTCGTCCCGCCGGGCATCCTGCACCACCCCGAGTCCGGGGCGCAGGGCGCGAGCGGTCCGGTACAGGACCCACAGGGCTGGTACGGCGAGGAGACCCTCGACGTCGAGGCGGTGCACTCCATCGCGCCAGGCGCGAACATCGTCTACGTGGGCGCCCCGAACAACTTCAACGACCTGGACGCCGCGCTCAACGACGTGGTCGACGGGCACCTGGCCAGCATGGTGAGCAACTCCTACGGCTTCTCCAGCGAGGCGCTGCCGCCCGGCAACATCAAGCCGTACAACGACATCATGATCGAGGCCGCGGCGACCGGCGTGGGGGTGTACTTCTCCTCCGGTGACTTCGGCGACGAGACGTTCGGGGACCCGGCAAACTTCGACCAGGCCACCCCGGACTGGCCGGCGTCCAGCCCGTTCGTGACCGCGGTCGGCGGCACCGCACTGGGTGTCGGCCCGGACAACGACTACCTGTTCGAGGTCGGCTGGGAGACCGGGCGGTCGGTGCTCAGCAACGGGGCCTACACCCCGGCACCCCCGGGCAACTACACCAGCGGATCGGGCGGCGGCACCAGCCACCTGTTCGCCCAACCGTCCTACCAGGCCGGCGTGGTGCCCGACTCGGTCGCCACCGCCAACGGCGGCGCTCCGATGCGGGTGGTACCCGACATCGCCGCGCTGGCCGACCCGAACACCGGCATGCTGGTCGGGCAGACCCAGACCTTCCCCGACGGGTCGGTGGCCTACAGCGAGTTCCGCATCGGCGGCACCAGCCTGGCCAGCCCGCTGATGGCCGGTTTCATGGCGTTGGCGCAACAGCGTGCCGGACACGACATCGGCTTCGCCAACCCGCTGATCTACGCCCACGCGGGCAGCTCAGCCTTCCACGACATCACCACACCGGCCCAGCCGGTGCGGGCGGCCCGGGCGGACTTCGCCAACTTCGTCGACGACTCCGACGGGTTCCTGTACTCGCTGCGGACCCTCTACGACGACGTGCTGACCATCCACACCCGTCCCGGCTACGACGACGTGACCGGGGTGGGCACCCCGAACGGCACCGCGTTCCTGGCGGCCATGTCGAACTGACCCCGACCACACCAACCGAGGGCGGTCCCGTCGTTGCGGGGCCGCCCTCGGCTCGTCACCAGAACCGCCCACGGTGAGACCTGATCATTGCCCGGTGGCCGGCCGACGGAGTAGAAGTGGCAGCGTCATCCGCGTCACTCCCGCATCGGACAGGATTACCCATGGCGGAAATCGCCTCGCTGGCCGACGCCGTGGCCGAGCTGGTCCACGACGGCGACACCGTGGCCCTGGAAGGCTTCACCCACCTCATTCCGATGGCGGCCGGACACGAGATCATCCGGCAGGGCCGGCGCGACCTCACCCTGGTCCGGATGACCCCCGACATCGTCTACGACCAGCTCATCGGCGCGGGTTGTGCCCGAAAACTCATCTTCTCCTGGGGCGGCAACCCCGGGGTCGGCTCGCTACACCGG
>DATCWR010000546.1:0-4392 GCA_036566245.1 Mycobacteriales bacterium | reverse complement strand
GCGTCAGCGTGCTGCTCATCGAGCACGACATGCGCCTGGTCATGTCGATTGCCACGAGAGTGATCGTGCTCAACTTCGGCCAGGTCATCGCGAGCGGTGCGCCCGAGCAGGTGCAGCGCGACCCGGCGGTGATCGAGGCCTACCTGGGCACCACCCACTCCGCGGACAAGGACGCGGACAAGGACGCGGACAGGGACGTCGACCAGGGCGAGGGCGGGGACACCGCGACCGCGTCCGCCGAGGCGACGGCCGACGGGTCGGCGACCGGTGAGGAGGTGGGTTCGTGACCGACGTACTGCTCGAGGTGAACGACCTCGAGGTCCGTTACGGTGCGATCCGGGCGCTGAAGGGCATCTCCTTCACGGTCGGCCGTGGCGAGATCGTGGCCCTGCTGGGCGCGAACGGGGCGGGCAAGACCACCACCCAGCAGACCATCTCCGGCATGCTGCGCCCGTCCGCCGGGTCCATCCACTACGCCGGTCAACGGATCGACGGCGTGCCCGCACACGAGATCATCCAGTTGGGCATCTGTCACGTGCCCGAGGGACGGCACGTCTTCCCGCAGATGAGCGTGCTGGAGAACCTGGAGATGGGCGCGTACCGGTTCCGCCGTCCACGGCCCGGTGACCTGGACCGGGCGTTCACGCTGTTCCCCCGGCTCAAGGAGCGGGCCAAGCAGGACGCCGGCACCCTGTCCGGTGGCGAACAGCAGATGTTGGCCATCGGTCGGGCACTGATGGGCGGGCCGGAACTGCTGTTGCTCGACGAGCCGTCGATGGGGCTGGCCCCGATGATCGTGGAGCACATCTTCGAGATCATCCGGGAGATCAACGAACAGGGCACCACCGTGCTGCTGGTCGAGCAGAACGCCGCTCAGGCCCTCACCCTGGCCGACCGGGGATACGTGCTGGAGACCGGCAACGTGGTCATGTCCGACGTGGCCGACCGGCTGCTCGCCGACGACCGGGTGCGGGCCGCCTACCTGGGCGAGGATATCGGCGGCGAGGTCGACGAGGGCGCCGCCTGACCCGTTCACCACCTCGGTGTCCGCCGCTCCTCTCCCGTTGGTCCCACGCCACCGCCATGGCGACGTTTTCGCGAGAAAACGTCGCCATGGGCGCGGCCGGAGTGCACGTTTTCGCGCGAAAACGTCTGGCGGACCGGGCGCGACGTGGGCAGAACGTGGGCAGAACGTGGTCAGGCTGTGGGCTGGTTGGCAGCGTCGGACGCGCCGCCGGGTGCACCCCCGGACACGGTCGAGGTGCCGTTGGATGTGCCGTTGGCGCCCGGGGCGGCGTTCCGGATCATGCAGGTCAGCCGCGCGGTGCACACCCGCCGACCCTGCTCGTCGGAGATGGCGATCTCGTAGGTGGCCAGGGTGCGGCCCTCGTGCACCGGCGTGCACACCGCGGTCACCAGCCCGTCACGCGCCGCACGGTGGTGGGTGGCGTTGATCTCGATGCCGACCGCGACCCGCTGCGGGCCGGCGTGCATGGCCGCCGCGATCGAACCCAGGGCCTCGGCCAGCACACACGACGCGCCGCCGTGCAACAGCCCGTAGGGCTGCCGGTTGTCCTTCACCGGCATGGTCGCCACCAGCCGGCCGGGGGTCCAGTCGGTGACCACGATCCCCATCCGGTCGTTGAGTTGCTCGGTGCGCATCAGCCCCTCGACCTCGGCGAACCCGTCGGCGGCGTTCGGCTGCCGCGTCTGTTCCTGCTCAACCATCAGACCTCCTCGGCCACGACCGCCACGCGCGGCTCTGTCACCGCCCGACCCTAGACTCGGCGGTGTGACAGACACGGACGCCCCCCGGCTCCTCCTGCTCGATGGTCACTCTCTGGCATACCGGGCATTTCACGCGCTGCCCGTGGAGAACTTCTCCACCACGACGGGCCAGCCGACCAACGCCGTCTACGGCTTCACCGCCATGCTGATCAACGTGCTGCGGGACGAACAGCCGACCCACCTCGCGGTCGCCTTCGACGTGTCCCGCAGGACCTTCCGTTCCGAGCAGTACGCCGCCTACAAGGCCACCCGGTCGGAAAGCCCGGTGGACTTCCGGGGGCAGGTCAGCCTGATCCGTGAGGTCCTCGACGCGCTCCAGATACCGGCGTTCGCGGTGGAGGGGTACGAGGCCGACGACGTGATCGCCACCCTGGCCACCCAGGCCCAGGCGAAGGGATTCCAGGTACTCATCTGTTCGGGGGACCGCGACACCTACCAGCTGGTCTCCGACCGGGTCACCGTGCTCTACCCGCGCAAGGGTGTCTCCGACCTGGCCCGGATGACTCCCGCGGCCATCGAGGAGAAGTACGGCCTGACCCCGACCCAGTACCCGGACTTCGCAGCGCTGCGTGGTGATCCCAGCGACAACCTGCCCAAGATCCCCGGGGTGGGCGAGAAGACCGCGGCCAGGTGGGTGCGTGAGTACGGTTCGCTGGAGCACCTGGTCGAGCGGGTCGAGGAGGTTCCCGGCAAGACCGGGGACGCACTGCGCGCGCACCTGGCCGACGTGTTGCAGAACCGCCGGCTGACCGAACTGGTTCGCGACGTCCCGTTGGACACCGCGCCGGCCGACCTGGCGCTGCGCCAGTGGGACCGCCAGCGGGTGCACGAGCTGTTCGACACGTTGCAGTTCCGGGTGCTGCGTGACCGGTTGTGGGCAACCCTGTCGACTCCCGAACCCGAGGCGGAGGCCGGTTTCGAGGTACCCGGCCGTCGGTTGGAGCCCGGTGAGGCGGCCGGCTGGCTGCGGGACGTGGCCCGGTCCGGAACCCGGGTCGGGGTGTCGGTGCGCGGCCGTTGGGGACGCGGCACCGGCACCGTGGACGGGGTGGCACTGGCCGTGCAGGGCGGTGCCGGGGCATACCTCGACGCAGCGGATCTCGACGCGACCGACGAACAGGCGCTGGTGCGGTGGCTGGCCGACCCGACCGTGCCCAAGGCGTTCCATGACCTGAAGGGCCAACTGCTGGCGTTGCGGGCCAGGGGATGGGACGTGGCCGGGGTGTCCAGCGACACCGCGTTGGCCGCATACCTGGCGTTGCCCGGCCAACGAACCTTCGACCTGGCCGACCTGTCCCTGCGCTACCTGCATCGTGAGTTGCGCGCCGAGGACGACCGGGGTGGCCAACTCACCCTGGACGGTGGCGACGAGGAGGCCGACGAGGCGCTCGCCCAGACCGAGATCGTCCGGGCCCGCGCGGTGGCCGACCTGGCCCGGGCGCTCGACGAGGAGTTGGCCGACCGGGAACTCCTCGGACTGCTGTGTGACCTGGAACTCCCGCTGGTGGACGTGCTGGCCCGGATGGAGTCCGTCGGCATCGGCGCGGACACCGACCACCTGGCCGAGTTGGCGGCGCACTTCGCCGCCGAGGTCAAGCAGGCCGCCCAGGACGCCTACGCGGTGATCGGCCGGGAGATCAACCTGGGCTCGCCCAAGCAGTTGCAGGTGGTGCTGTTCGAGGAACTGGGGCTGCCCAGGACCAAGAAGATCAAGACCGGCTACACCACCGACGCCGAGTCGTTGCAGAAACTGCTGGCCGAGACCGGTCACCCGTTCCTGGAACACCTGCTGCGGCACCGCGACGTGGCCCGGCTGCGGACCGTGGTGGACGGGTTGGTCCCGATGGTCGACGACCTGGGCCGCATCCACACCACGTTCAACCAGACCATCGCAGCGACCGGTCGACTGTCGTCCACCGACCCGAACCTCCAGAACATCCCGATCCGCACCGCCGAGGGCCGGCGGATCCGGCGCGGGTTCGTGGTCGGACCGGGTTTCGAGTCCTTGCTGACCGCGGACTACAGCCAGATCGAGATGCGGATCATGGCGCACCTGTCCGCCGACGCCGGGCTGATCGAGGCGTTCACCTCCGGAGAGGACCTGCACACCTTCGTCGCGTCCCGCGCCTTCGGCCTGCCGGTGGACCAGGTGGACCCGGAGATGCGGCGGCGGATCAAGGCGATGTCCTACGGACTGGCCTACGGTCTGTCCGCGTACGGACTGGCCCAACAGTTGCACATCGCCCCGGACGAGGCCCGCGAACACATGGACGCCTACTTCGAGCGGTTCGGTGGGGTGCGCGACTACCTGCGCGACGTGGTGGAACAGGCCCGGGTGACCGGGTACACCGAGACGATCATGGGTCGCCGTCGGTACCTGCCGGACCTCACCAGCGACAACAGGCAGCGCCGCGAGATGGCCGAGCGGATGGCTCTGAACGCGCCGATCCAGGGTTCGGCCGCCGACATCATCAAGGTCGCCATGCTGCGGGTGGACGCCGCGTTGCGCGACGCCGGGCTGCGTTCCCGGCTGCTGTTGCAGGTGCATGACGAACTGGTGTGTGAGGTCGCGCCGGGCGAGCGCGAGGCGGTCGAGGAGTTGGT
>DATCWR010000545.1:0-5925 GCA_036566245.1 Mycobacteriales bacterium | reverse complement strand
GAGCGTGGCGACGCCGGCCGCGGAGACCAGCAGGTCCCGGCGGGTCAGGGGCACCCGGCCACGGTAACCCGGCGGCGACCGTCCCGCCGGCGCACTCCGGTTACGGTTCGTGTACCTCGCCGGGCTCGCTCGTCGCATCCTCGGCGGTCGGTTCGGCCAGCGTCCGCCGGGCCACCGCGAACGCCCGGTTGGCCGTCGGCACGCCCGCGTACACCGCCACCATCAGCAACACCTCGGTGATGTCGTCGGCGGTCAGACCGTTACGCAGGGCCGCCCGCACGTGCATGGCGAACTCCGCGTCGTGACGCAGGGTGGCCAGCATGGCCAGTGTCACGCAGCTACGGGTACGCCGGTCCATTCCCGGCCGGGTCCACACCTCACCCCAGGCGTACCGGGTGATCAGGTCCTGGAAGTCCGCGGTGAACCGGTCGGTGCGTGCGATGGCCCGGTCCACGTGCTGGTCGCCGAGCACGGCGCGACGCACCGCCATCCCGCGGGCCCGGACCTCCTCCCCGTCCACCTCAACCCCGGCCGGTCAGGTGGTCGACCAGCAACCTGGCGACCTCGGCCGGTTGTTCCACGTTGGCCAGGTGCGCGGCCCGTTCGACGATCGCCAGCCGCGCCCCGCCGATGTGGTCCACGATCTCCCGGGCGTGCTCGGGTGGGGTGGCCGGGTCGTCCGCCCCGGCCAACACCAGGGTCGGTGCCCGAACAGCCCCCAGCCGGTCCCGCAGGTCCATGTCCCGGATCGCCAGGCAGCAGCCGGTATACCCCTCCGCCGGTGTGTCGACCAGCATGCCTCGATACCGCGCGAGCAGGTCCGGGTTGGCCGCGGCGAAGTCCGGTCGGAACCACCGGGACACCACCGCGTCGGCGACCGAGTCCAAGCCGTGTTGGCGCACGGCGTCCGCGCGGTTTGTCCACCCCTCCGGTGGTCCGAGCAGCGCCGAGGTACACAGCAACGCGAGTCGGTCCACCCGCTCGGGCGCCCGGGCGGCCAGTTCCATGCCGACCATCCCACCCAACGACAACCCGGCGTAGCCGAACCGGTCGACGCCCAGCCGGTCGGCCAACACCAGTACGTCGGCGGCCAGTTCGTCGATCCGGTACGGGCCCGGGGGCACCGGCGAACCGCCGTGCCCACGGTGGTCGTACCGGACCACCCGGAAGGACTCGGTGAGCGCGGCCAGTTGCGGCTCCCACATCGCCCCGGTGGTCCCCAGCGAACTGCCGAGCACCAGTACCGGCGCGTCGGTGGGACCATCCACCTGCGCGTGCAGTTCCACGGTCAACGGGCCTCCTCCGTGCCACGGTGCGCGGCGTGCCGCGCCAGTGCGGCGGTGACGAACATGTCGGCGCTGCCAAGCCAGCCCGACGGGTCAAGGGCGTGGTCGATCTGGGCCGACGGCAGTGCCGCGGCCACCTCGGGATCCTCACCCAGGGCGGTGCGCAGTGGCACGCCCCGGTCCAGCGCGTTCCGGCAACACCGGGCCACCGCGTCGTGTGCGCGGGTACGGCCCAGCACCGGGGCCAACCTGGTGGCGACACTCTCGGCCATCAGTACCCCACCGGAGGCGTCCAGGTTGTGTCGCATCCGGGCCGCGTCCACCCGCAGCCCGGCCAGCAGGTCCGCGCAGCGCGCGGTGGCACCGCCGACGACACCCACCAGGTCCACCAGGGTCGGCCATTCGGCGTGCCAGGAACCGGTGGCCCGCTGGTGTTCGTGGATGGCCGCGGTGAACATGGTGGCGACCAGCCCGGGCACCCGTCGGGTCGCCGAGGTGACCAGCACCGCGTCGACCGGGTTGCGCTTGTGTGGCATCGACGAGGACCCGCCTCGGCCGGGCCCGCCCTCGGCCAGTTCACCGACCTCGGTCTGGCCAAGCCAGACCACGTCCACCGCGATCTTGCCGACGGCGGCGGCCACCCGGCCCAGTGCGGCGCACAGGTCGAGCATCCGCTGCCGGTCGGTGTGCCAGGGCAGGGCGGGTGCGGCCAGTTCCAGGTTGGCGGCGAACCCGGCCAGCACGGCCGGACCCGACCCGCCCAGCGCGGCCAGCGTGCCCACCGGGCCACCGAGTTGGGCGGCCAGTCGACCACGGGCGTCGCACAGTGCCTCCACCGCGCGGTCCAGTCCTTCCACCCACCCGGCCGCGACCAGACCGAAGGTGGTCGGGGCGGCCTGCTGACCCAGCGTTCGGCCGACCATCAGGGTGGCCCGGTGCCGGTCGGCCAGGTCGGCGGCGGTGTCGGTGGCCCGGCGGGCCGCGGCCAACACCGGGACCAACGCGCGGCAGGACACCAACGACAGTGCCGTGTCCAGGATGTCCTGGCTGGTCGCGCCGTGGTGCACCCACGGCCGGGCCGCCTCGGGCACCGCTCCGGTCAGGTCGCGCACCAGCGGGATCACCGGGTTGCCCCCGCCCACCGAGCGGGCGCCGATCGACCCGACGTCGAACGGGATGTTGGTGCAGGCCGCCACGATGGCCTCGGCCGCCTCGACCGGTATGACACCGACCGATGCCTGCGCCCGGGCCAACGCCGCCTCGGCGTCCAGCATGGCCCGCAGCAACGCGGCGTCGGACAGTTCGGCGGCCACCGCCGGATCGGTGAACAGCGGACCGAACAGTTCAGGGTTGGTCATCGGCCCGGCCAGGCGCCTCGTTGCGGTGCGGGCGCCTCACAGCGCGAAGAAGACGGTCTCACCGTCACCGCGCAACCGGATGTCGAACCGGTAGCCCTCCGCGGTGCGGGCGGCCACCAGGGTCGACCGGAACGCCGGGTCCACCGAGGTGAGCACCGGGTCGGCGGCGTTGGCCTCGACCTCGTCGTCGAAGTAGATCCGGGTGACCAGTCGGTGCAGCAGCCCACGGGCGAACACCGACACGTCCAGGTGTGGTGCCTGGGCGGTGCCGTCGGGCGCCGGAACCGGGCCCGGTTTGACGGTGCGCACCCAGAACCGGCCGGTGCCGTCGGTGGGGCAACGCCCGAAGCCGCGGAAACCCGCCACTGTCGGGCCGGTCGGGGCCCTGGGATCGTCGGGGTGGTCGAAACCGCCGCGTGGGTCGGCCTGCCAGGTCTCCACCATCGCGTCGGTGACCGGTTCACCGGCTCCGTCCAGAACGACGCCGGAGATGACGAACGCGCCGGGCGTGCCGTCGGGGACCACGTCGGGCCCGTCCGGCCAGGGCAGCCCGATGTGCAGGAACGGCCCGATGGTCTGCGACGGAGTGACGGGCGGAGTCACCGCGCACCCTCCTGGTCCTCGAAGGGGGTGGCGTCCCGGCCGCGCAGCACGATGTCGAACACGAAACCCAACGCCCACTGCGGCCGGGTGGTGGCCCAGTCGAACCGGGACACCAGCCGCTGTCGGGCCCGCGGGTCCGGCACGCTGTTGAAGATCGGATCGCTGTCGAACAGCGGGTCGTCGGGGAAGTACATCTGGGTCACCAGACGTTGGGTGAACGCCCGGCCGAACAGCGAGAAGTGGATGTGCGCCGGCCGCCAGGCGTTGTCGTGGTTTCCCCAGGGGTAGGCGCCCGGTCGGATGGTGACGAAGCGGTACCGCCCCTGCGAGTCGGTCATGGTTCGCCCCAGGCCGGTGAAGTTCGGGTCCAGTGGGGCCGGCCAGTTGTCCACCGCGTGCCGGTACCGGCCGGCCGCGTTGGCCTGCCACACCTCCACCAGGGTGTCGGGAACCGGCCGACCGTCCGAGTCGCGGACCTGGCCGGAGACCACGATCCGTTGGCCGTGTGGTTCACCGTCGTGTTGGCGGGTCAGGTCGTTGTCGGTGGGGGAGACCCGTTCCTCGCCGAGCAGCGGACCGGTCACCTCGGTCAGCGACTGCGGCAGCAACACCAGTGGCCGGCTCGGCGCGCGCAGCACGGTCGAGCGGTACTCCGGGCTGAGTAGCGGCGGATGGACATCGCCGTCACCGACGTAGCGTGGCAGCGTCAACCCGGACGCGGTCGAGCCGGGTGGGACGGGTGGGACGGGTGGAACAGTCTCCTGGGCCATGGTTCCCCTTGGTTCGCCGGTGCAGCGTGCCTGGAAGGCTAGGCGCAGATGCGGACGGCGAGGAGGTTTCCTTACCGTCTGGTGAAAGTCAGCCGTTCCGGCCCTTGGTGGCCACCAGTGCGCGCAGTACCCGCAGTTCCTCCTCGGTCGGCGGCGGGGTGGTGCGCAGGTCCTCGGCGACCGCCAGGTCCCACCCGGTGGCGGCCCGCACGTCCTCGACGTTCACCCCCGGGTGCACCGAGGTGAGGGTGAGTTCACAGGTCCGCGGATCGGGTTCGAGTACACCCAGGTCGGTGATGACGCACCGGGGGCCGGCGCCGGGCAGACCGAACCGGCGGCGGTCACCAGGCCCGGACCCGAACCCCATCGAGGTGACGAAGTCGACCCGGTCCACGAAGCTGCGCCGGTTCTGCCGGACCATGATGATGACCTGTTGGCAGGAGGCGGCGATCTCCGGCGCGCCGCCGGCTCCCGGTAGCCGCACGGTCGGGTCGTCGTAGTCGCCCACCACGGTGGTGTTGATGTTGCCGAGCCGGTCCACCTGGGCGGCACCGAGGAAGCCCACCGCGATCCGGCCGGGCTGGAGCCAGTAGTTGAACACCTCGGCCACGGTCACCACCGCGTCGGCGGTGTCGGCCAGTACGCCATCGCCGATGGACAACGGCAGCCGGTACGGTTTGGCACCCAGGCAACCCGACTCGTAGATCAGCACCAGTCCGGGGGCGTGGGTGGCCCGGGCGAGGTTGGCCGCGGTGCTGGGTAGGCCGATGCCGACGAAGCAGGCGGTGTTGTCGCGAAGTTGACGTGCTCCGGCGACCGTCATCATCTCGTCGGGTGTCCACCCGGTCGGTTCCGCATCGGTCGTGTCCACGTTGGCCGTGCTGGTCTCGGTCATGCCGGCCTCCCCGCCATCAGAACGTGTTCGTCGATCCACCGGCCGAACGCGTCGCGGTCACGGCTGATGGCGTCCCAGGCGAGGTAGTAGTCGTTGTCCCGCTCGCTGTAACCCTGGGTGTAGGACGGGTGGGTGCCTCCAGGCGCCTCGGCCACCGCGGTGACCACCCAGCCGGGCAGGATCACCTGGCCGGGGACCGGCTCCAGTTCGGGCACGATCTCCTCCACGGTGACCAGGGACCGGCTGGCGGCCAGCACCGCCTCCTTCTGCACGCCGGTGATGCCCCACATCTGTACGTTGCCGCGTCGGTCGGCTCGCTGCGCGTGGATGACCGTGACGTCCGGGTTCAGTGCGGCCACCGCCATCAGCCGTTCCCCGGTGAACGGGCAGGTGATCGGCCGCACCGTGTCGGTGTGCTCGGGCAGGTCGGTACCGGCGTACCCGCGCAGCACCGCGAACGGCAGTCCGCTGGCCCCGGCGACGTAGCGGTTGACCATGCCGGCGTGACTGTGTTCCTCCAGTTCCAGCGGTGTCGGCCAGTCGTGCTCCACCGCGTCGCGGAACCGGTGTAGCGAGCCGACCCCGGGGTTGCCGCCCCAGGAGAAGATGAGTTTTCGGGCACAACCCGCGCCGATGAGCTGGTCGTAGACGATGTCGGGGGTCATCCGGACCAGGGTGAGGTCGCGCCGGCCCTGGCGGATGATCTCGTGCCCGGCGGCCACCGGGATCAGGTGGGTGAAGCCCTCCAGGGCCACGGTGTCGCCGTCGTGGACCAACTCGGCCACGGCCTCGGCCAGCGAGGCGATTTCCGCCATAAGGAATCCTGCTCTGCTGAGGGGAGAGACGTCGATGATAATGCCATGTCTACCCCGTCCGCGGGTCACCGGGCAATGATCATGTCTCGCCGCCGGCTGTCCTGGTGATGAGGCGAGGGCGGCCCCGCAACGGCGGGACCGCCCTCGGTCGGTGTGGTCAGATCAGCCGGACATGGCCGCCAGGAACGCGGCGCCGTT
>DATCWR010000544.1:0-17311 GCA_036566245.1 Mycobacteriales bacterium | reverse complement strand
CCCCGGACTCCGGTCGCTGGTCAGGGCTGGATGGTGCGTGTCCCGCCCTGACCAGCAGGGAGGGCGCGGAGCACATGACGTCATCCCGCAGGCGTCGACCGAGGTCCTTCAGTAGCGGGACCGGTCAGACGGGACAGCCGGGTACCGCCCTGCCTCGGCAGTCGTCGGCACCGTTCACCGGTCCGGTGGCTACAAGTCCAACCGGAACAGTCTGACGCCGTTGTGCCACAGCACCGCGCGTAGCCAGTCGTCACCCATGTCCCACCGGACCAGCGCGGCCAACTGGTGCGCGTAGGGGTAGGGAATGTTCGGAAAGTCCGACCCCAGGACGATCCGGTCACCCGACCCGGCCAACCGCGAGCGCACCGACGCGGGCAGCGGCGCCAGTCGCTCCATGAAGTCCGTGCCCACCATGGTGGTGTCCAGGTGCACGTTCGGGTACCGGTCGAGCAGGGCGACGTGCTCGGCGTACTCGGGCGCCCCCATGTGTGCCACCACCATGGTCAGGCCCGGATGCCGCCGTAACACCCCCTCGATGATCTCCGGCCCGGTGAACCGCCCCGGCCGCGGCCCGCTGCCGCAGTGGGTGACCACCGGCACCCCCGCGTCGGCCAGCATCCCCCACACCGGGTCGAGCAACGGATCCCGTGGGTCGTAGCCGCCCACCGTCACGTGCGCCTTGAACACCCGCACGCCCCGCTCCAGGGCGGTGGCGACATATCGACTCGCCTCGGGTTCGGGATAGAAGGTCGCCGACCTCACCACACCGGGGGTGCGGGCGGCGAACTGCTCGGACCAGTCGTTCAGCCAGGCGGCCATGCCCGGTTTGTGGGGATAGCACAGTGCCGGGAAGGCCCGCAGCCCCATCGCCCGCAGGCGTTCCACCCGTTCGTCCTCGGGCAGCCGGTAGGTGATCGGCCAGGCCACCCCGTAGTGTTCCGCGCCCGCGTCGAAGAAGTCCCACACCCGCTCGGTCACCCGCGGCGGCAGGAAGTGCACGTGCACGTCGACCAGCCCGGGCAGGCCCAGCGCCCGCCAGAACGCCGGCACCCCGGCGTCGTCGGCCGGCCCGTCCCCCTCGGACACGCTCAGGTCCGGCCCTTCCAGCGCCGGCCGGCCTCCCGGGCGATCTCCCGGTCGGCGTCGCGACGGGCCAGCGCCTGCCGCTTGTCGTAGGCCCGCTTGCCCTTGGCCAGCGCGAGTTCCACCTTGACCCGGCCGTCCACGAAGTACATCGACAGCGGGACCAGGGTCAGGCCGCCCTCCCTGGTCTTGCCGATCAGCCGGTCGATCTCCCCGCGGTGCAGTAGCAGCTTGCGGGTCCGGCGCGGCGCGTGGTTGGTCCAGGTCCCCTGGGTGTACTCGGGGATGTGCACGTTCTGCAACCACACCTCGCCGTCACGGACCGAGGCGAAGGCGTCCACCAGGGACGCCCGCCCGGCCCGCAGCGACTTGACCTCGGTCCCGGTGAGCACCACGCCGGCCTCGTAGGTGTCCAGGATCGAGTAGTCGTGCCGTGCCTTGCGGTTCTGGGCGATGATCTTCCGCCCCGACTCTCGGGCCACCCTACAACCGTACGTACAACCGGAGTGTGACGTAGGCGGCCACCGCCGCGAGCCCCACACCGGCACCGGCCACCACCGGGCTGATCGCCAGGATCGCGTCCCAGCCGACCTTCGGGATGATCCCGGCCTTGATCGGCGCGGCCAGCGTCTTGTCGATGAACAGCAGCTTGCCGAGGAACAACCCGCCGATGGCCAGCAGCGCGCCGATCAGGCCGGCCACCGCCGCCTCCAACAGGAACGGCAACTGGGTGTACCAGCGGGAGGCGCCGACCAGCCGCATGATGCCGGTCTCGGTCCGCCGGGTGAACGCGGCCACCTGGATGGTGTTGGAGATCAGCAGCAGGGCGGCCAACGCCTGGATCACCGCCAGCGCGATGGTGGCGTTACGCAGCCCGTTGAGCAGGCCGAACAGCCGGTTCAACAGGTCACTCTGGGCCTGCACCTGTTGCACGCCCGGTGCGCTGTTGAACTGCTGGGAGATCAGATCGAACTGCTCGGCGTTGCGCAGTTTCACCTGGAAGGAGGCGGGCAGGTCGGTCGGGCCGACCGCGCTGACCAGTTCGGGCTGGGCCTCGAACAGTTTCTTGAACCGGTCGTAGGCCTGCTTCTTGTCCAGGTAGTTGACCCCGGTCACCTCGGGGGTCTGGGTGAGCTGCTGTTGTAGTTCGGTGCGCTGGTCGGCGGTGATGTCGTCGTTGAGGTAGACCGACACCTCGACCTTGTCGAAGTAGATCTGCTTCATCTGCCCGATCTCGTGCGCGATGAGCAGCCCGGCGCCGAACAGGCCGAGCGAGATCGCGGTCGTGATGATCATGGCGATGGTCATGGTGAGGTTGCGGCGCAGTCCGGTCGCGACCTCGGTGAGTACGAAGTTGGCGCGCATGGTTCCTAGTGGGGTGTCGGGCGGCAACCTCGGGGCGGGGCACCCCGGGTGAGGCGGCCGGTCGGGGGCAGAGACCGTCGGTCACCGTGTTCGGGTGACCGGGTGGCGACTCTGCGGAGGTGAGTCAACAGCAGTCCCTCAGCGGCCGACACCGTACACGCCACGCGACTGGTCCCTGACCACGCGACCGAAATCCAACTCGATCACGCGCCGGCGCATGGAGTCCACGATGTTGTTGTCGTGGGTTGCCATCAGAACTGTGGTACCGGTGCGGTTGATCCGCTCCAGCAGCACCATGATGTCGGCGCTGGTGTCCGGGTCGAGGTTCCCGGTGGGCTCGTCGGCCAGCAGCACCAGCGGTCGGTTCACGAACGCCCGGGCGATCGCGACCCGCTGCTGCTCACCGCCGGACAGTTCACTGGGCATCCGGTGCGCCTTGCCGTCCAGCCCGACCAGTTCGAGCACCTCGGGGACGACCTTCTTGATGTTGGCCCGCGGCTTACCAATGACCTCCAGGGCGAAACCGATGTTCTCGGCAACCGTCTTGTTCTGCAACAGACGGAAGTCCTGGAAGACACAGCCGATCCTGCGCCGCAGCGAGGGAACCTTCCCGCGTCGCATCTTGTTGAGGTCGAAGCCGGCCACCTTGACCATGCCTCGGGTCGGGTTCTCCTCCTTGAGCAGCAGTCGCAGGAACGTCGACTTTCCGGAGCCCGAGGACCCGATGAGGAAGACGAACTCGCCCTTCTCAACCTCGACCGTTACCTGGTCCAGAGCAGGACGTTTGCTCGCCGGGTAGAGCTTGGTGACATTGAGGAGCCGGATCACGGGTGGTGAGTCTACCGTTGACGTGGGGCCGTCTGGCCCGGTACCACGAAGCAACCACGAAACAACGCACCGGGCCGCCCACGAGGCAGCCGCGCGGGCACGGCAGGAGGTCGGTCATGTGCTGTGAGCAACTGATCTGCGCACGCTGCTCGGGCCGGGTGGCCGAGGCACGCTGCGCCACCTGCCGGGCCACCCGCGCCGCCCTACATCACGACCGTGGCGACCGGTCGACCCTCACCGTGCCGATCCTGGTCGGCGTGTTGGTGGTGCTGTACCTGGTGCTCACGCTCTACCTGCGCACGACCTGAGTGACCAGGAAATCTGGCGCAAAGACAGATGAAGAACGGCGTTGCACCCCGGAGGGTGACCAATCAGTGACTGACCAGTGAGCCGATCAGTGACTGGTCGGTGACCGGACGTCAGGCCGGTGCCTGTTCCTGCTGGCGTCGCCAGCGGATCTCGGCCTCGATGAAGTCGTCGATCTCGCCGTCCAGCACGGCCGAGGTGTTGCCCGTCTCGACCTCGGTCCGCAGGTCCTTGACCATCTGGTACGGGTGCAACACGTAACTGCGGATCTGGGTGCCCCAGCTTCCGCCGCCGTCCCCGCGCAGCGCGTCGAGCTGCGCCTTCTCCTCCCGGCGACGACGTTCCAGCAGCTTGGCCCGCAGCACCGCCATCGCGGTCGCCCGGTTCTGCAACTGGGACCGCTCGTTCTGACAGGACACCACGATGCCGGTGGACAGGTGGGTGATCCGTACGGCCGAGTCGGTGGTGTTCACTCCCTGTCCACCTGGTCCGCTGGACCGGTAGACATCCACCCGGATCTCGCCCTCGTCGATCTCGATGTGGTCGCTCTGTTCCACCACCGGCACCACGTCGACCCCGGCGAACGAGGTCTGCCGACGGCTCTGGTTGTCGTACGGGCTGATCCGCACCATCCGGTGCGTGCCGTGCTCACCGGCCAGGGTGCCGTAGGCGTAGGGCGCCCGAACCGCGAACGTGGCTGACTTGATACCGGCCTCCTCGGCGTAGGACGTGTCATACACCTCGGTGCGGTAACCGTGCCGTTCCGCCCAGCGCAGATACATCCGCAGCAGCGTGTCGGCGAAGTCTGCCGCGTCCACCCCGCCGGCCTCGGCCTTGATGGTGACCAGTGCCTCCCGGGCGTCGTACTCGCCCGACAGCAGGGTGCGCACCTCCATCTCGCCGATCGCACCCCGTAGCGCGGCCAGTTCGGTGTGCACCTCGTTGCGGGTCTGCGCGTCGTCCTCGGCCTCGGCCAGTTCGTGCAGCACGGCCACGTCCTCCAGCCGGCGCCGCAGGTCCTCGGTGCGGCGGAGTTCGCCCTGGACGTAGGACAGCCTGCTGGTCACCTGCTGGGCCCGCTCGGGGTCCCCCCACAGGTCGGGACGACCGGCCTGGTCCTCCAGTTCCGCCACCTCCCGGCGCAGCGCGCCCAGGTCGAGGACAGCCTCGATGGAGGACAGGGTGGAGGTGAGCTCCTTGAGCTCCGCAGGAATATCGACGGCCACGACAGGGCAGGGTACGTCACCCGCCGACCAAGGTCAGACCAGGACCGCGGTGGACCGACCAGTTTGACCGGCGAACCGGTCGAAACCCCCTCCTTCTGCACCCGGGCTGCCGGTGCTGCCCGGTGGTACCCGGCCGGGCCGACTCCGGGGTGACCTCATCCGGCCAACACCACGGCACCCGGCCGGAACACGCCCGGCGGGCCGGATCTGGCCCCGGGTCGTCTCCGCACCGGACGGACCGGTGTGCGCGGTGTCACGCCCGGTGGGGTACCCGCGTTCCACCGACCGAGGCCGGCCAGGACGGTCGGCCCCGCTACGCCTCGGGAACGCTGTCCAGCCACCGCAGGAACGCCCGCTCGTAGCTGACACCGAACTCCTCGGTGGCGAGCAGGAACGGGTCCTCTCCGGACTTCTTCAGTTCACTGACCCGAGCTCGGTGCTCGGCCAACTTGGCCTCGTGCTCTGCCCTGGCGTCGTCGATGAGGCGGCGGTGCTGGGCTTTGGTGTGCCTGGCACCGAACCCGAGGCGGAGCAACACCGGGTTACGCGGGTGGTCGGTGCCCGCGGGCTCGTTGAGCCAACTGGTGAAGGCTCGTTTACCCGCGGCGGTGATGGAGTAGGGCTGGGCCGAGCGCGGTCCGGGTTTACCCTTCCGGAGGTATCCGGCCTCGGCGAGGGCGGGCAGCTCGCGGTACACCTGGCTGCGGGTCAGACTCCAGAACGAACCGAACCGCGCCTCGGCGGCGGCGACGAGCTCACCGCCGGTCCGTGGTCCGTCGTGCAGGAGCCCGAGCAGGGCAGCAGCAGTCGAGTTGAGCGTGGTCACAGGACACACGCTGCCACGATCGCGCGCCAAACGCCACCCTTGTGACCGAATAAGACCGTCCACAGTGGAAGATTTCGGCACCAGCCCACACCGTTTCGGGGACTGTGGGTGAGCACCGGGCCCCGGATCCGGTGTCGGCCCGATCCGGACCCGACGCCAACCCAACGCCAGCCCAACGCCGTTTGTCGACGGTTCGCCAGTCCTGTTGGTACCGGTACGGCACTGGTGAGGCACCGTGGCGGCACCGGTGAGGTGCGCTGCGGTCACACCTCGACGGCCGTCCCGGCACCCACGACGTCGACCAGCGGTGACCACCGGGGACGCACGGGGGTCCTCACCGGACCGCCGGTGGTTCCACGGGTGAGCGGAGTTCAGTCCGCCAGCCGGTACTCCCGCAGCAGGCCCCGGCTGATGATCGTCTTCTGGATCTCGCTGGTGCCCTCGCCGATGAGCAGGAACGGCGCCTCGCGCATCAGCCGCTCGATCTCGTACTCCTTGGAGTAGCCGTAGCCGCCGTGGATGCGGAACGCCTCCTCGGTCACCTCGAAGCAGTACTCGCTGGCCAGGTACTTGGCCATGCCCGCCTCGACGTCGTTGCGCGCGCCGGAGTCCTTCAGCCGGGCGGCGTTGACCATCATCAGGTGGGCCGCCTCGATCCTGGTGGCCATCTCGGCGAGTTTGAAGGCGATGGCCTGGTGTTCGGCGATGGGCTTGCCGAAGGTGCGGCGCTGCTGGGCGTAGCCGACGGCCAACTCGAAGGCGCGGATCATCAGCCCGCAACCCCGGGCCGCCACGTTGACCCGACCGACCTCGACGCCGTCCATCATCTGGTAGAAGCCGCGGCCTCGGCCGCCGGGGCCACCGAGCACCGCGCTGGCGGGCAGTCGCAGCCCGTCCATCACCATCTCGGTGGTCTCCACGCCCTTGTAGCCCATCTTCTCGAGCTTGCCGGGGATGGTCAGTCCCGGCTGGACCTGGCCGAACCCGGGTTCCTTCTCCACCAGGAACGTGGTCATGTTCCGGTACACCGACTCCGCGCCCTCGTCGGTGCGGACCAGGGTGGCCACCACGCCGGCCCGGGCGCCGTTGGTCAGCCACATCTTCTGCCCGGTCAGTACGAACTCGTCTCCCTCGGCAACGGCCCGGCTGGTGATCGCCGACACGTCCGAGCCGCAGCCCGGTTCGGACATCGAGAACGCCCCGCGCACCTCGCCGGTGGCCATCCGGGGCAGCAGCCGCTGCTTCTGCTCCTCGGTGCCGTACTGGTTGATCATGTAGGCGACGATGAAGTGGGTGTTGATCACCCCGGACACACTCATCCAGCCCCGGGCGATCTCCTCGACCACCAGGGCGTAGGTGAGCAGGGACTCCCCCAACCCGCCGTACCGCTCGTCGATGGTGAGCCCGAACAGCCCCATCTGCCGCATGCCCTCGACGATCGCCTCGGGGAACTCGTCGGCGTGCTCCAACTCGGTGGCGTGCGGCAGGATCTCCCGGTCGACGAACCTGCGGACGGTGGACAGGATCTCCTGCTGGACCTCGGTGAGTCCGGCGGTCTGCGCGAGCCGTGCCATGGTCGCTCCCGGAGTGCGGCGAATGGATGGTCAGGGGTTACCGGCGCGTATCTCCGCAGTATCTCCGGGCCGCACACCGCCCGACCCGGTGCTGTGACGGTCTTCACCGTGCCCAGCCCCGGGGCAACCCCGAGCGGGCGCCAGATGGGCCACGGCTTCGACCGTGCGCCCAGTTCTGCTCAGTTCTGCTCAGTTCTGCGGCGGCTGGAACGTGCTGGTCCTGCTCAGCCCGGCAGCCCGACCCTTGGCGGCCACCACCAGGGCCATCTTCCGGGACGCCTCGTCGATCATCTCGTCGCCGAGCATGGCCGAGCCCTTGGCCCCGCCCGCCTCGGAGGTGTGGTAGTCGTAGGCGTCCAGGATCAGTTCGGCGTGGTCGTAGTCCTGCTGGGAGGGTGAGTACACCTCGTTGGCGATGTCGATCTGGCCAGGGTGCAGCACCCACTTGCCGTCGTAGCCGAGCATCGCCGAACGCCGGGCCGCGGCGGCGAACCCGTCGGTGTCGCGGATCTGGAGGTAGGGCCCGTCGATGGCCTGGATGTCCCGGGCCCGGGCCGCCATCAGGATCCGCATCAGGATGTAGTGGTACGGGTCGGCCGGGTAGTCCGGATGCAGGGCGCCGACCACCAGCGACTTCATGTTGAGGCTGGCCATGAAGTCGGCCGGTCCGAACACGATGGTCTCCAGCCGGTCGCTGGCCTGCGCGATCTCATCCACGTCGATCAGACCGCGGGCGTTCTCGATCTGGGCCTCGATGCCGATCCGTCCGACCGGGTACCCCATGGTCTTCTCGATCTGGGTGAGCGTGGTGTCCAACCACTGCACCTGGGAGGCGGACTGCACCTTCGGCAGCATCACGCAGTCCAGGTTCGCCCCGGCGCCCTCCACCACCTCCACCACGTCCCGGTAGGTCCAGTGCGTGGTCAGGTCGTTGACCCGCACCACCCGGATCCGGTCACCCCAGCCACCCTCGTTCAGCGCGGCCACGATGTTCTTGCGTGCGCCGGGCTTGGCCAGCGGCGCACACGCGTCCTCCAGGTCGAGGAACACCTGGTCGGCCGGCAGGGTGCGGGCCTTCTCCAGGAAGCGGGGGTTGCTGCCCGGCACCGCCAGGCAGGAACGGCGGGGTCGAAGTTCTGCCACGGTCACGCTCCTTCCGTTCCGGTCAATGTAGCCATCTGTCCTGCGAACACCGAGAGGTGCAGACTCGACAGCTATGAGCGATCGGTCACAGGTGGCGTTGGTCACCGGGGCCAGCGCCGGGGTTGGTGCCGCGGCCGTGCACCGGTTCGCCCAGCTCGGATGGCAGGTGGTGGCCACCGGCCGGTCGGCGACCAAACTGGACGCGGTGGCCGAGTCGGTCCGCCAGCGCACCGGGGTGACCATCGAGCGGTGGCCGGCGGACTTCGCCCGACTGTCCGATGTTCGTCACTTGGCCGAACGGGTCGCCACCGGACACGACCGGGTCGACGTGCTGGCCAACAACGCCGGGCTGTTGGCGGCCCGACACCGGGTCACCGCCGACAACCACGAACTGAACTGGCAGGTCAACCACCTGGCCCCGTTCCTGCTGACCCACCTGCTGCGCGACCTGCTCGGGCCGGGTTCCCGGGTGGTCACCACCTCCTCGGTGGCGCACCGGGTCGGCCGGATCGACCTGACCGATCCGGACTTCCACCGCCGCCGGTGGGACCCGATTCGGTCCTATGCCGCCGCCAAGCTGGCCAACATCCTGTTCACCCGGGAACTGGCCGCGCGGTCGGCCGGCGCCGGTGTGGTGGCCACCTGTTTCCATCCCGGAGTGGTGCGCTCGGACCTGGGACGCGCCTATCCCGGGTTCGGGCTGGTCCGACGGCTACCGGGGCTGTTCGTCACTCCCGAGCACGCCGCCGGTCTGCTGGTCGCCCTGGCCACCGAGGACGTCGGGCTGGGTTCCGGGCAGTACTTCGTCAACGGCCGACCGTCCACACCGACCGTGCGTGGGCCGGCGGACCTGCCCGGAAGACTGTGGGAGTACAGCCTGGCCCAGGTCGACCAGGTCAGTTGACAGGTCAGGCGACCGGGTCGGCATCCGCGCCGGTGACCGGGTCAGGGTCGGGTGCGGACCGTCCGTACCGGACCACCACCGCGATGCCGAGCAGCAGCAACACCAGGCCCGGCACGGTGGACAGCGGCGGCACCTGGCCCAACCACAGGCCCGCGATGAGCGCGGCACCGGGCACCTCGAACAGGATGGCCAGGCTGACCACGGTCGGACTGGTGGACCGCAGCACCACGTTGAACAGTGAGTGGCCCAGCAGTTGGGCTCCCACGGTGAGCGCGACCAGTTTCAGCCAGGTGGAGCCGGTGTAGCCGACCAGGGCGACCCCGGAGAACAGGCAGCCGGCCAGCAGCAACAGGGCACAGGTGGTGTAGCACACGGCGGTGTACGTGGTGGTGCTGATCCGGGCCCGCACCGCCGCTCCGGCGGTGATGTAGACGGCGGCGAAGATCCCGCCGGCCACGGCCAGCAGGTCACCGAACAGGGCCCGCGCCGACAGCGCCAGGTCCGCCCCGGTCAACCACACCACCCCGGCGAGTGCGATGCCGATGCCCAGCCACACGCCGCGTTCCACCCGCCGGCCGGTCAACCGGGCGGCCACCGCCGTCCACACCGGCTGGGTGGACACCAGCGCGGTGGAGGAGGCGACCGTGGTGAACACGATGCTGGGCACCCAGGTGGCGAAGTGGGCGGACAGGAACACCCCGGAGATGACCGACAACCGGCGTTGCCGTCGGTCCAGTGACCGCAGTTCGGCCCGGTTGCGCACCACCGCGGTGGGCAGCACCACCGCACTGGCCATCGCGGTGCGCCAGAACGCGATGGCCAGCGCGGGGGCGGCGGTGGCCGCGATCAGTGGCGCCGCGGTGGACACCGCGCACAGCGCCAGCGCGATCAGGGCGAGGTGCCCGGGTGAGGGAAGTGCGATCGTCTCGGTGGCACCTGCGCCGGATCGAGCCGGCGGCACGTCGGTGGGCTGGGCAGGCTGGGCGGTCACCGTCCCATGCTGACAGGCCGGCCGGCGTCGACCGGTGGCCCGGCGTGAAAGAGTGGTGACGTGGTCGAGGTCCCGTCGGTGGTGCACGAGGCGATGCGCAGGGCCGGGGTGGTGTGGCTGCGGGCCGCGGACACGTCCGGGAGCGGCCCGGCACCGGCATGGGTGCTCTGGCAGGACGGTGCCGCCTACCTGGTGACCGGCCCGGGGGAACAGCCCGCACCCGGACTGGTCGACACCGACCACGCCGACAGCGCCCAGATCGCCAGTCTGGCCGAGGTGACCGTGGCCTCCACCCGGACGGCCAGTCGGATCGTGGTCTGGCAGGCGGCGGTGTCCCGGGTGGAACCCGGTGGCGAACAGTGGCGGGCCGTGGTTCCCGCGCTGGTCTCCCGGCGGTTGAACCTGGCCGACCAGGACGCCGCCCAGGCCCGCTGGGCGGACCGGTGCGTGGTGCTCAGGTTGGAGCCGACCGGGGAGTTCCGCGAGGCGTGAGCCGGTGCGGCCAACGGGGGCACTCCCTGACACACAGTGACCGACCGGGCGGGTACTCTCCCGCGCCCCGGACGCTCGGACGGTGCGGGGCCGTCAGGGCACACCCGAAGCCATCCCGGTCCGCCACGGGTAGCCTCCGAGCATGGTGACCTCCACCAAGGTGTACATCGCGCGCCTGAGCGGGGTTGCCGTGTTCGACCCCAACGGTGACCTGGTCGGCAAACTTCGCGACGTGATCGTCACTCTGCGTATTGGAAATGTGCCACCCCGGGTACTGGGGGTGGTGGTGGAGATGCAGCACCGTCGCCGGATCTTCGTCCCGATGGGCCGGGTGACCTCGGTGGAGGCCGACGCGGTGGTGTTGTCCACCGGCACCATCAACCTGCGCCGGTTCCAACAACGCGCGGGCGAGACGCTGGTACTGGGTGAACTGCTCGACCGGCGGGTGACGATCGTGGAGTCCGGCGAACAGGTGATGGTGGTGGATGCCGCCATGGAGCAGACCCGGACCCGGGACTGGGTCCTCTCCCGGCTGGCGGTGCGGGAGACCGGACGGATTCCGCGCCGACGAGGTCAGATCAGGCAGGTGGAGTGGAGCGAGATCTCCGGTCTGGCGTACTCGGAGGAGGACCAGGGCGCGGAGAACTTCCTGGCCGTGCTGTCCACGCTGCGAGCCCCGGACGTGGCCACCGTGATGCAGGACCTTTCCCACAAGCGGCGTCAGGAGGTCGCCCAGGCCCTCGACGACGAACGGCTGGCCGACGTCCTGGAGGAACTGCCGGAGGTGTCGCAGGCCGAGATCCTGACCCGGCTCGACGACGAACGGGCCGCCGAGGTGCTCGGCCTGATGGATCCCGACGACGCCGCGGACCTGCTCGGCGAACTGTCGTCGGGGGATCGCCAGCGGCTGCTCGGCCGGATGGAACCCAGGGAGGCCCGCCCGGTCCGCCAGTTGCTCACCTACACCGAGGGCACCGCGGGCAGTCTGATGACCAGCGAGCCGATCATCCTGTCACCGGACGCGACGGTGGCCGAGGCGCTGGCCCGGGTGCGTAACCCGGAGCTCTCGCCGGCGCTGGCCAGTCAGGTGTACGTGTGCCGACCCCCGTCGGCCACGCCGACCGGCCGGTACCTGGGCACCGCGCACTTCCAGCGGTTGCTGCGGGAACCACCGTCGGCGCTGGTCAGCGGCGTGGCCGACGACGACATCGACGCACTGCACCCGTACACCCCGCTGTCGGAGGTGACCCGGCACCTGGCCGCCTACAACCTGGTCGCGGTGGCGATCGTGGACGACGAGGGACGCCTGGTCGGCGCGGTCACCGTCGACGACATTCTGGACGCACTGCTACCCGAGGACTGGCGGGCAGGACCCGGGCATGGCTGAGCGGGGTGGGCTGCGCCGATCCCAGCGGCTCGACCAACCCAAGGGTGTCGGTCCACGCTGGTCGTTCCGACTCACCGACGACACGATCGGGCGTTGGTCCGAACGGGTGGCCCGGTTCTTCGGCACGGCACGCTTCCTGGTGATCCAGTCGATCATCGTCGCGGTGTGGATCGCGCTGAACGTGGCCCAGCTCACCCGGACGATCCGCTGGGACCCGTACCCGTTCATTCTGCTCAACCTGGCGTTCTCCACCCAGGCCGCCTACGCCGCGCCGTTGATCCTGCTGGCCCAGAACCGGCAGGCTTATCGTGATCGGGTGTCCCTGGAGGAGGATCGCGCCCAGAACGCCCGCCAGGTCGCCGACATGGAGTACCTGGCCAGGGAGATCGCCTCGATCCGGCTCGCGTTGGGTGAGGTGGCCACCCGCGACTTCCTCCGCTCGGAACTGGCCCGGCTGGCCGAGGCGCGGGCAGAGGACGGTCCAGAAGAGCGCGAGCCCCGTTGACCGGACCCGGGTCGGAGGATCCCACCGAGCCACAGGATCCGGTCCGGCCGACCGAGCCGATCGAGCCGGTCGAGCGTGCGGGACCTGGGCCGGATGAGCCGGACGACTCGGACCAACCGGACGAGCCGACCTACGTGGTGGAACCGAGCCCGCGCGGCTGCCGGTGCTGTCTGCTCGTGCTCGGCGGCGCGCTGTTCTTCATCGCGCCGTTCGCCCTGGTCACCGTGTTCATCCTGAGCATGTCCAGCAGCCCGGACGACAGCGTCCGGGCCTGGTTGGACGCGGTCCGTCAGGGCCGGTACAGCTCGGCGGTGCACCAGATGTGCTCGCACTACCGCGGATCGCTCGCCCCGGACGACCTACGTCGGCGGGTGAGCGGGGCGGGCGGGATCACCCGTGGGGAGATCGGGATGACCAGCACCCGGTCGAAGAACGCCGCGTCGGTACGGGTCACCCTCACCGGTACCGACGGGAAGGATCGGCGGGTCACCCTGTCGGTGATCCGGGACGGCGAGCTGTGGCGGGTCTGTTCACTGCCCTGACCATCGGGGGTCGGCCGGGTCCTCGGCGCCGTCGGTGTCCTGGGCACCGCCCGCACCGCAGATGGCCTCCGCGCCGGTGGGGTCGTCCGCGCCGCACGGGCGGTCGGGCTGACCGGTGTCGTCCCCGTCACCGAGCAGGCCGTCCAGCAGGCCGCCGAGTTGTTCCAACTCCTCGGCGGTGAGGTGGCTCATGTACTCCCCGACACCGCGCAGGTGGGTCGGGGCGGCCTCCCGCAGCCGGTCGAACCCGTCGTCGGTGAGCACGGTGAACGTTCCCCTGGCGTCGGTGGGGTCGGCCTCCCGGCTGACCAGGCCGGTGGCGGTGAGCCGGTCGACCAACCGGGTCAACCCGGACCGGGACAGCAACACCCGGTCGGCCAGTTCGGTCATCCGCAGTCGGTGCCCGGGCGCCTCGGAGAGTTGGACCAGCACGTCGTACCACGACAGTGGCAGGCCGTGGGCGCGCACCAGGTCCCGTTCCAGCCTGCGCATGATCACCGCGTGGGCGCGGAGAAAGGTCCGCCAGACCCGCAACTGACGGGCCAGGCCGGACCGCGTTGGTCTGGTGGCACCCGGTCCCGTGTCGGTGCTCACCGGACCAACGTTAGTGGACAGCATCGTCCGGATGACGCAATGCCAGCCTCCCCGACCCTCGGTTCCCGCCGGTCAGGAGGTGACGGGGATCCGGGCGAGCTTCCGGCCGACCTTGAGGTAGTACTCGCCGGTCCGGTCGCCGAACCTCGCGGTGACCAGGCCGGACAGCGGTTCGCCAACCTCGTCGACGCCGAGGGTCACCTGCCGCTGGTCACCGTCGGACTCGACCACCAGCCTCAGCCCGTTCTGTTGGGCGATCCGGCGGACCTCACCGTTGCTCTTCGCGAAACCCAGCGCCCGGACCACCTCGGTCACCGACCGACCCGGGTCGGCCACCGAGGGCAGGTCGGCCACCTCGCCGAAGGTGCGCCGGGAGAAGTGCGCGACGAACTCCTCGCGGGCCTTCATCGCCCCCTCGACGCCGTGGATGGCGGCGGTCACCTCTCCGGCCAGCAGCTTCTTGAGGTCCATCGGGTGCAGCGACCCGGCCCTCACCCGCTCGGCGACGATGGCCAGTTCGGCGTCGTCCCACTCGGACAGCGCCCGGAAGTAGGGCTCGACCAGGCGGTCGGGCACGGACATGATCTTGCCGAAGACCTCGCCGGGGGGTGCGGTCAGTGGCACGTAGTTGCCCCGGGACTTGGACATCTTGGCCCCGGTGCCGTCGGTGCCCTCGATCAACGAGGTGGCCACCACCAGTTCCGGGTTCTGACCGCAGATCTCCATCACCCGGCGACACATCTGCATGTTGAGGAACTGGTCGAGCCCGCCGACCTCCAGGTCGCAGTTGGTCTCCACCGAGTCCAGGGCCATGGCCACCGAGTACAGCAGTTCGGCCAGGGACAGGCCGTGGCCGGCCTCCAGGCGCTTGCGGAAGTCCTCCCGTTGCAGGGGCATCGACACCGGGATCCGCGCGGAGATCTCGATCACCTGCGGCAGGGTGATCCGGCGCAGCCACTCGCCGTTGTGTCGGAACTGGGCTCGGCTGAAGTCGAAGAACGGGCTGACCTGCTCACGGTAGGTGGCCAGGTTGCGGGCGATGTCCTCGTCGGTGAGCGCCGGCCGCTCGTCCGACCGGCCGCTGGGGTCACCGATCTTGGCCGTCATGTCACCGACGATGAACACCACCTGGTGGCCCATCCGCTGGAAGCGGCTGAGCACCAGCATCGGGACGGTGTGGCCCAGGTGCACCTCGGCGCCGGTGGGGTCGATGCCGAACTTCGCCACGAACGGCCGACCGTCCCGGTCGGCCTCGCGGATCCGTTCGGCCAGCGCGTCGGCGGAGGGCTGGAGTTCCTGCGCCCGACCGGCGACCAGGGCGGCCTGTTCGGCCGGGGACAGGTCCGACAGGTCCAGTCCGCGCCGCTGGGTGGTCTCGGTCAGCAGTTCCCGCACGGTGGCGTCGGCCGCCAGGTCCGCGCCCCGCAGCAGCGCGGTGGTGCGGTCCACGGACTGACTCAGTCGGGTCATCGAACCTCTCCAGGCAGTTGATACCGCCGGATCCTATCTGCCGGGGCGAGCTGGTTCCGTTCTGTGACGTTCTGCCGGACCTCGTTGGTCGGTTCGGTCGGCACGGCCCCGGCCTGGCCGATATTGCCCCGCCGTAGCATGGAGGCGTCAGATCGCCGCCCTCCCCCCAGGATCCTGATGTCTCCCACCACAGAACAGGTCACCGCCGCCCTGGCGACGGTCAACGACCCCGAGATCCACCGGCCGATCACCGACCTCGGAATGGTCAAGGACGTGACGGTCGGCCCGGGCGGCCGGGTGGCCGTGCAGGTGTGGTTGACCGTGGCCGGCTGCCCGATGCGGGACACCATCACCCGCCGGGTCACCGACGCGGTCAGCGCCGTGGAGGGCGTGTCCGAGGTCACCGTCGAGCTGGACGTGATGAGCGCCGAACAACGCCAGGCCCTCCAGCAGAGCCTGCGCGGCGGAGTCCAGATGAACGAGATCCCGTTCGCCAAGCCGTCCTCGCTGACCCGGGTGTTCGCGGTCGCCTCCGGCAAGGGCGGGGTGGGCAAGTCCAGCGTCACGGTGAACCTGGCGGTGGCGATGGCCGCACGCGGGCTGTCGGTGGGCGTGGTGGACGCGGACATCTACGGACACAGCGTGCCCCGGATGTTGGGTGCCACCGGCCGGCCCACCCAGGTGGAGCAGATGATCATGCCGCCGGAGGCGCACGGCGTGAAGGTCATCTCGATCGGCATGTTCACTCCGGGTAACGCCCCGGTGGTGTGGCGGGGGCCGATGCTGCACCGGGCGCTGCAACAGTTCCTGGCCGACGTGTACTGGGGCGACCTGGACGTGCTGCTGCTGGACCTGCCGCCCGGCACCGGTGACGTGGCGATCTCGGTGGCCCAGCTCATCCCGACCGCGGAGATCCTGGTGGTGACCACCCCGCAGTTGGCTGCCCGGGAGGTGGCCGAACGGGCCGGGGCGATCGCGTTGCAGACCCACCAGCGGCTCGCCGGGGTGGTGGAGAACATGTCCGGCCTGCCGTGCCCGCACTGCGGCGAGATGATCGACGTGTTCGGTTCGGGTGGCGGCGCGGCAGTGGCCGAGTCGCTGTCCCGGTCGATGGGAACGACGGTGCCGCTGCTCGGGCAGATCCCGATCGACGTGCGCCTGCGCGAGGGTGGCGACGACGGTCGGCCGTTGGTGCTGTCCGACCCCGACGCGCCGGCCGCCAAGGCCCTGCTGGCCATCACCGACCAGTTGACCACCCGCAGGACCAGCCTGGCCGGCCGCTCCCTGGGCCTGTCCCCCACCCGCCACTGAACGCCATGGCCACCGCCGCGTCGTCAGCCGCCGCGGAAGGGCCCATCTCCCGAGAGACGGTCCGGGCGCGGGCGCGGGCAACCGGACGGCTGGTCGTTCCCGACCAGCCGTCACGGGTGCCGAGCCATGACGAGATCCCCGAGATCGGCCGCCTCCTCGGCCGGGCGGTGAGCCAGGCCCTGGCCGCCGAACGGAAGCGCCGGTGAATCTGTGCCTGGCCACCCGCTGGACCAGCCTCACCCGGCCGTACGTACCCGTACTGTGGCTGGATGAGCGGGAGATACCCCATGGCCGACGCTGACATCCGAATCCCGGTTGAGGCTCGCGATCGGCTCGCCGAGGTGGCGGCGGCCGAGGGCCTTTCCCTGCGCGCCTACCTCACCCGGTTGGCCACCATCCTGTCGCCCCCGACCGAACGTGCGGCACGCGCCGAGCAGGCCCGGGCAATACTGCGGGCCTGGAACGGCTACAACCCAACCAAGCAGGAGCAGGCCAGTCTGGATGCCGAACTGGACCGGCGGTTGGCCGAGTCAATCGGCCGGTAAGCGGCGCCCCGCACATCGTCCTGGATGACACGGCCATGGTCGCCGCTGGACGCGGAAATATTTTGACATCGCGTTTGATCGACCGTGCGCACGCCGAGCCAGGTTTCTTCCTCTACGCGCCGGTGTGTGCCCTGGTCGAGGCCGACCGGGTGTACCTGGGTACGGCCGAGCACATCGTGGCTACCTGGTGTCACGGTCGTCGATCTTGACCTTCCTGCC
>DATCWR010000543.1:0-2554 GCA_036566245.1 Mycobacteriales bacterium | reverse complement strand
CCGACGACGCCCTGCCCCCCACGGTTGCGCCCACCACGCCGGACGGGTCGACCGAGCCGCCGGACTCAGGCCAGAACCGCCCACCGACCGATATTCCACACCTGCCGATCAGCTACGTCCGGCAACCTCGGCCACCGCAGGCGGTGGCGTTGACCATCGACGACGGGCCACATCCGGTCTGGACGCCACAGGTACTCGACCTGCTGGCCCGGTACCACGTGCACGCCACGTTCTGCCTGATCGGCGAGCAGGTGCAGGAGTACCCGGATCTGGTCCGCCAGATCGTCGCGGCCGGCCACACGCTGTGCGACCACTCCTGGGACCACGACGAACTGCTGCCCAACCGCTCGGCCACGCTGATCCATTCCGAACTCCAGTCCACCTACGACGCGATCGTGCAGGCCAGTGGTGGGGTGCGGCCGGTGTACTACCGGGCGCCGGGCGGGAACTGGGGTGACGGCCGGGTCACCGACGAGGCACGCCAACTCGGCCTGGTCAGCCTCAACTGGAGCGTCGACCCGAGGGACTGGAGCCGGCCGGGCACCCAGACGATCATCTCGACGGTGCTGGACAACACCGGTCCGGGTGACATCATCCTGATGCACGACGGCGGGGGTGACCGACAGGAGTCACTCGACGCGCTCGGCGTCATCCTGCCCACGCTGCTCAGCCGGGGGGACGTCTTCGTGACACCCTGACCATGACCGGCCACGGACTGCCAGCAGCGGGGGCACTGTCGCCAGTCCAGCCCGATCTCGGTAATCATGGGACAGGTGACCGGGACCTTTGACCTGCGCGGGACTGTGGCGCGTGCCCGAACGTGGACCCGCCGGGTTGGGGACACGGTCGGGGTCGGCCTGGGCTCGCTGGGTCCGCTGGTGCCCCGGTGGGTCCGCCGCTGGGCCGGCCGGATCGTGGTAGCCCTGGTCGGGGCGACCTTCGGGCTGTTGCTCGGAGCCCACTCCAGCGGCACGGTCGGTCCGTTCGACGCGAACTTCGATCTTCGGCCCGACCTGGCCGGCGGCAGCGTGGTGCACATACCTCCACTCGGCTCGCTGGAACTCCGTAGCCACTCCGGTCCGCTGCGCCTGGAGGTGGAACTGGAACGGTTGCGGCCTCCCGAGGCACAGGCGTTGTTCCGCGACCCGGCGAAGCTGGAGGGCATCGGTGACCGGGTCACCGAGGACGTGCGTGCGGCGGTCACCCGGCTGGCGGTCAGGGCGGCGTTGTGCGGGGTGGGCGGCGCGGTCGTACTGAGCCTGGTCGTCTACCGCCGGCGACTGCGGGAACCATTCATCGCCGCCGGGATGAGTGTGGTGATGCTCGGTGCGGTCGCCGGTGGCGCTTACTCGACCTGGCGGCCCGAGGCCATCAGCGAACCCCGGTACACCGGTCTGCTGACCAACGCTCCGGCCCTGGTGGGCGACGCGCGCAACATCGTGGACCGGTTCGGGGTGTACCGGGAGGAACTCGCCGGGCTGGTGACGAACGTCAGCAAGCTGTACGCGGCTACCACCACGCTACCCACGTTCCAGCCGGACGACTCGACCATCAGGGTGTTGCACGTCTCCGACCTTCACCTGAGCCCGACCGCCTACGGTGTGATCAAGTCGGTGGTTGGTCAGTTCAAGATCAACATGGTGATCGACACCGGCGACCTGACCGACTGGGGTAGCGAACCGGAGACCCGGTACGTGGAGAGCATTCGGTCGCTTGGCGTGCCTTATGTCTATATTCGCGGCAATCATGACTCGGCCCGAACCGCCACCGCCGTCGGCTCCCAGCCGAACGCGGTCGTGTTGGACGGAGGTCCACCGGTCACGGTGAAGGGGTTGACCATCATGGGGACCGGGGACCCCCGGTTCACCCCGGACAAGGAGACCCGAGACGACAACGCGTCGGCGGAGAAGGTGCAGTCGGCCGGTGAGCAACTCAAGATGGTGGTCGGGTTCCTCCCTGAACCACCTGATATCACCCTGTTGCATGATCCGCTGTCGGCGGTACCGCTGAAGGACACGGTGCCGCTGGTCCTGGCCGGCCACGTGCACAAGCGGGAGGCCGAGCGACTGGGCGACACGCTGGTGCTGGTCGAGGGTTCGACCGGAGGCGCCGGACTGCGTGGCCTTCAGGGCGAGAAACCAACACCAATCGAATGTTCTGTGCTGTACTTCGATGCCAAGACGCACAAACTACAGGCATACGACACGATCACCCTGGGTGGCCTGGGGGAGACCGAGGCCACCATCGAACGACACCTGGTCGGCGGCGAACCGCAGGCAGGCGGGTAGCCTGGCCGCCGGTACGTGGGACGATCCATGGCCTTTTGGTGGTTGCACCTGGTGTCCCGTATGCTGTCCAGGCTCCCGACGGCTAGGCGGGAGGATCTGAACTGCCCGCAGCGTTCCGGTCATGATGTGCGACCATAGAAGCGGCACGGACAGATCGGCCCTCATCGTCTAGCGGCCTAGGACGCCGCCCTTTCAAGGCGGTAGCACGGGTTCGAATCCCGTTGGGGGTACGCACGAGCAAGTCCTGGCCCCGTGGCGCAGTTGGT
>DATCWR010000542.1:0-7800 GCA_036566245.1 Mycobacteriales bacterium | reverse complement strand
GCGCGCTCCGGTGCCCGGGCGGCCCAGCCACCATCGGCCCCCACCGCGACCGGTGTGCGCGAGACGCGGATACCGATCCGTGGTGTCCGCCGGGAGACCGCACGGGCGATGGTGACCAGCGCGTTCACCGCCCCGCACGTCACCGAGTTCGTCACCGTCGACGTCACCGAGTCGATGCGCCTGTTGGACCGACTCCGGACCCGCGGCGAGTTCGCCAGACTACGGCTGTCTCCGCTCACCCTGCTCGCCCGCGCCATGTGTGTCGCGGCACCGCGCACACCGGAGATCAACAGCCACTGGGACGACGCGGCGCAGCAGATCGTGCTCCGGCACTATGTGAACCTCGGGATAGCGACGTCCACCGAGCGTGGGCTGCTCGTACCGAACATTCGGGACGCCGACCGGTTGTCGTTCGTCGAGCTCGCCCGGGCCATCACCGGGGTTGTCGACACCGCACGTCGGGGACGGTGCACCCCCGAACAGGTCACCGGCGGCACCATGTCGATCACCAACGTGGGCGTGTTCGGAATCGACTCCGGCACGCCGATCCTGCCGCCGGGTCAGTCGGCGATCGTGTGCCTGGGCGTGGTGGCACAGCGCCCGTGGGTGGTTGACGGTGAGCTGTCGGTCCGACAGGTCACCACCCTGGGGCTGTCCTTCGACCATCGCCTGGTGGACGGGGCCCAGGCTTCCCGGTTTCTGGGCGACGTGGCCGCGATGCTGACAGATCCGGGGTTGGCCGTGGCCCTTTCGTAGTTCGTGTCAGTTACGCATCCCAGACCCGAAGCGGAGCCGAGATGACCACCGAACCGATCGTGCTGACCTCCTATTCGGACGTACGCGAAGCCTTCCGGGAACGGAACCTGCGGCAGGCGCTCTACGACGCCGGCGGGGCGGTGATGGCCGGATCACTGATCACCCTGCACGGCGACGGGCACAAACTGCGTCGGCGGGTCGAGAACCGGCTGTTCCGCCGTGGGACGTTCCGCTGGTGGGAACTCAACCTGGTCCCGGACATCATCGAGCAGGCCTACGCCGGGCCACTCGCGGCCGGGCGCGCCGACCTGGTGCGACTCGGCCGGCGCACGATCATGTACCTGACCGGCCTGGTCGCCGGCATCGACCCGCCCAGGACCGACGAGGCGGGGGACGTGCTCGAACGTCTGGTACACGTGTTCAGCGACGGCGCCACCGTGGTGCACTCGACCCGGCCACACGAGGAGGTCAACGCCGAGGTCGACCAGGCCATGCGGGAGTTCGACGAGACGTTCGTCGAACCCTCGCTGCGGCGGCGCATGGCGCTGCTCGACGATCTCGCTGCCGGTCGGGTCAGCGAGAGCGACCTGCCGCGCGACGTACTGATGGCGGTACTGCGCCACCGTGACGAGTTGGGTATCGACCGAGACACTATCCGCCGTGAGGTCGCGTTCTACCTCCAGGCCGGCTCGCACAGTACCGCGAACCTGTTCACCCACGTCTCACACCAGGTTTTCGCCCGGATGGCCGATCCGGACTTCGCCGCACGTCTGGACGATCCACTGTTTCTCCAGCGCTGCGTACACGAGACGCTGCGGCTGCATCCGGCCTCGCCGGTGGCCTGGCGTCGCGCACTCGCCGACATCGAACTCAGGAGTGGGAGGAGGCTGCCCGAGGGCGCACTGGTCGAGTTCGACCTGGTCGCGGCCAACACCGACCCTTCGGTGTGGGGCCAGGACGCCGAGACCTTCGATCCGGACCGGCCACTACCTGAGGGCGTGCTGCCGTGGGGACACTCCTTCGGTGGCGGAATGCACGCCTGCATCGGCATGGAACTCGACGGCGGGGTGATGCCGACCGCCGAACAGGGCGGGGACCACGAGCCCGTCTTCGGCACGGTGACATTGATGCTGGCCGCCCTGCTCCAGCACGGTGCCCGCCCCGACCCGGACGAGCCGCCCACCCGCGACCCGGACTCGGTGCGGGAGAACTTCTCCCGATACCCCGTGGTGTTCACTCGATGACAGCCGTGGAACCGGCGGTCCGGGCGTTCTGGTCGGCCGTCGAGAGCCGTGACCTCGACACGATCAGCGCCTGCTTCACCGAGGACGCGACCTACGCCAACGTGCCACACCCGCCGGCGCGGGGCCGCGCCCAGATCCGCGCGATGTTCGCCCCGATCGTGTCACGAGCCACCCGCATCGCCTGGCAGATCCGCTCCTTCGCGGTCTCCGGTGACATCGCCCTTGCCGAACGTGTCGACAGGTTCTGGATCGATGGTCGGATCTACCAGATCGAGTGCACCGGGGTGTACCGGGTCGACCAGGCCACCGGTCTGGTCGCCGAGGTCCGTGACTACGTCGACCTGGCGGTGTGGCGGGCGCGGCTGGGTGGTGTGCTGGCGAGGACACCATGAGTGGTCCTGACCTGCGACTGGGCTGTCTGGCGATGGATCCGGTTGCCACCCGCCGGCAGTGGCTGGACACCGCCCGTCAGGCCGAGGACCGCGGCTTCACCACGCTCCAGGTCAGTGACCACTTCGACCGGACCCCGCTCGCGCCGCTCCTCGCGCTCAGCGCGGCGGCACAGGTCACCACGATGATCCGCTTGGGCACGCTGGTGCTCGACAACGACTTCCGCGCGCCCGCGGTGTTGGCCAAGCAGATCGCCACCTGTGACCTGCTCTGCGACGGTCGTCTGGAGGTGGGGCTGGGTGCGGGGTGGCTGGCCGAGGACTACCGGGTGTCGGGCATCCGGTTCGATCCTCCGGGCCAGCGCATCAGCCGACTGGCCGAGACGGTCCGCATCCTCAAGGCGGTACTCGGCGGTGACGGGCCGGCCACGGTCGTCGGTGAACACCATCAGATCAACGGCCTGCGTGGTGTCCCGGCCTCGACGCAACGTCCGCACCCGCCACTGTTGATCGGTGGTGGCGGCAGGCGGATGCTCACCCTGGCGGCCCGGCAGGGCGACATCGTCGGGGTGAACCTGATGAACGGCGAGGGGCTCACCGGGGCCGCGTCGGCCCGGTCCGCGTACGAGGACGCGGTCGACGCCAAGGTGGGGATCATCCGGGCCGCTGCCGGCGCCCGCGCGGGGGAGCTGCCGCTCCACCTGATCGTCTACTGGGCCGAGGTCACCGAACACCCCGCCGAGGCGATCGAACGTAAGGTCGCTCAGGTCGGCATTCCGGTCTCACCCGAACGGGTGCGGGACTCGCCGCACTGTCTGGTCGGGCCGCTCGGCCAACTCGTCGAGCGGGTCGCCCAGATGCGTGAGCGGTGGGGTTTTTCCTATCTCACCTTCTACCAGCGTGATGTCGAGGGTTGTCTGCCGCTGATCAACGCGCTGGCCGGCGGTGGCCGATGACCACCGTGGGGCTGTGCCTGCCGCAGTTGGGTGAGCACGTGGACCGGGCCACCCTGCGTGCCTTCTGTGAACGGGCCGAGGCGGTCGGGTTCGCCCACCTGTGGGTGCAGGAGCACCTGTTCTGTCCGCTGCGTCCACGTGCCGGGTACGCGGCGATTCCCGGACAGCCGATCCCCGCCCCCTACCGCAGCACGCTCGCGGCAACCGAGACGCTCATGGCCGCCGCGGCCTGGACCGAACACGTCGAGATCGGCACCAGTGTGCTTGTCGCCGGTTACCACCGTCCGGTCGAGATCGCCCAGCGGTTGGCGACCCTGGACGTGCTCTCCGGTGGCCGGCTGGTGGTCGGGTTCAGCGTCGGCTGGAGCGACGAGGAACACGAGCAGATGGACGTCGACCCGCGCACCCGGGGACGGCGCTGCGGTGAGCTGGTCGACGCGGTGTCAGCGTGCTGGGCTGACGACCCGGTGCGTTTCGACGGGGAGTTCTTCTCGATTCCCGAGTCCCTGGTGCGTCCCAAGCCGCTGCATCGGCCCCGGCTGATGTCGGGAATGCGATCGGAGGCCGGGCTACGCCGTACCGCGCGACAGTTCGACATCTGGAATCCCTCGCGCGGTAGCGCGGAGGAGATCTCCGCAGTGGTTACCCGGATGGGGGAGTGGCGTCCGGCTGGTATGGCCCCGCTGGAGGTGTACCAACGGGTGTTCCTCGAACCGTCGGTGCCCGACCCCGACCAGCCGCCTCCCGGCCTGGACGGCGTCACCGCGGCGGTGCGCGACGCCCGCCGCGCCGGTTTCGCCGCCGTGATCGTGGAGGCCAACTTCTGGCGCGAGATCACCAGCCCCGCCGACTGGGTGGAACTACCTGACCGACTGAGCGTGCTACTCGACTAGATGATTGTTTCCAGGCCCTCGCCGGGGCGGAGCCCCGGCTCCGGGGTCACGCGGTCGGTCGGCATGGCGCTGTGTTGCCTTCTGTGGGGGGAGTTTCGCCTCACCCACACCTCCCTCGAACCCTCGGGCCCGCAAGGACAGTCAGCGACACCTTGGAATCGACCATCTAGTTCCTGCTGGTCAGGGAACGGAGGAAGAGCGCGAGGTTGGCCGGGCGCTCGGCCATGCGCCGCATCAGGTAGCCGTACCACTCCTCACCGAACGGCACGTACACCCGGACCCGGAACCCGTCGGCGACCAGCCGTTCCTGTTCGTTGGGACGGACCCCGTACAGCATCTGGAACTCGAAGTTGTCGCGGCGCAGACCGTGCTGGGCCACCAGCCGCCGAACCTGGGTGACCAGCCGCGGGTCGTGCGTGGCGAGCAGCGGGGTGGCCCCACCCGACATGAGGGTGTCGGCACACCGCACGTACGACCGCCGGATCTCCTCGCGGTCCTGGTACGCCACTGTGGACGGTTCCCGGTAGGCACCCTTACACAGCCGCACCCTCGACCCCGGGTGGGCCAGCGCGCGGCAGTCCTCCAGGCTCCGGTGCAGGTACGCCTGGATCACCGCGCCGGTGGCCGGGAACTCCGCGCGCAACCGGCGGACCACCCGCAACGTCGAGTCGGTGGTCAGATGGTTCTCCATGTCCACGGTGACCGAGGTGCCGCAGTCGCGTGCGGCCGAGGCGATCTCGGTGGCGTGGGTCAGTGCCACCGACTCGCCGTCTGAGGCCAGGGCCTGACCGAGGGCCGACAGCTTGACGCTCATCTCCACGTCCTGGGCGATTCCGGCCGCACGGAGTCCGTCGAGCACCTCGTGGTAGTGCGTCACCACGCCCCTGGCCTGGGCCGGGTTCGTCGTGTCCTCACCCAGGTAGTCGAGTGTCACCAGGCATCCGCGCCGGATCAGGCGACGGCACGCCGCGATCGCCTCCGTGGTCGACTCTCCTGCCACGAACCGGTTGACCACCGCGCGGGTGGCCGGGGTGCGCTCGATCGTGTGTCGCACCCGGGGACTGGCGGCTGCTCTGAGAAGACCTGCACGTAGCACGGACGATCCTCACCTGTCTGCCTTGAGATGGAGTGCGTGACAGACCGGTCGTCGGCCGTGCCGTCCACGCATGAACTGTTCCGATGGTCGGGCTGTCGGCGACCGTTACCGGTGCTCGCTCTGGAACCTGATCGTGCCGTTCTGGATGACCGCACGCAGGTGTCGCCGTGGTTCGGCGAGCACCGAGATGTCCTGGACCGGGTCGCCCTCCACCAACAGCAGGTCGGCGACCGCGCCCTCCTCCACACAGCCCAGTCGTCCAACCTCGCCCAGCACCTCGGCGCCGACCAGCGTCGCCGAGCGGATGATGTCGACCGGGTCCTGGACGGTGGCCCGGATCTGGAACTCGGCGGACTGGTACGCCTGTAGTGGGCCGAGCAGGTCCGTGCCGAACGCGATGCGTACGCCCGCCCGCGCCGCCAGTTCCAGCGCGGCCAGACCACCGGTCAGCACGTCGTCGAGTTTCCTCATGCTGGCGTCGGGAAAGCCGTGTGCGGGACCGTGTTCGGCCAGGGCCTGGTAGGTGACCAGGGTGGGCACCAGATACGCCTCGTGTTCGACCATCGCCTCGACGCTGTCGTGGTCGAGCAGGTTGCCATGCTCGATTGTCCTCACCCCGGCACGGACCGCGCGGAGGATGGCCCGGGGCGTGTAGGCGTGAGCGGCGACGTAGCGGTGGGCCGCGGTCGCCTCCTGGACCGCGGCCTCCAGTTCTGCGACCGAGTACTGCACCGAGTCGATCCGGTCGGTGGGGGAGGCCACGCCACCGGAGGCCATCACCTTGAGGTGATGCGCGCCCCGGCGCAGTTCGTCCCGGGCCGCGGCGCGGACCGCGTCGACCCCGTCGGCGACCCGGCCGATTCCAGGGCAGCACGGGTGGTCGTCGAGCAGGTCCTGCCCGGCCGTTCTGACGTCACCGTGGCCGCCGGTCTGACTCAACGCCCGGCCGCAGAAGTGGATGCGGGGGCCGGTGACCAGGCCCTCGGCCTGTGCCCTGGCCAGGCCGTGGTCGGCCCCACCCTGGTCCCGCACCGTGGTGAACCCGCGTCGCAACATGGCCTTCATGGACCGGATGGCGAACGCGGCCACGTAGCTGGGTGAGGAGTTCGGAAGCTGGCCGAGGTCCGGGGCGATCGCGGCGAGATGGACGTGGGCGTCGATCAGGCCAGGCATGAGGGTGAGCCCGCGGCCGTCCAGGGTCTGGTCACAGTGGACGGTCGCTCTCGGTGTCACCTCGACGATCGTGCCGTGGTCCACCACGACGTCGCGTTGGTCGAGGTACCCACCGGTGCGTACGTCCAGAACGCGTGCGCCCGTGATGACGAGTGTCGACACCCTGTCTCCCACCGCTCGCCTGTGCCGATCCGGGGTTGACCGTTCGACTGTACCGATCGGTCGGTACACCGTAGCAGGATGAGGGCTCAGCCCGGCGGGATACCACGAGAATTTCCGTTCCCCGCATCAGGAGCGTTGCGCCGACCGGGCGGTCACCGCCGCCCGAGCCTCAGAGTGACTTTCTCAACCCACGCAGCACGAACCGGGCCAACGAGTCACCGAGTGGCTCGTGAGTCCCCTTGTTGTTCACCCAGATGTAGGAGTAGATGAAGAACGCGAGCAGGCCCTCCAGAAACAACGGCCGGTCATCGCAGAAGTCACCGGCCCGGACACCCTGTTCGACCGCCTGCTCCCACGAGTACAGATAACGCTCGCGTTGCTCCAGCACCTCACGCTGGTACTCCGGCGGTAATGAGCTGTACTCGCGAAAGAACACGATCCACGGCGACGGTTGGGCCTCGATGGAGGAGACCAACCCGCGGGCGAGGGCGACCACCTTCTCCTCGGCCGTGATGTCCTGGGCGACGATCGCCTCCGCCTGGTCGGCGGCCTCCCGGATGGGTTTGCGGGATATCTGGGCGAGCAGCGAGTCCTTGCTGCGGATGTGGTGGTAGAGACCGCCGCGCCCGAGGTGAATGGCATCGGTCAGTTCACTCAACCCGGTACCGTGGTACCCCTTCTGCGCGAACAGGTCGGCGGAGACGCGAAGTATGCGTTCCCAGGTCGTTTCTCCAGCCGCCTCAACCACGGATGCTCCAGCCTCCTGTCCCGAGAATGCGACTACCACGCAGTCTCGGGCGCATTGTCGCACATCCCAGCCGAACCGGGCGCATGCCCGACGTCAGGCGCGGGTTCTGCCGGGCAGCGTGGTCAGGCATGGCGTCAACAACTGTTGGGGGTGTCGACGTGCCCACCCAGATAGACCCGCCGGACGTTCGGGTCGTCACGGATCTCCGCGGCGGGCCCCTCGATGGCGTTACGGCCACCGTCGAGAATGTAGGCGCGGTCGGAGACCCGCAGCGCGAGGTTGACGTTCTGTTCCACCAACAGAATGGGAACCCCGGAGTCACGCAACGCACCGATACGCTGGAACACCTCGGCGGCCGCCGCCGGTGCCAACGCGGCACTCGG
>DATCWR010000539.1:0-10428 GCA_036566245.1 Mycobacteriales bacterium | reverse complement strand
CGGCGGTCGGGTCGGGTCGGCCGAACGGTTGGCGGCGCGACCAGCGGCCCCGGGCCGCCAGCGGGCGCATCACCACCCGGCAGGTCTCCACCGCCATCCGGGCCCAGCCGCGGGACACCCGGGACTGCTCGAAGGTGGCCGCGTCCCCGGCCGTGGTCCAGGCCGCGAGTAACGCCCAGCGGGTCGGGTCGGCCCCACGTGGGGTGAACCGACGCCCGTCACCGGTGCCCAGCAGTCGGGCGAACCGCATCCCCGGGGCACGCCGCACCGGTCGGCGGTCGGTGGCCATCCTGGCCACGGCCAGGGCCACCCGTCGACGAGGCACCCGCCACACGTGCAACGTCACCACCTCGGGCACCGGTTCGCTCACTCCGGGAGCGTAACCGGTCGAGCGGCCCGGTTCCGTACCCGCCGCCGGGTGCGTGGTGGTCAGATCCGTGAGTGGCCGTTGGCGCTACGGACGGTTCGGGATGGACCGCGGGTTGCCGGCTGTCATGCGCGGATCAGCCACGGCGTGACGGCTGGGCAGTCGTGCGGCCGCCAGTTGGTTGGGGGCCTTCGTGGGAGGCTGGGCGCGTGTGGACTGCGATGGCGCGGCGGGCGGAGGCGGTGATCTCGGCCAAGGCAGAGATCGACTACCGATCGGTGAACATGGCCTTCCCCGGAGCTGGCATCCGCCGATTCGGGCGAGTTGTCGCCACCCGGATACCGGCGTTGCCTGACCACGTTCCGTACAACAAGGCCCGCGGGTTCAGCGAAGAAGACAAGCGTGCGTTCGACGATGTCCGTGGGGTTCTTCGTAGAGGTGGGGGTGTCCACCAGCGTCGAGGTGTGGGCGGAGGACGCCACCGAGAATCTGCACCGCGTTCTCCTCGGCGCCGGTCTGACACCCGCTGCACCGACCGTCACCCTGCACACTCGTCCGGGGGGCATGCCCGCAGGCGAGACACCGGAGGTTCAGGTCCAGGAGCTGGACCAAGGCCACGGGGAATACCTTGACGTCCTGCTTGACGGATACGGGGTGGACTCCAGCGCCCAGAGGTTCAGGCGGATGCTCGCGGTCGAACACGCCACCCCGGGACTTCGTCGCTACCTGGCCACTGTCGACGGTAGTCCGGCGGCAGCCGCGGCTCTGTTCGTCGCGGGGGACACCAGCCTGCTCGCCGGAGCTGCCACGCTGCCCGGCTTTCGCGGCCGTGGGTGTCAGACCGCGCTCATCGCCCGGCGCCTCGCCGACGCCGCCGCCTGCAGCGATCTCACGGTTGTCACGGCCGCGTTCGCCTCGGCCAGCCATGGCAATCTCGCGCGACAGGGTTTCCAGATCACCCACACCCGCACGGTCTGGCACTGACCGAACCGGCACCTGCGAGCGTTTCGACAGGGCCTTCTAACCCACGTCCGCAGGGGTGCCCCTGGTGATGGTGACCAACTCCTCGAAGGTGGTCGGGAACACCGTGTTCGGGTGGCCGCCGGCTGCCCAGACCTGCCGGTGGCCGCCCAGGGCGGTGTCGACCAGGGTGCGCAACGGCGCGGGGTGGCCGACCGGGGCGACCCCACCGATCGTTTGGCCGGTGGTGGCCCGGACGAACTCGGGGGTCGCCCGGCGCAGCGTGCCGACCCCGAGCAGTCGGGCGACCAGGTCGGTGTCCACCCGGTGCGCGCCGCTGGTGAGTACCAGCACCGGTTCGCCGTCGGCGTCGAAGACCAGGCTGTTGGCGATCGCACCCACCTCCACGCCGAGTTGTTCGGCGGCGGCCGCGGCGGTCCGCACCGGTTGGGGAAGTTCGCGGATCTGACCGGTCGCGCCCGCGGCGAGCAGCGCGTCGGCGACCCGTTGGGTGTTCGCATGCATGCGGTCATCTGACCAGACCGCCCGACCCGGCACGGGCCCGGGTCACAGCAGGGTGAGCTGGTCCGGAACAGGCCGCACCGGTGCGGCCGGTCGGGTGATCCGGTGTTCGCTCGGGCCGGTCGGGCCGATGCCGTACCGCTCGGCCAGCGCACGCACCTGCTCGGTGATCCCACGCTGGTAGTCCCGGTCGGCGTAGGCGCCGGACCGGTACAGCCGGCGGTAGCCGGCGAGTAGGTCGGGCCGAAACGACTCCAGCCACCCCAGGTACCACTCGCGCGCCCCGGGCCGCAGGTGCAGCACGATCGGGGTGACCGACGCGGCGCCGGCCTCGGCGATCGCGCGCACCGTCTGGTCGAGTTGGTCGGGGGAGTCACCCAGGAACGGCAGGATCGGTGCCATCAGCACCCCGCAGCGCACCCCGGCGGTGTTCAGCGTGCGGACCACGTCCAGCCGCCGGGCCGGGCTGGGCGTGCCCGGCTCGACCGCGCGCCACAACGTGGGATCGGTGAAACCGACCGACACCGCGGTGGACACGTCGGTGACCCGGGCCGCCTGGGCGAGCAGTGGCAGGTCCCGCAGGATCAGCGAGCCCTTGGTCAGGATGGAGAACGGGTTGGCCGCGTCGCGCAGCGCGGCCAGCACGCCGGGCATCAGCCGGTAGCGCCCCTCGGCCCGCTGGTAGCAGTCCACGTTGGTGCCCATGGCCACGTGTTCGCCGCGCCAGGACGGTGCGGCCAGTTCCCGGCGGACCAACTCGGGGGTGTTCACCTTGACCACGATCTGGGTGTCGAAGTCCAGGCCGGCGTCGAGATCCAGGTAGGTGTGGGTGTTGCGGGCGAAGCAGTAACGGCAGGCGTGGGTGCAGCCCCGGTAGGGGTTGATGGTCCAGCGGAAGGGCATCCGGGAGGCTGCCGGCACCTGGTTGATCACCGTTCGGGCCAGGACCTCGTAGCAGGTGATCCCACGGAACCCCGGGGTGTCGAAGGTTCGGACCACCACCCCGGGCCGGGCGTCGCCGTCGTCGAACAGGGTCGGCGCGACCGCGGACCCGGACGCCGACAGTCGAAGGTGGTCCCAACGCATGCGCACATTAGAACACATGTTCGATCGGGGGTCCGGGTTTGCGGCGTCGACCGCCCCGTCAGGTGTGTATGCCGCACTCGGTCTTGGCGCTACCGGCCCACCGTCCGGCCCGCTGGTCCTCACCGTCGGACACCGGACGGGTGCACGGCGCACATCCGATCGACCGGTACCCCTCCTGAACCAGCGGGTTGACCAGCACCCCGTGTTCGGCCACGTAGGCGTCCACGTCAGCCTGCCGCCAGCAGGCCAGCGGGTTCACCTTGACCAGACCCCGACGGGCGTCCCACTCGACCACCCGGACGTTTCGCCGGCTGACCGACTCGTCCCGGCGGATGCCCGAGGCCCAGGCGTGGTAGGGCTCCAGCGCCCGGGCCAGCGGCGCCACCTTGCGCAGCGCGCAGCACCGGTCCGGGTCCCGCTCGTACAGCCGTGGGCCGTACTCGGCGTCCTGCTCGGCCACGGTCTGTTCGGGAGTCACCGTGACCACGGTGACCGGCAGGGTGGCGGCCACCGCGTCGCGGGTGCCGATGGTCTCGGCGAAGTGGTATCCGGTGTCCAGGAACAGCACGTGGACACCGGGCAGCACGCCGGAGGCCAGATGCGCCAACACCGCGTCGGCCATCGAGGAGGTCACGCACAGCCGGTCGCCGAACTCCTCGGCGGCGAACCGCAGCACCTCGGTCGGGTGGGCACCCTCCAACTCCACGCCGGCCCGCTCGGCCAGCGCGGCCAGCCGGGGATGCTCCGACCTCGGCGCGCTCACCGTCCCGCCCCGGTTCCCGCACCCGACCCGGCCGGCGCGACGCCACCGAGGTACTCCAGCCGCCAGGACCGCCGGCACAGCTCACAGGCCCACCCGTCGGCGTGCTGCCCGGCCGGACGGATCTGGTCGTCCCCGCAGTACGGGCAGTAGAACGGCGGCAGGTTCCGGTTGGCCGACCGCTGGTCGCTCACCTCAGCCACTCCTCGTCGGCGCGGGCCACGTAGGCGGCGAACCGTTCACCCGGCTCACGCCGGGCCAGGAACCCGCGCAGCACCCGTTCGATGTAGTCGGCCGCGCCCTCGGCGGTGATCCGCAGGCCACGGAACTTGCGGCCCAGGGCGGCGACCTCGCCCATGTGGCCGCCCAGGTGCACCTGGAATCCCTCGGTGTCCTCGCCGTCGGGGCCCTTGACCACGCAGCCCTTCAACCCGATGTCGGCAACCTGGAACCGGGCGCAGGAGTTCGGGCAGCCGTTGATGTTGATGCCGATCGGTTCGGTGAAGTCGGGCATCCGCCGTTCCAGCTCCTGGTAGAGCCACTGGGCACGCCCCTTGGTCTCCACCATGGCCAGCTTGCAGAACTCCAGCCCGATGCAGGCCAGGACGCCGCGCCGGAACACGCTGGGCCGCACCCGTAGACCGGCCGCCTCCAGTTCGGCCACGCAGGCGTCCACATCGGACTCCGCCACGTTGCGGATGACCACGTGCTGCTGGACGGTGGTGCCCACCAGTCCGGTGCCGTAGGCGTCGGCCAGGTCGGCCAGCCGGGCCAGTTGGGTGCCGCTGGTGCGGCCGGCCAACAGCGCGGCGCCCACGGTGAACCGTCCGTCGTGCTGTGGCCTCACCCCCAGGTGGTCCCGGTCCACGCACGGCACCGGCGGCGGACCGTCAGGCAGGGGTGTGGACAGGTACTCCCGTTCCAGTACCTCGCGGAACCGGGCCGGACCCCAGTCGGCCACCAGGAACTTCATCCGGTTGTGGTTACGCCCGGCCCGGTACCCGTAGTCACGGAAGATGCCGGTGACCCCGGCCCACACCTCCGCCACCCGGTCCGGGGGCACGAACGCGCCCAACCGCACCGACAGCTTCGGCGCGGTGGACAGGCCGCCGCCGACCCACAGGTCGAACCCCGGTTGCCCACCCGGACCCACCACACCGGCGAAGGCCACGTCGTTGAGTTCGTGGTTGGTGCAGTGTCGGCCACACCCGGAGATGGAGGTCTTGTACTTGCGCGGCAGGTTGGAGAAGGCCGGGTCACCCACGTACCGGTCGGCCACCGACCGCAACGCCGCGGTGGAGTCGAGCACCTCGTCGGCGGCCACCCCGGCCAACGGGCACCCGATGATGACCCGGGGCACGTCCCCACACGCCTCGGTGGTGGACAGACCGACCTCGTCCAGACGTGCCCAGATCTCCGGCACGTCCTCGATCCGAACCCAGTGCAACTGCACGTTCTGCCGGTCGGTCACGTCGGCGATGTCCCGGCCGAACTCGGTGGACAGGCCGGCGATGGTGCGCACCTGCCGGGAGGTGAGCTGCCCACCGTCGATGCGGATGCGCATCATGAAGAACTCGTCCTCGAGTTCCTCGGGTCCCAGCGACGCGGTCCGCCCACCCGCAATGCCCTGCGCCCGCTGGGTGTAGAGGCCCATCCAGCGGAACCGGCCGCGCAGGTCGCTCGGGTCGATGCCGGCGAACCCGGTGTGGGCGTACACGTCGATGATGCGTTGTCTGACCTTCAGCCCGTCCTCGTCGCGCTTGAAGCGCTCGACCGGGTTGAGCGGTTCGCGGTAGCCGAGCGCCCACTGGCCCTGGCCGGTCCGTGCCATGTAGTCCTCACGATGGATTGTGACGGCGCGCGCACACACGGTCCTGCCCACCCCGGCCGGTGACGGGTGGAGGATGGGCAGCCGGGCACGACATGCGGCCGGTCTGTCTGTCTGTGGTCTGGGGTTGGTTGCCCTGGGTTCAGCGGTCTCCGGTCAGCACTGCGACCGGGAGCGAACCGGGTCCGGACACGCCGCGCTGGTCGCCCGCCGCAGGTCCACATGCAGCCGGGCGACGAGGGGCACGCCGCGGGAGGTCACCTTCCCAGGGTGACACACCGACTCTGATTCTGACCAGACCTGAGGGGTGCGTCACTCGGGGCTCGACGGATCGGGTGTCCTCATGTCACCATGCACGGGTGATTCGTCGCGTTGGGCTTGTCGCACGGCTGCATGTCGATCTGCAGCGCGTGTCCAGCGCGGTCTGTCCGCTGGCCTGACCAGGGCCGGCCGCTCACCCAGTCACACATCACCCCAGCCGGTCCACCGGACCCTCACGTCCGCCGGTCGCCGGCTGTGCTGGCATACCCACGGTCCCGTCGGCGCGAGCGTCCGCGCGTACCTCCGTACGCCGTCCGCCAGGCAACCCACAGGTAAGCCCCCGAGGAGACAGACCAGGTGACGACCCTGACCAGCCAAGACACCGGTACGGACACCCATCGAGCCGACCACACCGCGACCCGAGCGGGGGGCACGGTCTGGCTGACCGGGCTACCCAGCGCCGGCAAGACCACCCTCGCGCACGCGGTCGCCGACCACCTACGCCAGAACGGACGCCCGGTGGAGGTGCTCGACGGGGACGCGGTGCGCGAGACGTTGTCGGCCGGCCTCGGCTTCTCTCGGGCCGACCGGGACGCGAACGTGGAGCGGATCGGTTTCGTCGCCGAACTGCTGGCCCGACACGGCGTGCTGGTACTCGCCGCGGTGATCTCGCCGTACGCGCGGGCCCGACAGCGGGTCCGTGACCGGCACCGACAGAACGGAACGGCGTTCGTGCAGGTGCACGTGGCCACACCGGTGGCCGAGTGTGCCGCCCGGGACGTGAAGGGCCTGTACGCCAGGGCGGCGTCCGGACAGATCTCCGGACTCACCGGAGTGGACGACCCCTACGAACCACCCGCCGACCCGGATCTGCGGCTGGACACCGTCGGACGTTCGGTGGCCGACAGCGCCCAGGCCGTACTCACGGTGCTGGCCGAACGGGGGCTGGCGTGACGCTGTCCGAGGACACGGCGGTGCGGATCGAGCGCGGCGACGCGCTGGAGGCGCTGGAGGACGAGTCGATACACGTGTTGCGGGAGGTGGTGGCCACCTTCACCCGCCCGGTGTTGCTGTTCTCCGGGGGTAAGGACTCGGTGGTGCTGCTACGGCTGGCGGCCAAGGCGTTCTGGCCGGGCCGGATCCCGTTCCCGGTGATGCATGTGGACACCGGGCACAACTTCGCCGAGGTGCTGGAGTTCCGGGACCGGCAGGTGGCCGAACTGGGTGTCTCACTGGTGGTGGCCAGCGTGCAGGAGGCCATCGACGCCGGGCGGGTACGTGAGGTGCCCGGCCAGCCCCGTAATCCACTCCAGACGGTGCCGTTGCTCGACGCGATCGCCGGGCACCGGTTCGACGCGGTGCTCGGCGGGGCCCGTCGGGACGAGGAGAAGGCGCGGGCCAAGGAGCGGGTGTTCTCGGTGCGCGACGAGTCGGGCCGGTGGGACCCACGCAACCAGCGACCCGAACTGTGGGACCTGTACAACGGGCGGCACCGCCCGGGCGAGCACGTGCGGGTGTTCCCGCTGTCGAACTGGACCGAGTTGGACGTGTGGGCCTACATCGCCCGGGAGGGCATCGAGGTGCCCCACCTGTACTTCGCACACGAGCGCCCGGTGTTCGAACGGGACGGCATGCTCATCGCGGTCACCCCGCACACCCCGCCCGGGCCGGACGAGCCGGTCTTCGTCGAACGGGTGCGCTACCGCACGCTCGGGGATGCCACCTGCACCGGTGCGGTCCGGTCCGATGCGGCCACGGTGGCCGACGTGGTGGCCGAGGTGGCCGCCACCCGGATCACCGAACGGGGCGCCACCCGGGCCGACGACCGCACCAGCGAGGCCGCCATGGAGGACCGCAAACGCGAGGGGTACTTCTGATGGCCGGGCTGCTGCGGGTTGCCACCGCCGGGTCGGTCGACGACGGCAAGAGCACGTTGATCGGCCGGCTGCTGCACGACTCCAAGGCCGTGTTCGCCGACCAACTGGCCGCGGTCACCGACGCCAGCCAACGGCGCGGGTACGACCAGACCGACCTGGCGCTACTGGTCGACGGGTTGCGGGCCGAACGCGAGCAGGGCATCACCATCGACGTGGCCTACCGGTACTTCTCCACGCCGCGCCGTTCGTTCGTGCTCGCCGACACCCCCGGGCACGTGCAGTACACCCGCAACATGGTCACCGGTGCGTCCACCGCGGACGTGGCCGTGGTGCTGGTCGACGTGCGGGCCGGGCTGGTCGACCAGTCCCGCCGGCACGCGGCCATCGCGGCACTGCTGGGTGTGGCGCACGTCGTGCTCGCGGTGAACAAGATGGATCTGGTGGACTTTGCCGAGGACAGGTTCGACCAGATCTGTGGGCAGTTCGCCGAACTGGCCGGCCGACGCGGCATCGCGAGCTGGACGGCGATCCCGATCTCGGCGCTCCACGGTGACAACGTGGTGACCCGCTCCGACCGGGCCCCCTGGTATGCCGGACCGGCGCTGCTGGAGCACCTGGAGACCCTCACACCGCCCGAACCACCGGCGCACGGAGGGCGGTTCCCGGTCCAGTTGGTGATCCGTCCCCGGACCGCCGCGCACCCCGACTACCGCGGCTACGCCGGCCGGGTCGCCGCCGGAACACTGCGGGTGGGGCAGCCGGTCACCGTGTTGCCGGCCGGCCGGCGCACCGTGCTGGCCGGCATCGACACAGCCGACGGACCGTTGGACCAGGCCGGGCCCGGCCGGTCGGTGGTGCTGCGGTTGGCCGACCACGTCGACGTGGGCCGGGGTGACCTGCTGGCCACCGACCCGCCACCGGTGCCCACCCGGGAGTTGGACGTGGTGATCTGCTGGTTGGCCGAGACTCCGCTGCGAACCGGTGACCGGTACCGGGTTCGGCACACCACCCGGGACGTGTCCGGGGTGGTCAGCGCGGTCCACGACCGGCTGGACGTGTCCAGCCTGGACACCTCACCGGCCACCGAACTGGAACTCAACGACATCGGCCACGCCACCCTGCGGCTGGTCGAACCGGTGGTCGCCGAACGCTACGTCGACTGCCGGGCCACCGGCGCGCTGCTGCTGGTCGACGAGCACACCGGGGCCACCGTCGCCGCCGGAATGGTGCGGGGATCCAGATGACCGTGGGGCGGCCGTGACCGCGGCCGGGCGGGGGGTCGGCTACCCGCTGGTCCTCGACCTGACCGGCCGCCAGGTGGTGGTGGTCGGTGGTGGCACGGTGGCGCTGCGCCGGGTCCGTGGCCTGCTGGCCGCCGACGCACTGGTCCGGGTGGTCGCCCCGGTGGTGTCCGCGGAACTGTCCGCCCTGCCGGTGGAGGTGTGCCGGCGACGGTACGCGCCGGGCGATCTGGCCGACGCCTGGTTGGCACACGCCTGCACCGACTCGGCCGAGGTGAACGCGGCGGTGGCCGCCGAGGCCGCCCACCACCGGATCCCGTGTGTGCGGGCCGACCAGGCCGCCGGGGGCACCGCCCGCACACCGGCGGTGACCCGGTCCGGCGAGGTGACGGTGGCGGTGGACTCCTGCGGGGACCCGCGCCGGTCGACGGCGTTGCGGGACGCGGTGTCCACCCTGCTGGACCTGGGAGAACTGCCGACCCGGCCCCGTCGCCGGCCATCCGCCCACGGCGGTGAGGGGCACCACGGTGTGCTCGGACGGGTCGCGCTGGTCGGTGGCGGCCCCGGCGACCCGGAGTTGATCACGGTGCGCGGGCGCAGACTGTTGGCCGAGGCCGACGTGGTGGTGGTCGACCGGTTGGCCCCCCGGGTGCTGCTGGACACCCTGGACCCCGATGTCGAGGTGGTCGACGCCGGCAAGGCGCCACACCGACACCGCCTGAACCAGGACCAGATCAACGCGGTACTGGTGGACCGGGCCCGGCGTGGCCTGCGGGTGGTTCGGCTCAAGGGCGGCGATCCGTTCGTGTTCGGCCGGGGTGGGGAGGAACTGGCCGCGTGCGTCTGCGCGGGCGTGCCGGTGGAGGTGGTGCCAGGGGTGAGTTCCGCCCTGGCCGGACCGGCGGCGGCCGGCATTCCGGTGACCCACCGCGGTGTGGCCGCCGACTTCGCCGTGGTGTCCGGTCATCTGGACCCGTCCCGGTCGGGCAGCACGGTGGACTGGCAGGCGCTCGCCGACGGTCCGGCCACCCTGGTCGTGTTGATGGCACTGGAGAGGTTGGCAGCGGTCTGCGCCGAGTTGGTCAGCCGGGGCCGGCCGGGTAGCACCCCGGTGGCGGTGGTGTGCCGGGCCACGTTGCCCGACCAACGGGTACTGGTGGCCACCCTGGACACGGTCGCCGAGCAGGTGCGGGCGGCGGGCATCGACTCGCCGGCGGTGGTCGTGGTCGGAGACGTGGTCCGACTCCGAGCGGCTCGACCGGTGGGCGCGCCGTGACCGCGCCGGTGCTGGTCGCGGTGGCACACGGATCCCGCGACCAGGCCGCGGCCCGGGCGCACCGTGGGCTGGTCGACCGGATTCGGGTGGCCCACCCCGAGGTCGAGGTTCGACTGGCCTACCTGGACCACGCCGACCCGTCGGTGTACCGGACGCTGCGTGGGTATGCCCGGGACGGCCGCGACGCGGTCGTGGTTCCCCTGTTGTTGGTTGCGGCCAGCCACGCCCGCGGCGACGTGCCGGCCGCGAT
>DATCWR010000537.1:0-2557 GCA_036566245.1 Mycobacteriales bacterium | reverse complement strand
CCGCGCTCTACGACGCGTCCACACCCGCGGCCCTGGCCGCCCGCGTCGAGGGAGCCGACCCGGGGGGAACCGGCGACGCCCTCGCCCCGCTGTTCGCCCTACGTTCGACCGGCGGCCTCCCGCCCCTGTTCTGCCTGCACTCCGGCCTCGGCCTGGGCTGGGCCTACTCCGCACTCCTGCCCGGCCTCGACCCGGACCGCCCCGTCTACGCGCTCCAGGCACCCGCCCTGACCGACGCCGACAGCGGGCCGGCAGCCAGCGTGGGCGAACTGGCGCGGGACTACCTCACGCGGATCCGGTCGGTGCAGCCGCGGGGTCCCTACCTGCTGCTCGGCTGGTCGTTCGGGGGCATGCTGGCCTACGAACTGGCCGTGCGGTTGCGGCGGGCCGGCCAGCGGGTCGCGCTGCTGGCGCTGCTGGACAGCGTTCCCGCCGCCGACGACCACCCGCCGGTCGACCCGGCCGAACTCGAGCAGGAGACGCTCGAGATCCTGCTGCGCCACTGCGGGCTCGGCGGGCGGCGCCCGGCCGGCCGGATCGAGCGGGACTGGCTCACCGGGCTGCTCAACGGCGCCGGTGGCATGCTGTCGGGCCTGACCGGGCGGCAGGTGGCCACGCTGGTCGACGTGCGCGCTCACCACGTCGCGCTCGCCCTCGCCTACCGGCCACCCCCCTACGACGGGCGGCTGCTGTACTTCGCCGCCACCCGCGACCCGTCGGCCCCCGGCACGCAGGCCAAGGCCGACTCGTGGCGGTCCTCGGGCGCGGCGGTCGACGTCCACGAACTCGACTGCGCGCACAGCGAGTTGATGACACCAGGTGTTGCGGCCGAGATCGGCTCGGTCGTCGAGACGAGACTGCGGGGAGCATGATGCCTGACGCCGACGAGTACGAGTTCCCGGTCTCCCCGGCGCAGAGCCGGCTGCTGGTGCTGGACCGGATGAACCACGGCACCGCCCAGTACAACGTCTACGCGGCGTTCGCCGTGCGGGGTGGGTTCGACGCCGAGGCGTTCGGCTGTGCCCTGGATGCGGTGGTGGCGCGCCACGAGGCGCTGCGCACGGTGTTCCGGACCGCCGGGGCCGAGCAGGTCCAGGTGGTCCGCGCCTCCGCCCGCGCCGAGGTGCGTTCCGTGTCCGGTGTGCCGGCCGCCGACGTCGACCGGCTGCTCGTCGTCGAGGCGGGGCGGCCGTTCGACGTCGAGGTGGGGCCGCTCGTACGCTGCCTCCTCCTCGGCGTGGAGGACGGGAGCCACCGGGTGTTGCTCACCACCCACCACGTGGTGTGCGACGGTTGGTCGCTCCAGATCGTGCTGCGGGAGCTGTCGGGGTTCTACCGGGCGGCCGTCACGGGCACGCGGTACCGCCCGGAGGACCTGCCCGTCCAGTATCCGGACTACGCGGTGTGGCAGCGCGACCGGATATCCGCCGGCGGGTACGCCGAGCAGGTCGCGCACTGGCACGCCCTGCTGCACGACGCCCCGAAGGTGTTGGCGCTGCCGACCGACCTGCCCCGCGTGGCTGACCGATCGGTGGCTGGCGCCTCTGAGCACTTCCGCCTACCCGCGGCCACCCTGGACCGGCTCGACCGCGTGGCCCGCTCCTGCGGGACCACCCGGTTCATGACCCTGTTCGCCGCCTTCTCGGTGTTTCTCGGCCGGCTCACCCACCACGACGACGTCGTCGTCGGGGTGCCCACGGCGTGCCGGGACCGGGCCGAGCTGCACGGCATGGTCGGCATGCTCGCCAACACGCTGGCCCTGCGCGTCGACCTGTCCGCCGAGCCGTCCTTCCGGGAGGTGCTGGCCCGCGTCCGTCGGCTGGTGCTCGACGGCCAGCCGCACCAGGACGCGCCGCTGGAGGCCGTCGTCGAAGCGCTGGCACCGGACCGCGAGCTCAGCCACGACCCAGTCTTCCAGGTGATGTTCGCCTACGACGACGAGACCGAACTCACCCTCGACCTGCTGGGCGGGCAGGTCGAGCGGATCCCACTGCTGCTCGACATCGCCAAGTTCGATCTCATGCTCTACGTCGACCGTGCCGGCGCCGACCTCGCGGCGCGCTTCGAGTACCGGACCGGCCTGCTCGCACCGGCGACCGTCCGACGCTGGGTGGGAAACTTCCAGACCCTGCTCGACGGACTGCTGGACCGGCCGTACGAGCCGGTGGGTGAGGTCGAGGTGCTGCCCGAGGCCGAGCGTCGTGAGATCCTGCACGGCTGGAACGCCACCGCCGTGGCGACACCGGTCCGGCCGGTACCGGACCTGATAGCCGAACGGGCGGCGAAGCGGCCCGACGCGGTGGCCGTCGTCTGTGGTGAAGTGGTCCTGACCTACCGCGACCTGCTCACGCGGGCCGACCGGCTGGCCGCCCGGCTGTGTGCCCACGGCGTCGGCCCGGACGTGGCCGTGGGGCTGTGTCTGCCGCGCGGTGCGGACATGGCGGTCGCGGTCCTGGCGGTGCTGCGGGCCGGCGGCGCGTTCGTCCCCCTCGACTCCCTCCACCCCACGGCCCGGATCGCGGTCATGGTGGCCTACTCGGGCGCGCGGCTGGTACTC
>DATCWR010000531.1:0-11076 GCA_036566245.1 Mycobacteriales bacterium | reverse complement strand
GCTGGTACCGGGCGGTCCGGTGGCGGCACACCCGGTACCAGCGGCCCCGGCCATGGTGGACCAGGCCATGGTGGACCGGGGCGTGGGTGCCGGGGAGGCCGGAGAGACGGTGCCGGCCAGGAGGACCAGACCGGGCGGGATGGTCACGAGGGTGGGGGCCGGTAGCACGACCACCCGGTGTGTCGAACACTATCCGGACAGTTTCGCGGTGCCGGGTCCTCGTTTGTGCCACCAGTCCGACGAGCTACTGCACGTCCCGACACGGACGGGCTAGTCTCACGACGAGTCCGAAGTGGCCTCGTAGTCCTGTCCATCGTGCCTGGGCACACCGGGGCTGTCGCCCGACCCGTGACCTTGGACGGCGGTGACGCGGCGGTAGGAGTTCTCGGGTCGCGACCATGCGCAACAAAGGAACCAGGATGCCGAGCTTGCCGTTCGCCAGCAGACACCACGGGCGAACGCCGGGTGCTTCGGGACACCCATGAGGTTGCGCTTTCCCACGCCCAGTGGCGATGCGGTGATTCCGCTCGGAAAGTTCGCGCCGCCCGACGCTCGGTGCCCGGCCGGTGGTCGGAGCAGGCCGTGTTGCGGTCGCGGGCTGCTGGAGGAACAGCTACGACGGATCCGCGATGACGAGCATCTGCTGTGCATGTTGCTGGAACTGACCTTCCATCACCAGGCCAGCGGTGCGGGTGACCGTGCCGTGCTCGCCGCCGAGCACGCCATGCTGGTGGCCAAACGAATGGGGGACCAGGTCTGGGGTGGCCGGGCGCTGTGTGCCCGGAGCATGGCCCGCCGGGCACAGCGTGACTACGAGGGTGCCCTGGACGACGGGGTACGGGCCATGCGGGTGCTGGAGAAGTCCGGCGCGAACGGGGACCGGGCCTGGTCCCAGGTGTCGCTGGGTGTCCTACACCACGAACTGGGCGAGGACGTCGGCGCCCACAGTTACCTGCACGAGGGTCTGGGTATCGGCCAGGCGGACGGAAACCCCCGACTGGAGGCCGCGGCCATGCACACCCTCGGCCGGCTTGCCGTACGTGGCGGTGACTACGGCCGGGCCTACGAGTACGGGGCGCGGGCTCTGAGCCTGCGCCGGAGCCATGGCGGAACCACCGAGATCGTCGAGTCGCTCGCCCTGCTCGCCGAGACGTCGTTGTCCCAGTGGCGGGACAACGAGGACGTCGACGAGGATGTCGTCGACGCACTACCCCTGCTGCACCGCGCCCGCGGGCACCTGGACGAGGCGCTCGCCCTGGTCTGGCGGTACGGCAACCGGAACCTGGAGGCCGTGCTGCTGTCCGACCTGGGGGAGGTCCTGGTCGGTGCCGGACAACCCGAGTCGGTGGTCGCCCTGCTCGAGGCGGTGCTTCCCGAACTGAGCCACATCGACAACCGGGCCGGGTTATGCCGGTTACTGGCCACGCTCGGCACCGCGTACACGGTCATCGGCGAGGACGATCGGGCACTGACCACACTGGACCGTGCCCTGACCGTGGCTGACGAGTCGGAGGTGCCCGCGCTGGCCCAGCCGCTGCATCGTGACCTTGCCCGGGTGCACGAACGGTTGGGTGACCTGGCCCAGGCCCTGGCCCATCACAAGGCCTACCACCAGGCGCTGCGACGGAGCGCGATCGCCCGCACCGTCGAGCAGTCCCGGCTACACGCGGTGCGCCTGGAGATCGAGGAGTCGCGACGCGAGGCCGCCCGGTTACGTGAGGAGGCGGCCAGTCTTCGTACCAAGATCCAGGGGCTGCAACTGCGTAGCCGGCAACTGGACGCGTTGGCTCGCGAGGACTGGCTCACCGGGGTGGCCAACCGGCGCACGCTCGACCAGTGGCTGGCCGAGGCGCTCGCCCTGGCACGTACCCACCTGCGTCCGCTCGCGGTCGCCCTGGCCGACATCGACCACTTCAAACTCATCAACGACAGACACTCCCACCAGGTGGGTGACGTGGTGCTGAGGGAGACCGCACGCATCCTGTGCCGGCATGTTCGCCGGTCGGATCTGGTGGCCAGGTACGGCGGCGAGGAGTTCGTACTGGCCTTCCCGGACGCAACCGTGGTGCAGGCGGTCATGGTGTGTGAACGGATCAGGGTCGACGTCGCCCAGCACGAGTGGTCCCGCATCGCCCCGGACCTGCACGTGACGATCAGCATCGGGGTGGCCGACGGCATGCATGCGGCGAGCGCCGAGGACGCCCTGGCCGGTGCGGATGCTCGGATGTACCGCGCGAAACGCGATGGTCGCAACGCAGTGCACCCGACCCCGTACTCTCAGGACACGTGAGGGAGGAGTTCGACCGACTCGCACGGGCTTATGCCGACGCGCAGCACGACACACAGCGGTTGGACGCCGCCGTCGCCCTGACGGTGGCGCTGGCCGAGTCGGGTGAGGTGAGCCGGGCCTCGGACGCGGCCCGGGGCGCCCGACGGTACGCCGTGGTGCTGGGTGACCAGCGCAGCAGGGCGGTGGCGTTACTGGCGACCGGCACGGTGCGGCGGCACGAGGATGACTACCTCGGCGCGCTGTCCTGCCTGCGGGACGCGCAGTACCACGCCGAGAAGTGCGGCGACCCGTGGGTACGAGCCCGGGTGCTCACGGCGGTGTCCGGGGCGTACTACGACCTGGGCCAGTACGCGCACGCCATCGAGGAGCTGACCTCCGCGCTGGCACTGGCCTACCGGGTCGACGACGACCGGATCGAGTCGGATGTCTACCGACTGCTCGCCGCGGTGCACTCTCGACTGGAGGACCCGGCGCACGCCGACGGGTACGCCCGCCGGGCGTTGGACATCGCCCGGCGACGCCGTGACGACCGGTCGGTCGCCGAGTCGTTGATCCTGCTCGGCAACGTGGCGGCCCGCGAACAGGAACGGCTGTTCTACGCCGGCCAGGCCGGTGAGCGCGACCATGGTGAGCGGGCCCTGGCCTGGTACGCCGAGGCCAGGCCGTTGGCCCGGCAGTTGGAGGACAGGACCCTGGACTACCGGCTGGTCAACAACACCGCGCGGGTGATGTTGTATCTCGATCGACCGGGAGACGCCGCCCGCATGTTGGAGGCGTACCTGAGCAACGGGACCGACACCCTGCGCCCGCACCAGCTTGCCGTGCTGCGGTTCGGGTTGGGCGAGGCCACCCTGGTGACCGATCCGCGGGCGGCCCTGGCGATCCTGCTGGGCGCGGTGAGGTTGGCCGAGGCGCATCGGGCGGTCAACCACATCCCCAAGATGCACCTGGCGATCGCCAACGCCTACGAACGGTTGGGCGATGCCGCCAACGCGTTGGCCCACCACAAGGCGTACCACGAGGTGGAGCGGTTGGTGCGTGGCCAGGCGGCCAGGACCAGGGCGATGCTGGCCGCGATCGAACTGGAGGCCCAGGACATCCGGCACGAGTCGGCCCGGCTGCGTCGGGCCAGCGACGCGATGACCGACGAGTTGGAGACCCTGCGCGACCAGACCAGTCGGCTCGACGACCGGGTACGTCGCGACGTACTGACCGAACTGGCCAACCGGCGGGCGTTCGACGAGTGGTTGGACCGGCTGTTCGGGTCTGGTGCGCTGGTGAGTGTGGCGCTGCTGGACATCGACCTGTTCAAGGCTGTCAACGACACCCACTCACACCTGGTCGGCGACGAGGTGTTACGTCGGGTGGCCCGGATCATCCAGGCCACGGTGCGTCGCGGTGACATGGCCGCACGCTACGGCGGTGAGGAGTTCGGTCTGGTGTTACCCGGCACCCCGCTGGAGGAGGCCGCGGTGGTGTGCGAACGGGTGCGCCGGGCGGTCGCCGAGGCGGACTGGGCGGCGGTGCGACCGAACCTGTCGGTGACCGTGTCGGTCGGTGTGTCCCAGGAGGACCGGGCAGAACCGGCACTGGCCGTGGCCGACCAGCGCCTGTACGCGGCCAAACGGGCCGGCCGCAACCGCGTGGTCGCGTGCTGACGTCGTGTTGGCAGGCTCTTTGCCGGGGCCTCTGCCCCGGCAAGAGCCTGGCACCCACATCTCAGAGGAGTTCGGGGCGTTCCCACTCGTGGCCCAGCACGTGTTCGGCCAGGAACGCGTGCACCGTCTGGTACCAGACCCGGGCGTTGCCCGGGCTGAGTACCCAGTGGTTCTCGTCCGGGAAGTAGAGGAACTTCGCCTCCACGTCGTGGCGCATCAGGTCGTACCACAGGTGCAGCGCCTCACCGATCGGGACGCGGTAGTCCCGGTCGCCGTGCACCACCAGCATCGGGGTGCGGATCTGGCCGGCGAACCGGTGTGGCGAGTTGGCCTGGTAACGCTCGGGTTCGTGCAGTGGGTCTCCGAACTCCCGTTGCCAGTACCCCGACGAGTCGGTGGTGCCGAGGAACTGGTCGAGCGACCACAGGCCGGCGTGGGTGACGATCGCCCGGAACCGGTCGGTGTGGCCGGCCACCCAGTTGGCCATGTAACCCCCGAAGGAGCCGCCCATGGCCGCGGTCCGGTCCGCGTCGATGTCGTCGCGGGCGCACACCGCGTCGGTGACCGCGATCAGGTCGTGATACGGCCGGTCACCCCAGTGTCCCCAGCCTCGTTGGACGAACTCGTTGCCGTAGCCGGTGGACAGGGCCGGGTCGGGCAGTAGTACGGCGTACCCACGGGCGGCCATCAGCCACGGGTTCCACCGCCACGACCAGGCGTTCCAACTGTTCAGCGGTCCGCCGTGGATCCACAACAGCAGTGGTGCCGGGGTCTGCTCCGACGCACCCTCGGGAAGTACCAGCCAGTAGTGCACGTCCACACCGTCGCGCGCGCTGGCCCACGCCTCGACCACCCGTCCGGGCAGCGCGGTGACCGCGCCGGGCGAGGACAGCGCCGGCGGGTTCTGGTCGGCGGCGGTGGGGTCCAGTCGCACCGGGGCGGGGGGCGAGTCGATGCTGGCCCGTAGCGCGTACAGCCAGGAGCCGTCCCGGGAGGCGACCACGTCGGTGTAGGCGCCCGACGCGGTCAGCCTGGTCACCGCGCCCGAGGCCAGGTCGACCCGGAACACCGGCGCGTGGCCCTGCTCGTCGCAGGTGAAGTACACCGCGGAACCGTCGGGTGCCACCACCACACCGGTCGGCCAGTGTGGGAAGTCGGGCAACAGGTCGCGGCCCTGCCCGGAGGCCAGATCCACCAGCCACAGGGTCAGTTCGCCGGGGCGGTCGAAGGTGCTCATGGTCTCGCGCAGACACACCAGTGACCGTCCGTCGGGCAGGAACGCCGGACGCGCGAACTCGTGGTCCGGCTCCGCGGCGACGGTGCGCCGTTCGCCGGTGGCGGTGTCGATGACCACGATGCTGGAGCGGCGGACGGTGCTGGTCTGGTCCACGCTCCACGCCAGGGCCACGGTGGTGCCGTCCGGTGACACGGCCAGGCCCTCGTCGACGTGGGCACGTCCGTCAGGGTGGGGGGTCAAATCCTGGGGGCCGTCGACGCCTCCGAGCTGACCGCGGTCCGGCCGCGGGGTCTCGGCGGTGAACACCCGGGTCTCGGCGGGACCCAGGTCGTGGTCCCAGAACCGGATCGGGTAGTGCTCGTGCAGGATCGCGCTGACCTTCGCGTCGGCACGGGCGCGGCGAGCCTTCTCGTCCTCCTCGGCCGTGGTGGTCCCCGGCATCACCGGTGAACCGAACACCACACGACCGGAGTCGACCGCGGCCACCACGGTCTCGATACCGCCCGGACGGCTGCCCACCCTCCGGGCCTCACCGCCGTCGGCGGGCAGCATCCACAGGGCGGGTACGTCAGTCTTGTCCTCGGTGGACTCCGGGTCCGGTCGGGCCGAGGTGAACAGCAGTGCGCCGTCAGGTAGGAACACCGGCTGGGACTCGCCCTGTGCCGAGCGGGTCAACCGGCGGGCCGGGTGGGTCCCCGTCGGATCGATCTCCCACAGCGAACTCACGTACTTCTTGCCGTCCGGCGACAGGGTCGCCACGGCCGTCACCAGCCTGGTGCCGTCCGGGGACACCGCGAGTCCGGACAACCTGGGTAGTGCCACGTAGTTGGACAGGTCATGGAACGGAGTTGGTGGCTGGTCTGTCTCGCTCGTCAACGGCTGTTCCCCCTACCTGCCACCCGCACGGGCGGCATGTCGTTCGAGACCCGCCCGACGGTGCGACATGGCGCGGTACGGCGCCGGGTTCGGGCGGCGAGAAACTTAGCCTAGCGAACGAGATTGAGGAACCGCTCCGGGTTTGGTCACCAGGGTGGTCAGGCCGCCGACACGAACACCTGGGCGGCGACGGCCGGCTCGATCCGGGTGCTGTGCCCGTCCGCCACGGTGACCCGTACCCCGGTCCCGTCCCGCTCCACGGTCAACTCCAGACCGGGCTGGATACGCGCCTCGCGCAGCGCGCGCATCATGCTCGCGTCCGGCTGGATCTGCTCGCTGATCCGACGTACCACCACCCGGCCGGTGCCCGAGGTGGCGGTCGCGGCCGCCTGGAGGGTGGTGAGGTCCACCAACTCCTCGGGCGCGTCGGTGGCGCCCAGTTCGGCCATGCCGGGGATGGGATTGCCGTGTGGACACGACGTCGGGTTGTCCAGCAGCGCGACCAGCCGGCGTTCGACCGCCTCGGACATCACGTGCTCCCAGCGGCAGGCCTCGATGTGTACCTGCTCCCACTCCAGCCCGATGACATCGACCAACAGGCGCTCGGCCAGTCGGTGCTTACGCATCACCGAGATCGCCTGGTGGCGCCCCTCCACGGTCAACTCGAGGTGGCGGTCGTCCTTGACGGTGAGCAGACCGTCGCGTTCCATCCGTGACACGGTCTGGCTGACCGTGGGCCCACTCTGCTTCAGCCGCTCCGCGATGCGGGCACGCAGCGGCACGATGCCCTCTTCTTCCAGTTCGTACACTGTGCGGAGGTACATCTCAGTTGTATCGATAAGGTCGCTGTGGTGACTCACGTAGCATCCTCCGGCGGTCGAGGTCCATGCTACGTCGCCCGGGCCCAACCGGGTGATTCTCGCGACTCGGCGACGGTACCGGTGTTGGTCTTGTTTCCGGTGTGTTGTGGCGTTATGGGTGTTGTGGGGGTGGAGCGGTAAGCCCGCCGGCCACTGTCCCCTCGGGCCGGGGCCAGGCCCCGGCGAGGGCGCGGCAACGTCAGTTCGCGAACCTGGGGACCACCTTCTCCAACAGCTTCCTGGCCACGGTGTTGCCCCTGGCCTCGTCGTCGAAGAACAGATTGCCGGCGATGACGAGGCCGGCCGCGGTCGGGTCCGACGACCGTGCCACCAGCACCTCCCGCTTGCCCTGGTAGGCCGGGTGGTCCGCGATGCGGATGGTCTTACCACCCGGATCCCTGGCTGACTCGTCCCTCAGGTTGAGGTAGTCGTACACGGTCACCACCACGCCACCGCGCTCGGCGGTCCGGAACACGCAGGTCTGGCCGTCGTCCTGGGCATCGGCGGTCACCGGTTCACCGAACAGTCTGGTCAACTCCGCGGCGCCGAACAGGGGACAGACCTTGCCTCCACCGTTGCCGCTCCCGCGCGGTTGGGCAGGGCCGCCGGACGGTCCCTGGGTCGGTCGGGTCGACCCGGTCGGGTCTCCGCCCGGTTCGGCACCGTGGTTCGCCGCGGGCGTGGGCACCCCCGCGGCCAGGGCACCATGGCCGGCCACCGTGGCGGTACATCCGCCCAGGGCGATGACCGACAGGAGCGCGGCCAGACAGCACAGCGCCCTGCCACCAGTCATCTGACACATCCTCCTCGGTCGACGCCTGCGGACCGCCGCGGTCGGTGTTGGCCTCACAGGGTACGGCGCTCTCCCGGTTGCGGCCGACCCCGTGGCCGACCCCGTGGCCGGCCCTCGGACCTCGGGCGGAACCCACAGATGCGGGCCAGGAACCGCCCGTCTGGCGGGTAGCGTCGGCACATGGGTGACGTGACCGGCATGGTCGGTGCTGACGGATGTCAGGAAACCGTTGCGGTGATCTGGCATGACGGTTTCCTGGACTACAACCTTGGTGCGGACCACCCGCTGCATCCGGTGCGGCTGGCCCTGACCATGGATCTGGCCGGCAGCCTGGGGGTGCTCGACCGGACCGGGGTCAGCCTGCGTGCGCCCGAGGTGGCCGGTGAGGAACTGCTCACCCTGGCACACGACCCGGACTACCTCGAGGCGGTGCGGCGAGCCCCCGAGGAACCGCACCGGGCAGGCCACGGCCTGGACACCCCGGACAACCCGGTCTTCGACCGCATGCACGAGTCCTCCGCGCTGGTCGTCGGAGGCAGCGTGCTCGGCGCGGAGTGTGTGTGGACCGGCGCGGCCGGACACGCGGTCAACATCGCCGGTGGCCTGCACCACGCCATGCGGGCGCGGGCATCGGGGTTCTGCGTGTACAACGATCCGGCCGTGGCGATCGCGTGGCTGCTCGACCAGGGAGCCCGTCGGATCGCCTACGTCGACGTGGACGTGCACCACGGCGACGGTGTGCAGACGAGGTTCCACGCCGACCCACGGGTGCTCACCGTCAGCCTGCACCAGAGTCCGCTCACCCTGTTCCCCGGCACCGGTTTCCCCGAGGAGGTCGGGTCGGGTGCGGCGGCGGGCACGTCGGTGAACGTCGCCCTGCCCGCGGGTACCGACGATGCCGGTTGGTTGCGCGCGTTCCACGCGGTCGTGCCGTCGCTGCTGCGGGCCTTCCGCCCGGAGATTCTGGTGACCCAGTGCGGCTGCGACACCCATCGGGAGGACCCACTGGCCGGTCTGCGGCTGACCGTGGACGGTCAGCGCGCCTCGTACCTGGCGCTGCACGAGTTGGCGCACGAACTGTGCGACGGTCGCTGGTTGGCCACGGGTGGAGGCGGGTACGGACTGGTCCGCTGCGTGCCCAGGGCGTGGACGCACCTGCTCGCGGTGGCCACCGGGAACCCGTTGGATCCGCGGACACCGGTGCCTCCCGAGTGGGTCGAACAGGTGCGCCGCCGTGGACTCACCGCCCCGCCCCCGGCCTCGATGACAGACGGCGGTGACCCGACCTGGCACCCCTGGCAGCCGGTCGGCGCCCGGGACGCCTCCGCCCTGGACCGGGCGATCGTGGCCACCCGCCGCGCCGTCTTCCCCCTGCACGGCCTGGACCCCGACGACCCACGGGACTGACGATGTCCGACCCCTCGCCGTATCCGCCGCACTGGGAGGCCGACGTGGTGCTCTCCGACGGCGGCACGCTGCACCTGCGGCCCATCCGGGTCGACGACGACGCTGGTCTGCTCGCGTTGCACGGGCGGATGTCGGAACGGACCCGGTACCTCAGGTTCTTCACGCCATATCCGCGGGTGCCCAGACGGGACCTGGACCGGCTCACCCACGTCGACCATGTCAACCGGGTCGCCCTGGTCGCCCAACTCGGCGGCGACCTGGTCGCGGTCGGCCGGTACGAACGGGACACCACCGCCGGATCGGGCGGCCGGTCCGCCGAGGTGGCGTTCGTGGTGCAGGACGACCAACAGGGCCGGGGTATCGGCTCGGTACTGCTGGAACACCTCGCCGCGGCGGCCCGGGAACGTGGCATCACCGAGTTCGTGGCCGACGTGTTGGCCGACAACCCGGGCATGGTGCGGGTCTTCCTCGACGCCGGCTACCGGGCGGATCGGCACTACGACGGTGGTGTGGTGCACCTGTCGTTCCCGATCGGGCCCACCGAGACCTCCCGCGCGGTGGCCTACGAGCGCGAACAGCACGCCGAGGCACGTTCGATCCAGCGGCTGCTCACCCCTGGTTCGGTCGCGGTGATCGGCGCCAGCGGTGAGGCGGGCAAGGTCGGCCACGCGATCTTCACCAACCTGCTCGGCTACCGGCCGACCGGGCCGGTGTACCCGGTGAATCCCACCGCCCGACACGTGGCCGGGGTCCGTGCCTATCCCAGCGTGCTGGACGTGCCCGACGACATCGACCTGGCCGTGGTGGCGGTGCCGGCCGAGGCGGTGCCCGAGGTGGTGGAACAGTGTGCCCGCAGGCGGGTGCACGCGCTGGTGGTGGTGTCCGGCGGGTTCGGTGAACGGGACGAGGCCGGCCGACAGGCCGAGCAGGAACTTGTGGCCGCCGCCAGGGCGAACGGCATGCGGGTGGTCGGCCCGAACTGCCTGGGCGTGATCAACACCGATCCGCGGATCCGGCTGAACGCGACCCTGGCTCCGCTGGCCCCCGAGCGGTTGGGTCGCGGACCGGTCGGGTTCTTCTGTCAGTCCGGTGCGTTGGGCGTGGCGATCCTGGCCGAGGCCGCCTCCCGGGGACTGGGTCTGACCACGTTCGTGTCGGCCGGCAACCGGGCCGATGTCAGCGGCAACGACATGCTCCAGTACTGGGCTGACGACGCCGACACCGAGGTGGTGTTGCTGTACCTGGAAAGCTTCGGCAACCCACGCAAGTTCGCCCGGCTGGCCCGGCGACTGGCCCGGCACAAGCCCGTGGTGGCGGTGAAGAGTTCGGTGCGCGGCGGGGTGGCGGCCGGCCTGGCCGCGCACACCGTGGACGTACCGGACCGCAGTGTGCAGGCGGTGTTCGCCTCGTGTGGCCTGATCCGGGTACACGACGTCAGCCAGCTCTTCGACGTGGGCCAGTTGTTGGCCTACCAGCCGCTACCGGCCGGCCGGCGGGTCGGGATCGTGGCCAACTCCTCGGCGCTGGGTGTGCTCACCGCCGACGCGTGCCTCGGTGCGGGACTCCAGGTTGCCCGGGACGGGCCGGTCGATGTCGGCCCCGACGCGACTCCGGACCGGTTCGGGGCGGCCCTGGCCGGGGTGGTCGCCGATCCGGACGTGGACATGGTGATCGCGGTGTTCGTACCGCCGGTACCGGTGGACGCCGAGGACGTGGCCCGGGTGCTGGCCCGGGTGACCGCCGGAACTGACAAGCCTGTGGTGAGCACCTTCCTGGCCACCGCCGGGGTTCCGGCCGCCCTGCGCCGAACCGGACCGGACGGGATGGCCGTTCGTGGCTCGATTCCCAGCTATCCGTCCCCGGAACGGGCCGCGTTCGCCCTCGCCCGGGCCGCCGACCACGCCCGGTGGCGACGCCGGCCGGTCGGCCGGTTCCCGGTGTTGCCCGACCTGGAC
>DATCWR010000527.1:0-4298 GCA_036566245.1 Mycobacteriales bacterium | reverse complement strand
GGCCGCCGGGTCGACACCGGTCACCTCCAGACCACGGTCGGCCAGAAGCAGCGCGAACGTGCCCGTGCCGCAGCCCAGGTCCAGCACTCGGCGGGCCCCGAGTTCGGCGGCGATGTCGGCGTACACGTCCAGGTCGCTGCGGTCGGGATCGAGCGCGTCGTAGATCGCGACCAGCCGCGGATGCTCGAAGATGTCGTCCGGCACGCACAGACCTTAGGTCGCCCCGCGCCGATGCGGCATCCGGTTTTTGCGCAGCCCAACTCTCGTCGGCGCGGGAGCCGACCGTCAGCCGCTTCTGGAGGAGGGCCTGATGAGTCAGTTCGTCTACCCCATCTCGATCAAGGGGGTGGTGGTGCGCCGCGGCAGGGTGTTGCTCCTGAAGAACGAACGCGACGAGTGGGAACTACCTGGCGGGCGAATCGAGCCCGGCGAAACCCCGGAGCAGTGTGTGGTGCGCGAAATCGCCGAAGAGACACGGTGGAAGGTGTCCGTCGGGCCGATTCTGTACGCATGGATGTACCACATCGACATGGTGGAGAAGGATGTTTTTGTCGTGTCCTACGGGTGCTATCCGGGCAGCGACAACGACCCGGTCCTTTCCCATGAACACAGGGAGATCGGCCTGTTCACCGAACGTGAGATAGCTGATCTGAACATGCCCGACGGGTACCGGCGCTCGATCGCGACCTGGTTCGGATGTCTTGGTGAGGACACCTGGGAATCGGCACGGTAGCCCTGCGGACAACGTCCGTTCTTCCACTTCGGCGGTGCACCGCGTAGTTGACTGCGTGTCGCAGAGCCAGCACCAGGCCAGAATCCGGCCAACGGACTGCCCGTCAAACTTTGGTCGGCGCGGACGGTGAGTGGCTGCCGTTCCACGGCAGTGCCCTGCACCGCGCCGACCGTGGCACCCGAAGCCGGCCGGTTACCGGACCGGCACCGTCTACTCCCAGGTCGTGACCGCGGGCTGCCTGATCGTGACGTTGACCCGGTTGAAGAAGTTGGTCGTCGCGATGGTGAGGACGAGGGCGGCCAACTCTGCCTCGTCGAAGTGTGCTGATGCCTCGTCCCAGACGTCGTCCGGGACCGCGTCCGCTCGGTCGCTCAGCCGGGTGGCCGCCTCGGCCAGGGCCAGGGCGGCGCGCTCGGCGTCGGTGAACAGCGGCGACTCCCGCCACGCCGCGACGGCCAGCAGGCGCTCCACCGACTCACCGGCCTTCCGCGCGCTCGTGGTACCGATCTGGACACAGGCACCACAGCCGTTGATCTGGCTGGCGCGCAGGTGCACCAGTTCGAGAATCGTCTGCGAGATCCCGGCGCTGGACACCGCCTTGTGGAGACTCTGGATGGCGTCCATCGTGCCGGGAATCACCATGACCGGGTTCTTCATCCGTGCCTGCATCAGTGCGCTCCCTCGTCGGCGGTCACACGGACCGCGTCTGGTTCGTCAATGCTCTGACGGACCGCGACAGGAGAATGTGACCGATGGACGACGCGCTCGCCGAGAGTTTCGAGGCCAACCGCAGCCACCTGCGTTCGGTGGCGTACCGGATGCTGGGTTCGCTGGCCGACGCCGACGACGCCGTGCAGGAGTCCTGGCTGCGGTTGAGCCGCGTCGACACCGGCGAGGTACGGAACCTGGGTGCCTGGCTGACGACGGTCGTCGGACGGGTCTGCCTGGACGTGTTGCGTTCGCGGCGGGCGCACCCTGAGGAGCCGCTGCTGCCCGATCCGGTGGTGACCCTTCCGTCGTCCGACGAGCCGGAGGACCAGGCGCTGCTGGCTGATTCGGTCGGGCTGGCGCTGCTCGTGGTGCTGGAGAGCCTGGGACCGGCCGAACGGCTGGCGTTCGTCCTGCACGACATGTTCGCCCTGTCGTTCGAGGAGATCGCGCCGATCGTCGGGCGATCGGTCCAGGCGACTCGGCAACTCGCCAGCCGGGCTCGTCGACGGGTGCGGGAGGGTGCGGTTCCGCAGAGCGACCCACGGCGACAGCGCGCGGTGGCTGACGCGTTCCTGGTGGCCGCCCACAGCGGTGACCTGTCCGGACTGCTGGCGATACTCGACCCGATGGTGGTGTTGCGCGCGGACAGCGGCACGGTGCGGATCGTCCGGGGGGCACGTGAGGTCGCCGGCGGAGCCCTGCTCTTCTCGCGGATCATCCGGAACGTCGTGGCCGTGCCGGTGACGGTGAACGGCTCGGCTGGCTTCCTGTCCGTCGTGGACGGTCGGGTGAGGGCCGTCATGGGTTTCACCGTGGTCGACGGGCTGATCGTCGAGATCGACATCCTCACCGATCGCAAACGCCTGGCCACCCTGGATCTGCCACCCGTCTGACCACGTGTCGTTGGCGGGCACGTCGGCATCTCGTCGGTCGCCCCGCGTAACGGCCCGGCGCCTGCCCGCGGCTGTTCGCGGAACATGGCGTCGGTGGAAATGCGTTCGGCAGCGAGCAATCACACCGGGCACAGTGCTCGCATGGACCAACGAGGGCTGGACGCCGATGGAACGATCGCACGTGAAGGCGCGCTGGACCGGGTACCGACCGCGTTCGCCCCGGTTGTCGACGCTGCCCGCACCCAGATCACCCGGATGTTCGGCCGGGCGCGGCTGCACAGCGCCTACCTGTACGGCAGCGTTCCCCGTGGCAGCGCGGTCCCCGGGGTTTCCGACCTCGACCTTCTGCTCGCCCTGCACGACGAACCCACCGAAGCCGACCGCGCCGACGCCACGGTGATCGAGCACGCGCTCGACCGCGCGTTCGGCCAGATCAACGCGTCGGCATCGAGTTGTCCAGCGCACGCAGTCTGCTCAGCGACATCGAACGCCACGACGGCGGTTTCTTCGTCGCCTGCCTGTGCACCCCGCTGCTCGGAGATGACCTGGCCGAGTACCTGCCCCGGTACCGCCCGACCTCACTGCTGGCCCGCGAGACGAACGGCGACCTCGGTCTGCTGCTCCCACGCTGGCGTATCCGGGCCGCGCAGGCCGGCACGGACGGCGAACGCAGGGCCCTCAGCCGGGTCGTGGCCCGCCGCATCGTCCGCACCGGGTTCACCCTGATCATGCCCCGCTGGGGTGGCTGGACCAGCGACCTCAACCGGTCTGCCGAACTGTTCGGCCACTACCACCCCGAACGCGCTGAGCAGATGCGCGTCGCCGCGACCATCGGCCGCACACTCTCCAGCGATCCGGCAGTGCTCGCCATGCTCATCGACGACCTGGGCCCCTGGCTCGCCGCCGAATACACCGCCGTACACGGTGAGACGGCACCCCGCCCCTGAGCAGTACCCGAAGGCGTGGTGCTTCGTGTTCCGTGATCAGTTTCCGTAACGCCCCTCGATAATTGATCTTTGGTTCGGATCCAGAATACGATTTTGAAATGACGCTGACAGGCAGATCATCCTTGATGGTTTGTGTGCTTACGTCTTCTGTTTGGTGGGTCGATATGGTAGTTATCTTGTTCGGGTAGCTGGATACGGACCCACCGTGAACCAGAGGCGGTGACGCGGTGAACCGTTCTCCTGATCATGTGCCGATTCGAGGACCCCCGCACGAAAAGATCTTCCCGAACGGTGGTGATATTCCTTCCCGAAAGGAACTTCCATGCAACTGCGTCTGGTACGTCGGGTCGTTGCGACACTCGGCACGATAACTCTGCTGTCGGCTGGGTTGTTTACCTCCGACGCGGCGATGGCGTCCTCCCCGGACTCGGCTCCGGCGCCCGCCGCAGCCGCCACCTCGTCGTCGCCGTACGGTCACCTCGCGGCCGGCCGGTCCGCTGCCGCCACCGACCCGACCCCTGACCTGGTCTCCTCGTCGTCCTGCGGGACCGGCCGCATCGCGGTCTCCAGCCCGTTCGATACGTTGTTCGTCCGGTCGGCACCCAACACCAGCGCCCCGATGGTGACCACTCCAGCGCCGAACGGAGCGCAGTTCGACTGCATCGCGGTCGTGCCCGGTGAGCCCTACACCGTGTGCGGCGTGACGGGCAACGGCTGGATGCTGATACCGCTGTTCGGGCGGCCGCCGACCGACGTCGGGTTCGCCCCGGCCTCCTGCTTCGTCGACGTCTGATCGTCGGACAGAAAACGACCCGGGCTCGCCACTGTCGTGGGCCCGGGTCGTCTGTGGTCTGGGGTGCGTCACTCCGAGGTTTGCTTGTGGGCTTCCTCGTCAAGGGTGTGCAGGGCCAGGGTGGAGTGCGCGAACGCGCCGCCGGCGCGCATCTCGGCGGCCACCCAGATGGCCTCCATGATCTCCTCGTCGGTGGCGCCCTTGCGGTGCGCGACCTTGGT
>DATCWR010000471.1:0-5667 GCA_036566245.1 Mycobacteriales bacterium | reverse complement strand
GGCTCGCACCGCGCGGGCTGGTCCGTCGGGTCAGCGGGGTGGTGCGCCGACGCGCGCTGTAGTTTCCGGCCTCCGAGCCCGTGGGCTGACCATCCCCAACCGGCTTTGCCCGCATGGTCAGTCGACCCGGGTCACCGGCGGGGATCGGTGGTGTGCGGCCCGGGCCGGTTCGAACCGGCGCGCTCGGGGGAACCCCTCGAAGGCGTTGATCCACCGGGCCCGTCGGAGCAGCCGCCGTAACCAGCGTTGTTGGGTGGATGCGGTCGGACCCACCGCGGCGAGGGCGTTCTCGCAGGCGAAGATCACCGCGTGCCCGGCCGACGCGGTGGCGGTCGCGCATGCGGTGTCCACCCCGTCGTCGCCGGTGGCCACGCACCAGGCCGCCCGGTAGGCCAGGGCACGGGCCAGTTGCAGTGCGGTGTACACGTTCGCGATGCGGTGCGACACACCCCCGTACGAACCGGTGGCCGGGGCCGGGGTGGTCACGTCGACGTGCAGGGTGGCGACGTCCAGTGCCCGATGGGTTACCCCGACCGCCTCGCAGGCCAACAGTGCCAGCGCGGCGCGGCGGATTCCGAACAGCACCCGTGGTGCGTCGGGGGCCGCGACCAGCGGTTCGACCGGGGTCCGACGTAACCGCAGGTCGGCCACGCGCCGGGTCCGGTCCAGGGTGGAGACGTTCTGGACGACCTCGGGGTGGGCGCCCAGGTCCAGGCGCCACAGTGCGGTGCCGGCCGGACCGCGCGCCACCACCGCGGCCTCCCGTGCGGTGGTCGCGTCCGGCACTCCGTGTTTCACTCCGGACAGCCGCCATCCGCCCGGGCTCCACTCGGCCAGGCAGGCGGTCGCGTGCACACCGGCCAGGCCCAGTACCCCGGTGTCGCGCCAGGCCAGGGTGGCTGGTTCGTCCGCGGCGGGATGCCCCTGGTACGCCTGGCGGGCCAGCGCGAGTGTGGTCCACAGCGGTCCGGGGTAGAGCGCGTAACCGGCCTCCTCAGCCAGCACGGCGTGTTCCATGGTGCCCAGGTCGGGATCCAGCCATCCCCGGGTGGACACCTCCTTCCACGAGTCCGGATCCCACCCCGCCTCGGAGTCGGACAGCGTCGTGACCCGTTCCGGTGGGAACTCCTCGGCCAGGAACCGGCGTGCCGCGGCCCGCAACGCCTCCTGTTTCTCGGAAAAGACAAAATCCACTGTGGACAGTTCTCCCTTCGGTGGCGGTCGCCGACAGTCGCCGTGGGGACGGCCCCGGTATGGCGTCCGCGGACGGACACCCGACCCGTTTCCGCCCGCGCCGCCCGTACGGGCCCATCCGCACCCTAGACGAGTGGTTCACCACCTCGCGGGGACAAAGTTCCTGCCGTGCCCGCGAACCAGCGGTCCGGATGCCGGGTGGTACCCCTCGTCTGCCCGGTGGATACCGTTGGGGGGTGAACGCCGACCGTGAGTCCCTGCGCACACTCATCACCGACCTGGCCGTGGTGCGTGGCCGGGTGACCCTCTCCTCTGGCGCGCAGGCGGACTACTACATAGACCTGCGCCGGATCACGCTGCACCACCTGGCCGCGCCGCTGGTCGGACGGGTGATGCTCGACCTGACCGCGGGCTGGGACTTCGACGCGGTGGGTGGGCTGACCCTGGGTGCAGACCCGATCGCGACCGCGATGCTGCACACGGCGGCGGAACGTGGCCGGGGCCTGGACGCGTTCGTGGTACGCAAGACCGGCAAGGCACACGGGCTCCAGCGGCGGATCGAGGGGCCGGAGGTGGCCGGCCGGCGGGTGGTCGCGGTGGAGGACACCTCGACCACCGGGGCCAGTGTGCTGGCCGCGGTCGAGGCGTTGCGCGAGGCCGGAGCGAACGTGGTCGGAGTCGCCCTGGTCGTGGACCGCGGCGCCGGTGAGGCGTTGCGTACGGCTGGGCTGGACTGCCGGGCGGTGTACCGGTTGGACGATCTGGGACTGTCCTGACCGGTCACCGGTGGTGGTCGCCTTCGGTCCGGTCGGCCTCGGTCACGGGACATCGGACGGTCAGGCTGGCCAACCGATCTCGGTGAACCGTCCATGGCCGGACAGGTCAGGTTCGTCGAGGTCCTGGTCGCCGTACCACGGCCTGCGGTGCGCCGCACCGAACTCGCTGGCCGGTGGGGCGTCGCCGATCCGGGAGGATCTCTGGGCCGTGGGCTGGCTCCGGTTCCGGACCCGGCCATCCTGATGCGCCATCAGCCGCCTCCACTGGATCGTGATGCTGTGGACACTGTCGGTAATGATGGTCCGGTGTGGTCTGGCCGGGAAGGTCCATTCGAGTGGTTCCACCGGCCCCTCGGTCGGGTGGCCGGTGCTGGCCTGCCGGGCGGCGGGTTGGTTCTCGGAGCTCGTGCAGGTTGTCACCGTGGAGGCCGACGCGCCGGGCGCCATGCGGTGACCGCCGCGCACATGCCGAACAGGCTGCGAGAGCCTATGTTCGGTCCTGGGGCCCGTCCGGCCCGGGGAGGACGGTGTTGTGATGGCGGTGTCGACTGGTTTCGTCGGCCTTGGTCTGATGGGTGCCCCCATGGCCCGCAACCTGCTTCGCGCCGGCTTCCCACTGACGGTGTGGAACCGTACCCGGGACAGGGCCGAGGCCCTTGCTCGGGACGGCGCGACCGTGGTGGCCCGACCGCGTGAGATCGGCGCGACCGCGGAGGTGGTGGTCACCGTGCTGTCCGACGACGCGGCCGTGGAGGACGTGTTGTTCGGACCGGAGGGTGTCGTGCAGGGCATGCGGCCCGGCGGCACCATCCTGGACATGTCCACCACCAGTCCGGGGCAGGTGATCAGCACGGCCGAACGGCTGGCCGAGCGGGACATCGGGTTCATTGATGCTCCGTTCTTCGGGTCCACCGACCCGGCCAGAAGCGGGGACCTGTGGGTGACCGTGGGCGCTGAGGACGCCGACCTTGAGCGGGTGCGTCCGCATCTGGACGCCATGTGCGGCACCGTGTTCCACATGGGACCGGTGGGTGCCGGGTCGGTGATGAAGCTGTGCGGCAACCTGATCGGCACCGGCATGCAGGGGCTGTTGGCCGAGGCGTTCGCGCTGGGCCGGGTTGGTGGCCTGGATTTGCGGCGGATGCTGGAGGTGATCCAGACCATCGACTGTGCCGCGCCGATGTTCGACGTCAAGGGCGCGCAGGTGGTGGAGGAAGACTACGCACCGCGGTTCCCGCTCAAGCACGCGCTCAAGGAGTCCCGGCTGGCCAGGGACCTGGGCGAGACCTACGGGGTGCGACTGAACGTCACCAGAGGAGTGTGTGCGAACCTCGACGTCGCAGCCAGGGCCGGCTACGCCGACGAGGATGTGATCGCCGTGCTCAAGGCCCTGCCCAGGGAGCAGGTCCCCGACCCGGCCGGCCTGCCGACACGTCGTCGGTAGGGACTTCTAGCCGGATCTAGCGTAGAAGCAATAGAGCCGAATAAAGTCCTGTGTATGGACCCGGTGCGCAATCCCTACGCTCCCGGTGCGGGCCAGCGCCCGCCGGAGTTGGCCGGCCGTGACCGTGAACTGCGCCAGTTCGACGTGGTACTCGAACGGGTTGCCGCCAGGCGGCCCGAACGCAGCATGATCCTGACCGGGCTGCGTGGTGTGGGTAAGACGGTGCTGCTCAACGCGATGCGCTCGCGCGCCATCGAACGGGCCTGGGGCACCGGCAGGATCGAGGCCCGCCCGGACCAGACGCTGCGCCGTGCGGTGGCTGGTGCGCTGCACATGGCGGTGCGCGAGATCGCGCCCCGGCACCGCGCCCCCGACCGGGTCGAGGGGTTTCTCGGGGTGCTCAAGGCGTTCGCCATGCGTGACCCGGCGGCCCCGAGGAACGCGACCCTGCGCTGGCAGCCGGGCATCGACGTGCCGGCCGCGCGTGGCCGGGCCGACTCCGGGGACCTGGAGATCGACCTGACCGAACTGTTCGTGGACGCCGCGTCGGTCGCCACCGACCTGTCGGTCGGCGTTGCGCTGTTCATCGATGAGATGCAGGACGTTCCGGCCCGTGGAATGGCGGCGTTGTGCACCGCCTGCCACGAGTTGTCCCAGGCTGGAGCACCGCTGATCGTGGTGGGTGCCGGGCTGCCGCACCTGCCGGTGGTGCTGTCGTCCAGCAAGAGCTACTCCGAGCGATTGTTTCGGTATATCCGTATCGATCGGCTGGAACGCGAGGCGGCGGACCAGGCGCTGGTCGCCCCGGCCGAACGGGAGGGAGTCGGCTTCACCCCGGAGGCCCTGGACGCGTTGTATGCCGCCGCCGGCGGATATCCGTACTTCGTTCAGGCCTATGGCAAGGTCACCTGGGACAACGCCCCGGCCAGCCCGATCACCGCGTCCGACGTGGCGCTGGCCGCCCCGGAAGCCGAGGCCGAACTGGCGGTGGGCTTCTTCGGTAGCAGGTACGAGCGCGCCACTCCGGCCGAACGGGACTACATGCGCGCGATGGCCTCGTTGGGGGACGGACCGGTGGCCACCGCGGAGGTGGCCTCGACCCTGGGCCGCAAACCGTCGAGCCTGTCCCCGGCCCGGGACGGGCTGATCAAGAAGGGCCTGGTGTTCAGCGCCGAACGGGGCACGGTGGCGTTCACCGTGCCACACTTCGGCCGGTTCCTGCGTGCCCAGCCGGGTTGACCGATGCGATGGTGTGATGCACGGTCGGCGCGACGACCGGTACGGCGGACTGGCCGGAGGGGTGTGACCGGCTAACCCGGCGGTGGGTCGGCGTGCTGCCGGATCCAGGCGTGCATGGCGATGCCCGAGGCGACCCCGGCGTTGATCGACCGGGTGGACCCGTACTGGGCGATGGAGCACACCGTCTCGGCGGCCTCCCGAGCCGGCCCGGACAGTCCCGGCCCCTCCTGCCCGAACAGCAGCAGGCAGCGCAGCGGCAGGTCGACCTGCTCCAGCGGCACCGCACCGGGCAGGTTGTCCACACCGATGATCGGCAGAGCCTCGGCCCGACACCAGTCCACCAGGTCTGTGATGGTCGGGTGGTGGCGCAGATGTTGGTAACGGTCGGTGACCATGGCGCCCCGCCGGTTCCATCGGCGGTTGCCGACGATGTGTACCTGGCTGGCCAGGAACGCGTTGGCGGTGCGCACCACGGTGCCGATGTTCAGGTCGTGCTGCCAGTTCTCGATGCCGACGTGGAAGGCGTGCCGACGGGTGTCCAGGTCGGCGACCACCGCCTCGAGCCGCCAGTACCGGTACCGGTCGACCACGTTGCGCCGGTCACCGTCAGCGAGCAGGTCGGGGTCCAGTCGTGGATCCTCCGGCCACGGCCGGGGGTACGGACCGACCCCGACCCGCTGATCGTTCTCGGTCACCGGGCCATGATTACCCACTGACATTCCGGTTCACCCCACCGGGTCGCACCGGACCGGATCGTCGCGTGCGGGCGACGCAGCGCCGTCGACGCGGGTTGGTTTCGACCACTTCACCCGGGCCTGGTGGGGCCGGACTACCCTGGGTTCGGAGACACGGGAGCCCGGTGGACCGGGCTGAGAGGGTGGCTGGTGCCGACACGTGACCGGCACGGAGCCACCGACCGTCGAACCTGATCCGGGTCATGCCGGCGAAGGGAGGTCCATCGACCCATGGACACACACCACCATCCCGACGTGGCGGTGGTCGGCGGCGGGGTGA
>DATCWR010000519.1:0-13399 GCA_036566245.1 Mycobacteriales bacterium | reverse complement strand
CCGCGCTGGTACCGGAGCAGCCATCCGGCCAGCGCGCGGTCGGTACCCCCGGCGCTGTCGCCCAGCGAGGCAACCAGTCCGGCGAGCACGGCCGGGCCCCCGTCGAGCGGCCCGGTGGTGGGTGGCGGTGTGCGCACGACTTCCAGGGCGGCCTCGAGCACGGTCATCATTGGCGCGGCGGGTACCAATGTCGCCTCCTTCGCCACGATGCCGCCGATCGTCTCGGCGGGTCCGGATTGAGGGGGTGTGGGGCGGAGCGAAGCTCCCCCCAACAGAAGGCAGCACCGCACCACACCCCCTCACCACGTGACCCCCCACCACGTGACCCCGTCACCACATGACCCCGGAGCCAGGGCTCCGCCCCGGCGGGGGTCTCGAACCAACCGCCTAGGCGCAGGAGACCGAGACCGGGCAGGATGTGGTGTCCCGGGCACAGTCCGGCGGAACGACCTGGCTGGTGAGCTGTACCTCGAGTTCGTCGATCAGCGAATCGACGGTGTGCTGGTCAACTTCGGCGGTTTCCTGGCTCATGTCGCTGCCTTCTTCTGGGTCGATATCGGCGGTTGGTGCTTCGAGGGAGCGTTGGGGACGGGATCCGCCCCCAACGCTCCGTGTTCAAGATCGCTAGCACGCCACGCAGCTACTGGTGTAGGTGCAGGACGACGAGGCGGTCTCGCACGTGTCGCCGAAGAGCATCTTCTCGGTGAACTCGGTCTCGAGCTGGTCGATCAGGTCGTCCACCGCCTGCTCGTCGAGTTCGGTTACCTCATCCGACTGGGGGGTCATAGGTCACCTCCTCACTACCCGTTGGCGGGATACGGCCAGCGGCCGGGTTGCGCGCGAAACCCGACTCGCCAGTTCTGGTGCGACCCGTGCGGCCAACTCGGCCGGCGACTCCGCGAACGGAAACCTCAACAACAGTTCGGTGGCGAACCGGTCGGGTGTCGGTTGGTCGTCGGCGGCGAGGAAGTGGTCGGGGTCGGGCAGCATCTCCTCGAAGGTGACTGTTCCGTCCGGGGATTCGTCGACGACGCGTTCGATGACCCCGACGGCGCGCGCGCTGTCCAGGTCGCAGGCCAGTTTCCCGGCCGGTGCACCGTCGACGAACACCCAGCGCGGCAGCCCCAACCGGTGGCGGAGCCGATCCAGCCCGCGTGCCCTGGTCAGGGCCGGCGCGTCGACGTCCCACAACCCGGTCGGGTCGACCCGCCACGCCGCCGGGGTGAGTACGAGCGAGTTGTCGATCGTGATCCGGGGCATCGAGTCACGGTTGGTGAACAGGTCCCTGTGCCCGGACAGGCAGACCGGCCAGTACCACGGCTGCGGCGACGCCCCCATCAGCGACTGGTGCAGCATCTCCCACGGCTTCCGGGGTGTGCGCGTGGCGTGGTACACGGGCCAGATCCACCGGCCGTCCGCCTCGGCGACCACCGCGCCGTCGCACTCGCGCAGGGTGATGTCCGACAGCGGGATGTACCGGTAGTCGGCTGGGGGCGCCTCGTCGTGGTACGGCCGCGGATCGGGGTCGCCGGTCCACGCCCGGGTGTACACCGGCCGTCGCACGGCGTTCGCCGCGATGGCCGAAACCGGAGGTAGCAGAACCTCCACGAACAGCCCGCCGGTGTCGTCCTCGATCTGGCGGAGCAGTTCCCGGTAGGCGGCGACCTGGGGGATCCGCCCACGTGACATCGCGAGCATGTCGGCGAACCGTGCGTCCAGCACGCCGGCGGGCGCCGCGTGGCCCAGCACGGCCAGCGGGCCGGTGGCGACGTGGATCGGCCGGACCAGCATGTCGACCGGCCAGTCGAACCGGGCGGCTGGTGCGCCCAGGCGGTCCAGAAGATCGGCTGTGATGTCCACCGATCCGGTCGCCGGTGCGCGGGTCAGCGTGTCGAACAGGGCCGCGTACGCGGAGTCGGGGTGTCTGGGCCGGGGCCACCCGTGCTGGTGCGGGGTCTTGTCGACCTGCTCGGGCATGGTCCGAAGCTGGTCGTACACCAGGTCGAGGAGGGGCTGCGGGCGGGTGGTGAGGGTGGCATTGTCGGGCCGGATCTGTCTGTCCGCCGACAGGAGCGCGCCGACCCGGCCGACTCGCGCGGCGAGTTCCTCGATCCGCCGGTACCAGCCGGCGGGCAGGGTGGAACGGACCTCGCGGTGCACGTCGAGGAACTGCCGGTCCCCGTCCCGGATCGGTTGCCCGTTCTCGTCCACGGCGACACCGACCGCGGTGTCCACGGCGGACACGGTGGCGTACCGTCCACGGACCCGTTGCGGTGTCGGGGGGCTGGTCACGGTCAGCACGCCCATGGTCGCCAGGTGCCGGAGGAAGGCCAGTGCCCTGGCGGTGGTGCCGGCAACGGGGAGCAGGCAGTTCACCGCCACCCCGACCGGGTGCGCCCGCTCGCCCAGAGTGGACACCAGCGCGTCGACGGCCGGCGTCCGCCGTAGTTTGATCTCCACGACCCTGCCGGGCTGGTTGGGTTGGCGGGACGGGTCGGGGTGGTCGGCCCACACCCACAGGTACCCGTCGCCGACCCGACGAAGTGGGGTCAGGCTCACCCGGGCCGACGGGTCCGACCACAGTGTCGGATCGGAACCGAGCCGGTGCCGGTGGAGGTAGACGTTCTCCATCGTGTACGAGGTGATGTCCGGCCCCAGGATCAGGTCAGGGTCGGTCCACTGTTCACGGTCGTCCACGGCCACCAGTCCGATGTGCCCGAACCAGCCGCGCGGTGTCGGTTTGGTGGTGCCGCGTTCGATCATTCGCCACAGGTACTCTGATCCGCGCCGCAGCCGCTTACCCGTCCATTTCTCGCCGCGGTCGATCCGCCGTGCGATGTCGTGGTAGGTCGTCGGGTTGTTGCGCCGTAACGCCCGGCTCGCCGCGGCCGATCCGTTCACCAGTTCCCACGAGCCGTGCAGCAGCCGGTCCTGTTCGGTGGCCAGCGACTGACCGGCCGCCTGTTCTGCCGCGGCCAGTTCCGCCTGGTGCGCCGCGGCGTCCAGGAGCCCACCGACGAGTTCGTCTGGAGCACCCACCCGGCGTGCGGTGTCCACCAGCGCCGCACTGTCCGCGTCGGACACCGGGGTGCCGTTGTGCAGCGCCCGGCGCACCTTCAGTGCCAGCGCGCGTTCCCCGGCCGACAGCGACAGGTGCGGCACCAGTTCGGTCCCGACCAGTTCGGCCAGTGACGCGGTTCGGGCGTGGTGTGCTCGTACCCGTTCCTCCAGGTCGTGGATCTGGCCGGCCAGTGTGGAGTTGGCCGCGGCCAACCACAGCCGAACCGGTAGTCCGCCGACGCGGGCCAGGGCGGCGTGCTCGACGCGGGCTGTCATGGCGTGTCCTCCGTGGCGAGCGCCTCGGCGATCAGGGTCTGGCGCACGGTGGAGATCCGGGCCCGGTTCCAGTGGAATATCGTGAGGTAGGCGGCTGCCTCACGTGGTCCGACGCTGGCCTGCTGGGTGTTGAAATACCGTGTGCGCCACCGCCTGACCTCCACCGAGGCCACCTCGCGGAACGCGTCGAGCGTCGACCGATCCCGCGGGGTGAGAGCGGCCAGCAGGTCGTCGCGGGCGGACCAGGCCCGGCGCACCGGCCGGGACGCCTCGGCGAACCGGGACTGGGAGAGTTGTGTCCCGGTGAACCGTCGGTTGGCCACCCGACGTAGTCGGTCCCAGACGTCGCGGCTCTCCCACCCGATGATGTCCAGGTCGTCGAAGAGACCGCGCAGCATCGCCAGCGACAGATTCACCGGTGCGGACCGGTTGGAGCGGTCGGCCTGGCTGGCGTGGTGATCCAACCAGGCGAGCGAGTCAACGGTGAACAGGCGGTGGACGTGTTCCATGGACGTCGGGCCCCCGAACAGCGGGTACTCCGGCTCGTACACGCCGGGGAGGATGCTGGTGACCAGCCCGTCCGTTCGCCACCGTTCGACGGCCTGGCGGACTGACTCCCGCGTTTCGGGCGTGGTGATCTCGAAGCGGATCCGCATACCGGGCTGTTTGTGCATGAAGAAAAAGTTCGTCACCGGGCCGCCGAGCAGCGCCCGAGCCGTCGCACCGAGTGCCTCGTACAGTGCGGTCATCTTCTCCGGCACGATGGACAGTCCCAGTTGGAGCCACTCGGATCCGGGCTCCTCGCGGACCAGCCAGGGAAAGTCCCGCTCCGGGTCGGCCTGGTGTGCGCCGACTCCGTCGGAACGTACGATCGATCCGGTGTCCACGTCGCAGCCCGTCTCCGTTTACGCTGATCGCGTCGGCGAACCATCCCGGTCCCGAACCTAGGCGGCCCCGCTGGTATCGGGCTGGTGGTGAACTGGTGGTGGACTGGTACCGGGACTGGCTTTCAGCCCTGGCGGGTGGGCCGCGGGCCCGGTAGGGCTGGTCCGACTGGTTGGGTGGCCGGTTCGGTGGCCTGGTCGAGTTCCTGGCGGACACGGTCGCGGACCGCGGCCACGATCGGGGAACCGGTGAACGCTCGCGCCACCCGTGTCAACGCCTCGGCCTCTGCCGTGACGGTCGGCTCGATCCGGTTCGACGCGACCGGTCCGCTGGCCGACGTCGGGTTCGCGGTCACGCCGGCGCGCCACCGTTCCAGCGCCCCGGCCAGCGCGGCCGCCTCGACCAGCGCGCTGGTCTCGACCTCGTCCGTGACACCGGCCCGGCGTGCCGCACTGATCGTCCAGTCCGGTACGTCCGGGTGGGTGTGGCTCCGCAGCGCGAACTGTCCGTCCCGGATCTCGATCACGCGCCGCCACAGCGCGAACCCGGGGTTCCACCCGATGCGTCCCGGCGCGGTGCGCCCGGGCATCGTCTCGGCGACCGCGGCGCGCAGTGGCCCGACCGCACGGTAGGCGAGGTAGGACCGCAGCCAGTGCACCGGTCTGGTCAGGTACGACGCCCAGGCCATCAGGGTGAGACCGGCCAACCATGTCCCGACGGCGGGTATCCCGATGATCGAGCCGACCGGGACGGTGGTGTCCAGCGGCCGACCGGTGGTGATCGTGATCAGGGGTCGAACACCGGACCACCCCACCCAGACCACGCTGATCCCGGCCGCGACGATGAGGGTCCTTGCGGCCCGTCGCAGCGGTGGGTGGTCACAGTTGGTCGTGTAGCGGTGGACCACCAGCGCGAAGAGCACCAGGCATCCACCGATGAACGTGAAGAACACGCTCTCGTACACCACGATCGCGGGGGTGAAGGAATAGACGTCGACGAAGTCGATGGTGAACCGGGTGTGCCCGGCGACCAGCGACACCAGCATCGTCGTCACGCACCCGCCGAGTACCGCGAGCACGCGGACCCTCCGGCGTCGGGCGAACTCGGGCCCGATCACCGAGTACGCGCACAGGCTCAGCGAGGCGGCCGCGGCCATCTCCAGGGCGTTGCCGACCAGTCGGGTCAGGTTGGGCACCGGTTCGACCGCCGCGGCCGCGGTCAGTGTCGCCGGCGCCATCACCGTCAGTCCCATTCCGAAACAGATCAGGAAGGAACACATGTACCGGAGGGTCGCGGTCGCCGAGGTCCGTCGGGCGGTGACCAACCTGTGGCCGGCCACCAGTATGACGATGCCGGATGCCCAGTAGTTAGCTGTTTCGACCATCGGTGTTCCTCCTGGGATCCAGGACGGAGCCGAGTCGGGTCATTTCCTCGGTGAGGTCGGGGGTGGGCTCGTCCGGTGGCGGGCTGACGCGCAGGGCCCGGCGCACGATCGCGTACGCGAACAGTTCGGCCTCGCGTTCCTCCCACTGCTCGTAGGTGGTACGGCCCAGCACACGTCGCACCAGTTCCACCGACAGGTTGGGGGTGAGCAGCGCGGACACGGTCTCGCTCAGGGCCAGACCGTGCCGGTGCCCGCACAGCAGATGACCGACCTCGTGCGCCACGATCTGCCACCGGTGCAACCGGGTGGTGTCGGCCGTGTAGACGATGTAGTCCGCGCCGTCGGTGCTCACGACCAGGCCGGTGGGCATCTCCACACCGCCGGTCACCGGAATCAGCTCGATGCTTCGGTGGCGCATCTCGGCGACCGCCTGGACGAACGTGGCCGGTGTGAACGGTGTGGGCAGGGGGACCGCCCGCGCCAGTCGTTCGCATCGGCGGCGCTGTCTGCGGTGGTGGACCCCCTGGCGCCACCCGAACCAGCCCGCGGCACGCTCCGGGGCCGGCCCGCCGGTTCCCCCGTTGGCCGTCCTGCGTCGGCGCGCCCGGCTCACCCGACTCACCCGGTTCACCGGGCGCGGTCCGGATCCGACGATCGGCGGGATTCGCGGCGGGCGATGGCGTCGACGATGTCGGTCACCGTGTCCAGAGCCTCGGGGGACAGGGAAACCGCACGGAGCGCCAGGTTGCGTACTGAGGCGTCACGCAGCGCCCCGAGCAGGTCGAGTTCGGCCTCGATGGCCGCACCCTGCTCGTCGTCGAAGAAGTACGCCGGCGGTACCTGGAAGAACGCGGCCAGGGCCTCCAGGTGCCGCTTGGTGGGGTTGTCCCTGCGACCGGTGCGCAGTTGCCACAGGTACGTCGCGGAGAAACTCTCACCGGTGGCCTCCCGGCACGCCCTGGCGACCTCCTCGTGGCTGTACTGCTGACCGTCGGGCCGACGGACCACACCGAACAGTCGGTCGATCCGGGCGGCAAGGGTTCCTCCTCCGGCGGCGGCCATGTACGTGCCTCCTGACTTGAGGACTACAGCGTATGCCCTGGTATGAGGTGATTTGTATTGACAGGCCATGGCAGCGCCGTAAACTCGGCAGTGCGTAAGCTCACGTTGATGGTATGGCGGAAGTCAGTCATCTCAGTTCAAGGACAGTGCCATGGAGTCGCTCTCCTTCACCCTGCTGACCACCGTGGACGTCACCGGACCGGGCCGTGCGACCACGATCACCGCGCGCCGGGTCCGGTCGGTGCTCGCGGTCCTGGTACTGGCCGCCAGCGGACGGGTTCCGGTCGAACACCTGGTCGGTGACGTGTGGGGAGAGCGCCCACCGGCCAGCGCCGGGAAGAACCTTCAGCTCTACGTGCACCGCATCCGGCGCGCGCTCGACGTGATCTGCCCGGGAGCCAGCCAACGGCTGTGCCGGGTCGCCGACGGGTACTGCCTGCGGGCAGCGCCCGGCGAGGTCGACCTGTTCAGGGTCGAGAACCGGGCGGGACAGGCCGAGCGCGCCATCGGACGCGGGGCACTGACCGAAGGGGCCGCGCTGCTGGATCTGGCGCTGTCCGAGTGGTCCGAGCACCCGCTCGGTGGGGTCAACGCGTCCCCCGGACTGAGGGCGGTGGCCGAACAACTCCGCGAGCGTCGGCTGACCCTGTTGGAACGACGCTGTGAACTGGACCTGGCGATGGATCGCAACGCCGTCGCCGCCGACCGGCTCCGTCCGCTGGTGGCCGGCAATCCGTTCCGGGAGACCGCGCACGCCCTGCTGATCACGGCCCTGGGCCGGATGGGTCAGCGGGCACAGGCCGCCGAGGTGTTCCACCGGCTACGCCGCGGTCTCGACCACGAACTGGCCATGCAGCCGGGCCCGGCGGTGCGGGCCGCCTACCAGGAGCTGATCTTCGGCTGACCCGCCCCGACACGGACGGTTGGTTCCGGCAGGTCACCCCGACATCACTCATCCAGGCGACCGCCGTGGTTCGGGCGGGTCAACCGATCACGGCCGGCCGGTCCGGGTCCGGACGGTCACGGGCTCCCGTGTGGGTCAACGGGCTCCCGTGTGGGTCGGCGGCTCCTGTGTGTGTCGCCAACTCCCGTGCGTACAGGTACAGCAGATCGTGGACCCGGTACTCGCCCTCCGAGAGGGTGAGCATGTTGGCCTCGGCCAGCCGGTCCAACAGTGACTGGGTGGTCTGTGGGTCGGCACCGGCCAGCGTGGCCGCCGCACGTGCGGTGATCCGGGGCACGGGCAACCTGCCCAGCAGCCGGAACAGCCGGCGGGTGGCCGGGTCCAGCCGTTGGTAGGACGAGCGGAGCGCCGCGCGAACCGATGCCCTCTCGTCGCCGGCCACGGTCAGCATGGCCAACCGGTCGCCACCTCGTAACTGACGCGCGTAGCCGGCCACGTCCAGCTCCGGACGCTCGGCCATGTGGGCTGTGGCGATGCGCAGGGCGAGCGGTAGGTGCGCGCACAGGCTGGCCAGCACGGCCAGCGAGGCGTCATCGGTCCCGGCGGCCCGACGCCCCACCAGGCGGGTCACCATCTCCCGGGTCTCCGACGGCGTGAACTCACCGACGTCCACCCGGTGGGCGCCCTCCCGGGCCACCAGGCCGCTGAGACGGTGCCGGCTGACGACCAACACCACACCACCTCCGGCCAACAGGGGACGGACCTGGTCAGGATCGGTCGCGTCGTCCAACACGACCAGGACGCGCCTGCCGGCAAGCAGGGACCGGTACAGCGCGGCCCGTTCGCCCGTCCCCGCCGGTATCTGGTCGGCCGGGACGGCAAGCCCGGCCAGCACCTGGCCGAGCGCGGCGGCCGGGGTGAGCCGGTGCGGTGAGTCGTGGCCGCCCAGGTTCACGAAGATCTGACCGTCGGGGAACCGGTCGCACCGCATGTGCGCCCAGTGCACCGCCAGCGCGGTCTTGCCGGCTCCGGCGGTTCCGGTGATCACACACACCCGCGGTGGCGGCGCGTCGGCACGCCCGACCAACAGCCTGTCCAGCGCGGCCAACTGTGAGGTTCGACCAGTGAACGTGGTGACATCGACGGGGAGCTGGGCCGGAACCAGGCGCTCGGTACCGGCCCCGACCATCCCGAGTGGTCGGGCCACGGTGGGCGCCGACAGGTCCAGGGCAGGGTCGGCTCGCAGGATCGCCGAGTGCAACCGCCGTAACGCCGGACCTGGATCGAGTCCGTACTCCTCGGCGAGCAGACGCCGGGTGCGTTCGAACACGTCACAGGCGCGCGAGGTCTGACCCGATCGGTACCGGGCGAGCATGAGTTGACCGGCCAGCCGCTCCCGCCTGGGGTTGCTGTCGACCAACGCGGTGAGTTCGGCCAGGAGCCGATGGTGCCGGCCGAGTCGCAACTCGGCGTCCATCAGGTCCTCGATCGCGGTCAGTCGGGCCTCGTCCAGGCTTCCACACAGCCACGCGCGAACATCGTCGTCGACCGCGTCGGAGAGGGGCTGGCCCCGCCACAGGGACAGTGCCGAGCGCAGAAGTTCCACCCTGCGATCGTCGGAATCCGCGGTCTCGGCCTGACCGAGCATCGTCCTGAACCGGTGAACATCCACCCGCATCGGATCGGTGCGGATCTGGTATCCGGAGCCGAGAGTCGACACCGTCACGTGCGAACGCGGCGCACCGGCCGCGGCCAGTGTCCGCCGCAGTCGGTACACCAGTCCGTGAATCACGGCCCTGGCCGACGCGGGTGTTCCGACCGGCCACATCACCTCGGTCAGTCGACCACTGGAGACCGCCCGGTTGGGTGTCAGTAGTAGCGTGGCGAGCAGAAGCCGCTGTTTGCGTGGGCCCAGGTTCACCGGTTGTCCGTCACATTCGGCTTCGACCGGTCCGAGTAAGCGGAACTCCATCGGAACCTCCAGTTACTCCCTGCCACGGCCGCAGCCAGGCAACTGCCGGGTGAATACCGGTCGGCAGTCGATGGCCGGCGAACTTTCCTCGGTCGCGCACAACCGACCATAGCTGGTGGAGATTTCGACCGTGCGGTTTCTGGGAATATGCCGGGGTTATCGGTGTGGTCATCGGTCAGGAGCCCGGAAAATGTGTTGGGAATATACCAGTGTTGTACCCGAAGTATTCGCCGACCGTGACACGAACACCGCGAGCCGGGACGAACAGGTCCTGAATTCACGGTAACCGACCCCGGCCCCAGGGTGCGTCTGCTCGGCGGAGCGGTTCGTCGGCGGTGGCCGAGGCGGTCGGTACCTGGTCGGGTATCGGCCGGGTCCCGGTGGACGACCGACGGCAGAGACCAGCCCGGTCGGTGGCGCTCCTCCCCGAGAGTGCCGGTCGTGGGGAGGATGGCGAGGAGCCATCGTGTGCCCGTGCGAGGATTCTGTCCGGCAGAGACTGCTCCACTGTGGACAGCTTCTTGGAGATCGATTATCCGTCGCCGCGAAGATCAGAAACACAACCCGCGAAGATCATTGATCTTTTCGAATCCAGATCTCACAGGATATCATTGTGATCCACGTCACAACGCTGTACCGAACATTCGTGTATCAAGTTAGCCTCGGTCCGTCCCTCTGGTATGAGTGCGTGTTCCAGACGTGATGACTGTGGGACGGTGAAGCGGTTGGCGCAGGTCGCGTTGAATTGTGAGCGGGCGTCCATCTGACGGTTCGGATGCCCGAGCGATTGTTGATCAGTCGGACGAGCTTCCGCTGGTGGGAGCACCCCACGACTGTGGATCCTGCGGTGCGTCAGGCGCTGCCGCGTCAGCACGGACCGCGAATCCCGCGCCGATACCCTCGCGTGTCCGGTGGCGGGAGATCCGCCTGTCGCCAGGGGATTCGGGCCGGACCATGGCCTGACCATGGCCGGTCATGTGCGCGGGGCAGATCGAAATACTCCGGGACGGAGCAACCGATGATGATGTTCGTGTGTCGCATGGCGGACGAAATGTATACGGGACTGGTAATCACATGAACGATGATTCCGCTGTGACCAGGCTCCCTTCCCCCTTCGACGGAGTGGTTCTGGCGCCAGGAGATCCTGGTTTCGAGAAGGCCCGGCTGGTCTGGAACGGGATGATCGACCGGAAGCCCGCGATGGTCGCCCGTTGCCGCTCCACGTCGGACGTGAGTGCCACGATCCGGTTCGCCCGCCGTGCCGGCCTGCCCTCTCGATCCGCTGTGGCGGACACAACGTCGCCGGGAGCGCGGTCGCCGACGGCGCGATCATGATCGACCTCTCCCTGATGCGCGGGGTCACGGTCGACGTGGACCACCGCGTCGCCGAGGCCCAGGGCGGATGCCTGCTGCGCGATGTCGACATCGCCACCACGGCACACGGGCTGGCCTGCCCGGCCGGGGTGTTCTCCTACACCGGGCTGTCCGGCCTGGCGCTCGGCGGCGGGTACGGCTGGCGCTGTCGGCGGTGGGGCCTGACCTGTGACCACATCATCGGAGCCGAGGTGGTCCTCGCCGACGGAACCGTGGCCGAGGTCTCCGATCAGCAGAACCCCGACCTGTTGTGGGCGCTTCGCGGCGGCGGTGGGAACTTCGGGGTGGTCACCCGGTTCCGGCTCCGGCTGCACGAGGTCGGTCCGATCATGGTCCGCACCGCGCTGTACGCGGGTGACGATGTCGCCGCCGCACTACGCACCTGTCGCCAGGTCACCGCGACCCTGTCCGACGACTTTCACCTGTTGGGTGGGCTGCGCCATCCCAGGCCGGGCGATCCGATCGACCCCGGACCGGCAAGCCGCCCGGTACTCGACTTTCTGGCGGTCAGTTCGGCCGACGACCAGGCAAGTGTCGACGAGGGCACGGCACTGTTCGCGGCGATGCCGGTCCGCCGGGCGGCTGGAGTTTCGCGGTGAACTCGGGTACGCGATGCTCCATCTCGATGGTGAGGGTTACTTCCTGCTGGTCTGTGTCTGGCGCAACACCAACGAGCTGTGGCAGGTGCTCTACGGCCGGGACGACACCGGATTCCACCCCTATCCGCCGAAGGACGGTGCGCTCCGGCCGAACCAGAACATCTTCGAACTCGACGCGACCGCACACGAACGCCGTGCCTGGTCACGGTTCCTGACCTCGGCCAGGGACGAGGCGGCCCGGGCGGCCTACGTCGCTGACCGGTGCACCGGGGTGCTGGTCTAGACCGCCCAGAAACCTGACCGCGCCCCGGCGAGGGCCTGGAACGACCATCCAGCCGACTGGTCAGCGGTAGTAGCCGTCGATCGGGGCGCGGGCCTCGTCGAACAACGCCGGGCCTTCCCGGCGGACCGTGATCCTGGTCACGGGTTGCACCAGGCTGGTCAACTGTTCGGTGGACAGGGCGAACACCACCCGGCCGAGACCGGACCGTTCGATCGCCCCCATGCACATGGCGCAGGGTTGGCAACTGGTGTACATGGTGGTGCCCGCCGCGACGGCCGGGTCGAGTTCCCGGGCCGCCCACCTGGCCAGTTTCAACTCGGGGTGGGCGGTGATGTCGGCGTCGGTGGTGACGGTGTTGCGGTCCTCGGCGAGGACGTCGCCGTCCGGCCCGACCAACAGCGACCCGTACGGCTGGTTCCCGGCCGTACGGGCCTCGTGGGCGAGCTCGATGGCCCTACGGAGCGCATGTTCGTCGTCGGGTGTCACCGTTTCTCCGTTCCTGTGGGGTCCGTGTCCTGGTGCCAGCGGGCCGACACGGTGGCGAGTGCCTGCCATGCCGCCTGCGGATGCCGCGTCTCGTGTGGGTCGCCGTTGAACGGGTCGAGCACGACCGTGTCGGCGCCGGCCAGGCGCAGTTGGGTCAGGTCGTCGAGGATCTGCTCGATTGTGCCCTCGCCGGCGAGCCGGTCGGACCCGGTGACCGGTGTGTCGGTGAGCCGCAGCGCGATGCGCGGAACGAAGGCCGGTACCGGGCGATGCCACTGGTCGGCCACGGTCCGCATCCGAGCGGCTCCCTCACGGAACCAGGTGAGGGTGCGCCGCAGGGGATGCCAGGCGTCACCGAGCCGTACCGCCCGGCGTAGGCCGGCGTCGCTGTTGCCGCCGATCCAGATCGGTATCGACCCGCTGCGGTAGTCCTCGTCGTCGTCCCAGGCGGCACGCAGCGTGCGCAGGTGGTCGTCGGTGAGGCTCCCTCGTCGCTCGAACGGGACCCCGAGCGCGTCGAACTCCTGCCGGGCCCATCCGACCCCCACCCCGAGGACCAGCCGGCCCCCGCTGAGCTGGTTGAGGTTGGCGGCCATCCGGGCCACCAGCAGGGGGTGTCGGTACGGCGCGATGAGAACCGTGGTCCCCAGCCGGATCTGGTCGGTGATCCCGGCCAGCCAGGCCAGGGTGGTGAACGGCTCGTAGAACGGCGCCGGGTACTGCTCGGCCACGTCGGGGGTGACCACAACGTGGTCGGAGACCATCAGCAGGTCGTAGCCCAGACCCTCCACGGTCCGGGCCCAGCGACGTAGTACAGTAGCTCCGGTGCCTGGCCCGAAGTTTGGGACATTCACCCCTAATCGCGTCAGCTCAGGCTATCTACCGATGGCCTGGGACGGAAGCGGTGAAGGTGGAGGGCACCGGTCGGACCCCCGGGTTTGACACGGTGGGACCGGCAGGGATAGATTGGTCTGGTTGCCCCGGAGATGACCGAAAGGTTGTTGATGGTGAGCGTCCGCTCCTTGAGAACTCAACAGCGTGCCGAAAGTTAGTGCCAAGATTTTACCCCGTTTCATGGGGTGTGTCCCTGGCCTGTGGGGTTGGGGTGCATTCT
>DATCWR010000517.1:0-2757 GCA_036566245.1 Mycobacteriales bacterium | reverse complement strand
GTGGTGTGGTACCTGGTCGCGCCCCGACTGGAGTTTCGGGTCGGACCGTCGGACAACCTGCTTCCGGTCGGGGCGGTGGAGTCCGAGGCGTTGGTCGCTGCGGACGGTCTGTTCGTCGCGCTGACCGCGCTGGTCGGTCTGGCGGCCGGCGTGGCCGGGTGGCTGTGGCGTTCCGTTCGCGGCCCGGCCGTGGTCGTGGGGTTGGCCGCCGGCGGTGTGGTGGGGGCGCTGGTCGCCTCCTGGATCGGCCACCTGCTGGGCCACGGGCCGTCGGCCGCGGCCCTGCACCAGGTGGGCGCTGTGGTTCAGGTGCCGCTGAGCCTCCGCTCGAAGGCGGCGCTGGCCATCGAACCGTTCCTCGCGGTGGTGGTCTACGTGGTCGCGGCAGCCTTCGACGGTGAGGATGAACTCGGTCGATCTCCGCGCCGGCCGACCGTCCCGACCACGCCGGGTTTCCTGCCGCCAGGCTTCACCCCGCCCGACCCCGACCAGCCCTGAGCATCTCGGCGGGCAACACACGTCCACCTCGTGGATATTCCAGGCGAGGACCCCGATTGTGGCCGGCTCCTGCGTGGATTTCCCGCAGAGGGGATGGCCACCGGCCCGTGGGTCGGGACTGGTGGGAGGTGACATACCTGGCCGACATGGCATTCGCCACCGGACCGCCCCCTGTCGGGCACTCGACCTTCGCAGCGTCACCCGTGGTTGACGTTGGCGGTGGCCAGACCAAGTTGGGAGCACGCTGCCAACATCCGGCGATCACCGCTGACGACCACGAGATCGTTGTCGGCCACCCGCTCCGCCGATGCACAGTGGACTGCGTCGTAGCCGCGGAGCGCACATGCCTGCGCGATCTGTGCCGCTCGGGTCACGATGCGCTCATCGGCCTCAACAATGTCGAAGTCGCTCCACAGCATGGCCAGGATGCGGCATGCGGAATCATGGTTCTGTTCGGTGAGCCTCTTCAGTCGCAGGGCCTGGCCCAGTGCGGCTGCAGCCTCGACGTAAAGAAGTCTGGTGCTGATTACGGATTCGGCGTCGTTCCACAGACGGACGCAGGTTGGACTGCTCGGTTCGTCGACCAGCAGGGGTATGAGGGCCGAGGTGTCGAAGTAACTGATCATCGACGTTGCTCGGCCACCAGATCACTGACCGTTCCTGCGGCACTCACTGGTGTCGGTGCGGGTCTCTTCCGGTGCTTGGCCCGCTGCACCACTCCTTCGGCGATGAGCTGTTCGAGGCGGGTCGGCGTGCCGGCCGGCACGATCCGTGCGATCACCTTGCCGTGATCGGTGACCGTGACGGTACGACCACGGCGAACTTCGGCGAGGTGCCGACTCAACCCGTCTCGCAGGGCGCGGACACCCACTTCCATGACGATCCTCCTGACGCCACATCGGACAGGTCAAACGTAGCCACAATCGTCGTGCGGGTCAACCAGGGCTGTCGCTCCGGGTCCGGGAATGCCTCGGCCACGGGGATCAGGCCGTGGCCGAGGCGGTGGCGGAGTGGTCGCTCCGACGAGGGTGCGGTGTCACTCCGCGGGTCGGCGGCCCCTGGGAATGGCGGCAAGTCGGGCCCGCTCGGGGCACATGTTCGTCTCGCAGCCGGAGTGGAGTTCGGCGATGCGGCGCAGTGCGGCGCGCATGTCGTCCGGTTCGGCGGTGCAGAAGCAGCAGGACGTCCAGGTCTGGCAGCGGGTGCAGACCGGTTCCGTGCCGGGACGGTCGGCCTGTGGGGCATCCGGGCAGGGCCTGGAGCCGGCCGGGTGCCGGACCGACCGGCTGATCCGCCGGTAGGCGCTGTGCTCTGACGGAGTTCGGCGCATATCCGGGTTGCCGGAAAATGAATTGTCCACGTTCTCATACCTCCGTGGTGATGTCCGAATGTTCGTCGGGGTGCGCTTTACCGGGCGCGTTCGCAGGTAGTAGCGTCCGTGAACTGACGGGCCGGGGCAACAAGCGCACGACGGGAGCCCGGAAACGATTTCGTCCCCTTTTCGGGTCTGCCAGAAGGAGACCTGCCGGTGAAGGCGTTCAGCGAGGAACTGATCAGGCAACGGGCACGCCGGGGGTGGACCCGGGCGATGCAGGTGCGCAAATTTCTCGCGGTCCGTGACCAGCTACGGATCCGTGCGGTCACCAACAACCCGGAGAACATCTCCCGGAACTTCCTGAACTGGGAACGCGGGGTGGTGCCCGACCCGCTCAGCCAGGTGGTACTCGCGGTGATGCACGGTCGGACCCTGGTCGGACTGTTCGGTGAGGATGCGGCGCTGAATCACCTTGGCCTGACCCGTCCCGGTCTGATGGACGTGACCGGCGGTAGAGTTGAATTGCCCCATTTCGCCCGAGCAGAGGACGACCCGATGGAGCGCAGGCTGTTTGTCGCGTGGCTGATGAGGCTGTCAGCCGGGGCGGTGGTGTTGCCCACGGCAGTCCGGCGCACAACCGGACTGGTCCACGACGACCCGGACCTGCTCCCGAGGATCACCATGCGTGACGTGGCCGAACTCGACGCCTGTCACACCACGTTCATGACGCTGAACTTCGCCGTGGGTGCGGTGGCCCGCAAGGCGGTGCTCGGGCAACTCTCCTACGCGGTGGACCAACTGAAGGCCGGGGTGCCGGGACGCACCGAGGCACTGAACTCCTGGCGGATTCTCACCGCCCGACTGGCCGACACCGCCTGCTGGATGAGCGTGGATGCCGGCCGTATCCCCCAGGCCCAGGCGCTGGCCGGACTGTCCTGCGAGGT
>DATCWR010000514.1:0-5774 GCA_036566245.1 Mycobacteriales bacterium | reverse complement strand
GGCAGGCGCCACCGACCATGTCGGCGCGTTCGAGCACCTCCACCGACAGCCCGGCTCTGGCCAGCAAGACCGCGGCGACCAACCCGTTGTGACCGGCCCCGACGACAACCACATCTGGCATACGCCCTGCCTATCATGTCGGTGGGCAGACCGTGACCGAACCCGACGGACCGGACCGGCACCCGCACCACTGTTCAGGCAGACGTCCGCGACCGGGTCCGGCCGTGGTCGGGGCCCGAGCCCAGGCCCGGCATCGGGGTCACCCGGCCGGGCATCAGTTGGGCCGACCATTCCAGAAACCCACGTACCTCGGGCAGACGCCAGAACGGGGCCAACCGGCGACGCACCATGTCCACCGCCAGGTCCACCCGCCGCGACCCCAGCTCACTGGCCCGCGTCACCGCCCGGGAGGCCACCTGGAGTCCCTCGTCGATGCGGCCCCGGGCGACCAGCACCTCGGCCAACTCGGCCAGGTACAGCGCGTGGTTGCGCGGGAAGGACGGACCGACCGCCGACAGTGCGGCTCTGATCGCCCGCTCGGCGTCGGGCAGGTCCTGACGGTCCAGGGCGACCAGCATCCGGTGCCAGCACAGGTCGGCCTCCCCGTAGAAGTCCAGCCACAGCGGGTCGTCGTCAGCCTGCCCGCGATCCAGTTCGACGGTGGCCCGACGCAGCGCCCGCAACGCCGCGGTGGTGTCGGCCGAGCGTGCGTGCCCCAGCGCCTCCCGGGCGAACAGCAGCGACCGTAACCGGGGGGTACCCCACGGCCGGGCGGCCTTCTGTGCGGCCCGGGCGAGTTCCACCGCCTCGCGACCGGTCCCGCGCCGACCTGCCTGCAACGACATCGAGGCCATCACCACGGTCTCCACCCGACCGTCGTCGAGAAGCCGGGCCACGTGTAGGGCCTCCAACCACCATCGGCGGGCCTCGTCGTGCCGGTCACTGTCGTAGGCGAGCCAACCCACGTGCTCGGTCAGCTCCCCGATCATCGACCACAGGACACGCCCGGCCGGTTCCCGGTAGGTGGCCTGGTCAACGGTACGGCGCACGGCGCCGGCGGTGCGGGCGGCCAGGGCGTAGACGTCACCGCCGCCGTGCTGGTCGTCCAGTTCGTAGAGCCTGCGCAGGTCCGCCCGCAGCGTCCGTGCGTCGCGCATGCCCAACCGCCGCTGTTCGGTCTCGTGCCCGAGCACCACCGAACCCGCCGCGGTGCCGGCCACGAGGCCCAGGAACTCGATCCGGTTCACATCGTCCCTCCGAACCGCCCCTGATCCAGGGTGCGTGAAGGGCGGGCCGGGGCTGCCAGGGGTTGCGGCGAGCCCCAGCATCGCCGGTGGTATGCCCAACAGTTCGGCCGCGGCGGAGAGCACGCTCATGTCGTTGGCATGCTGCCTGCCGCTCTCGATCCGGGAGATCGTTGACTGTGAGTAGCCGAGCAGCCTGCCCAGATCGGTCTGGCGCAGCCCCATCGCCTCTCTGGCCAGACGGATCAGGGTTCCGCGCTTGCCGGACAACACGGCCGCGCGTGCTTCGGGCGAGGCCAGGGCCTCGCTCGCCCCGACGGACACTCGCATGGGCGACCCCATTCGTACCGAGGAATGACCGCACGTACCTCACTGTGTACTACCTGTTTCGGAATGCATCCAGAGGGGCGGCATGCATCTTTCGGGTATCACCCGGTTGGCCGTGTCAGGGAACGGTCCTCTCCGGTGGCTGTACCGTGGGCGAGCCGGACCATCAACCGGATCAGCAGACCGGCCACCTTCCCCGACCGCGGATCACGCTGGTGTTCTCGCCCGCCGGAGGACCGATGAACGTCGCCATCCAGGACACCAAGACCCGGTCGGCCGCACGGGCCGGCCGCGTCGCCGTGGCGTACACGTTCGCGGTGAGCGGGGCCCTCACCGGTTCGTGGGCACCACGCATCCCCCAGGTCAAGACCGAACTGGGACTGGGAACCGGCGAACTGGGGGTGGCGCTGTTGGCGTTGGCCGCCGGCGCACTGGTGGCCATGCCACTGGCCGGGACCGGGGTGGCCAGGTGGGGAAGCCGACGGGTGACCCGGGTGCTGCTGGTGGCGTTCGGTCTGCTCGCCGGTGCGGTGGGGCTGGCCTGGTCCCTGTGGTCGCTGTGGCTGGTCCTGTTCTGCTGGGGGGCCACCGTCGGTGGCCTGGACGTGGCCATGAACTCCCAGGGGGTCAGCGTCGAGCGGGCGTACCGGCGCCCGGTGTTGTCGAGCTTCCACGCGGCGTTCAGTGCTGGCACCCTGTTCGGTGCCGGCCTGGGAAGTGTCGCCGCCGCCCTGGGCACCCCGGTTGGTTGGCAGCAGTTCGCTCTCGGTGTGGTGTTGTTGGCCGGTTGGCCGCTCACCCGGGCGTTCCTGGCCGACGAGGACCAGCCCGCCGGGTCGTCGGCCACAGCCCCGGTCTTCGCCCTGCCGTCGGGTCGGTTGCTCCTGCTGGGCCTCGGGGCGTTCGGTTGCATGCTGTGTGAGGGTGCCGCCTCCGACTGGAGCGCGGTGCAACTGCGCGAGTCGCTGGGTGCCTCTCCCGGGGTGGCCGGTTCGGCCTTCGTCGCCTTCGCCCTGACCATGACCGCCGGTCGCATGGTGGGGGACCGGATCACCACCAGGCTGGGCCGGGTGCGCACCGTGCGCGCGTTCACCGTGCTGGGCACGGTCGGGTTGGCGGCCGGACTCGCCTCCGGGACGGTGGTCGGCGCGGTGGTCGGCTTCTGCCTGCTCGGTGCCGGCCTGTCCTGCGTGGTGCCGGTGCTGTTCGGCGCGGCCGGGCAACAGACCGGCGCGACCGGGCCGGCCATCGCGGCGGTGGCCACCTGCGGTTATCTCGGCTGGATGCTCGGGCCGGCCATCGTCGGTGGGCTGGCCCATGTCGTCGGGCTGTCCACGGCGCTGTGGTTGTTGCCGGTGCTCACCGCGATGACCGGGGTACTCGCCTTCGCGGCCCGGGAGCCGGGAGCCCGCCCGGCGCGGTAGTCCCCGGAACGAGCTCCGGGCGAATGGCTCGCCCGACCGGGCCGGACAACAGGACGTTGACACCGGTCACCAGGCACAATCACCTGGTGACCACCGGTGAGGGAACAGTCAGTTCGCCACGTGCCCGGAGGGGAGTCGTCTCGGCCTGGGTGGCCGTCATCCTGTACTGCTGGCTTGCCGGCGGCTTCGGCAGTTTCACCTGGCAGTCCACCGTTGCGGTCCTGGTCCCGGGCCTGACCGTCTTCGCACTCGGTGTGGCACGTCCGCCGGACCGCCGGCCCAGACCCGTTCCGGTCGGGGCCACCGGTGCGGCGGCCTGGTCGGTTCCGCTGCTCACCTTCTGCGTCCTGGAGATCGTGGACGACCTGCTCGGCTCCACGTACGCGCATCCGACGTTGAGCGTGCTGATGGACCCGGTGTTGGACGGGCATGTGTGGAGGTCAATGGCGTACTTCGTGTGGATCGTCACGGGATGGGCGCTGGTGAAGAGATGAGCAGCCACAACGTGACCGTGGCGGTCTTCGTGCTGATCGGGCTGGTCGTGGGGGTGCTCGAGTACCTCGGCCGGCGGCCGGACCCGGCCGTCCCCACCCTGTCGCAGGTGTTCACCGCGGTCATGTCCACCCCGATCGGGCGGGCCTCGACGCTGGTCGGATGGGTGTGGGCCGGCTACCACTTCTTCGCCAGGTGAGCCATCTGAGGTGGACCCCGTCGGGGGCCAGGGTGAATGCGGGTGGTCGGTCGACCTCGGTCAGGTCCACAGCAGGCGCAACGCGCCGGCGACGCCCGGTGCCGCCACGAGCAGGTCGTGTTCCGGCAACGGTTGGTCCCCCGGTACCGGTTGGCCACCGTCCTGTCGGCTGAACACGGTCAGGCCAGCCTCCTGGGCGATCAGCACGCCAGCGAGAACGTCCCAGGGACTGAACCTGCCCAGCAGTACTCCGGCCGCCCGGCCCGCGGCGGCGTAGGCCAGGGACAGTGCGGTCGAACCCAGCATCCGCAGTGCGCAGTCGTCCGCCGCCAGGGCCCGCTGTACCGCCAGCAGCCCGTCCCAGGGCAGGTGGGCCAATCCCTCGGCGAGGATCAGCGCACCGGACGGCGACAGGGCGTTCGTCGGTTCCAACGGCCGGTCGTTGAGTCGGGCCCCAGCCCCGCGGACCGCACTGAAGATCTCCCCCCGGTGCGGGTCGGCGACCACCCCCACCGCGGTGCCGTTCTCGTCGGCCAGGGCCAGGCTGAACGCGGTGAACGGCAGGTTGTGCACGTAGTTGGCGGTGCCGTCGACCGGGTCGACGTACCAGACCAGGTCGCCGGGGTCACCGCCACCGGTGCCGAACTCCTCGCCGATCACCTGGTGGTCCGGGAACCGGGCGTGCAGCAGACCCCGCACGTGTTCCTCCACCATCCGGTCGGTGCTGGTGACGTAGTCGCCCGGGCCCTCCTTGGTGGTCACCTGTGCTGGTTCGGGTGGCTCCGTTCCGATCCGGTCGATCGCCCAGGAGGCGATCTCCTCCGCCACGGACCGGCAGACCTCGAGATCGTTCGGGGTCAGAGCAGGCATCGACACTCCCGTCGGTCCGGACGCGGTGAGCGGTGTGGCGGCACAGGTGGGCCGGCCGGCTGACTCCGCAGTGCTGTGAGGTTGTCCCGTTCAACGCCAGTTGTCAACACATGCCGCATTACGGGCGTGTCTGCGGGCAGGACCGGGGAACAGTGGGTCAGGCCGTGGTATCCGGCCCGGACACACGCCGACGGCGCCGGTCGACGGGAAGAGCCCGCGGACCGACGCCGTCGAGTAGCGCGTCGGGTGTCAGTGCGGTAGCGAAGCCCGCAGTTCGTTGCGCAGTGCCGGAGTGAGCACGTCGCCAACCCGCGTCACCAACCGACCCATCTCATAGCCGACCAGGCCGACGTCACACGGATTCGACGCCAACACGGTCAGGCTCGAGCCGTCGCTGATCGACATGACGAACAGGAAACCCTCGTGCATCTCCACGACCGCCTGGGTCACCGCCCCGCCGCCCAGACAGGCCGAGCCACCCTGGGACAGGCTCCACAGTCCGGACGCGATGGCGGACAGTTGGTTCGCCCGCTCGCTGGGTAGCCCCTCGGACAACGCGAGTAGAAGCCCGTCCGCGGAGACCACGATCACGTGCGAGATCCCGGGGACCTGCTCCACGAACTGGTTGATCAGCCAGTTGATGTTCTGGGCTTCCACGCTGAGCGGTCTCACGAACCCTCCTGCTCGTCGGACGGAATCATGCCGAAGCCCGCCCGATGCCTGCCACCGGGGTCACCCTCGTCGGTCCGGCCACGGCGATAACTCGAGTAGTACGTCGACAGGACGCTGCGGATCGTGTCCGGTGAACGGTTCTCGGCTGCCGGCGTTCTCGACACCGAGGTCCGGTTCTGCTTGTCGGTCGACGCCGAGCCGGGGAACAGGTGGGCCCGTGGCTTGCGGACCGGCAGACCCGACGCGGTCATCCGGTCGTACGACGGTGCGCTGGCCGCCTCGGCGGCACGCCAGCCCTCATCGGCCGGAGTGCTCCACTCCTCGGTCTCCGGTGCCGTCGACTGCGGCTCGGCCACGCGGGGAACCGGTGGCCGCTGCAACGACGGAGATGTCGACGACGCCTGCGGAGTAACGGTCCGCCGTACCGGGGTACCGCGCCGGGGCAACGACGGTGCCGACGCCGACGCCGGGGGTGCCGGGGGCGGTGCCTGCCGTGCCGGCCGTTGCTTGACGGCCGGTGGGTCCTGTGGTTCGGGCGGACGCGGC
>DATCWR010000509.1:0-3094 GCA_036566245.1 Mycobacteriales bacterium | reverse complement strand
CACCGCGGCGACGGTGACCAGGTTCTACGAGTTCAACAAGGAGTCCATCCAGGGGGTCCGCAACTCGATCCAGGGTGCTGGTATCCACGCCGGGGGCCAGTACAACCGGTTGTCCCGGTACAAGCGGACCACGCAGACCGTTGGCGGCGGTCTCGACCTGGATGTGCCCGAGAAGGGCTTGGGCCTACTCCTCCAGCACATGCTCGGTTCCTCGGCAGTCGCGACGCAGATCGCGACGACCACCGCCTACCAGCAGGTGCACAACCCGGGGCCGCTCGCCGGCCTGTCGTTGACCCTGCAGAAGGGCGTGCCTCAGGCCAGCGATCGGACGGTCAAGGCGTACACCTACCGTGGCGCGAAGATCGCGGAGTGGACGCTGGCCTCGCAGACCGGGCAGAACACCACGCTGTCGCTGACGTTCGACGCGTGGGATGAGGACAGTGCGACCGCGCTCGCTGCCGCCTCGTTCCCGGTGACCGGAGTGTTCGACTTCACCCAGTGCGTGATCAAGTTGGGCGGTACCGCGTCGACCAACACCGGGGTGACATCGATCGCCGGCGGGGTCGCGGTGGACGGGTTGACCGCGTTCGAACTCAAGGGCACCAACGGGTTGGCCGCCGAGCGGTTCTTCCTCGGGTCCGCTGTGAAGGCCGAGCAGCTCGAGAACGGCTACCGCGCCCTGGCGTTGAGCCTGACCGGGGAGTTCGACAAGGCCACGCTCTACGACCTGTTCGCGCTCGATACGACCACGGCCGTGCAGATCACCCACACGGGCAGCCTGATCGAGACGGGGCACAACTTCACCCTGGACATCATCCTGCCCGCGGTGAAGTTCACGGCCGGGGCGAACGTGGTCGATGGCCCGGACGTGGTGCCGACCAAACTCGACGGGATGGCCCTGGACGACCAGGCGACCACGCCGATCCAGATCACCTACATCTCCACCGACACGACCATCTGAGCACGGGACGGACGCGATGCGGATCACGGTAGACGGCCAGGTCTACGAGTACGACCAGGACCGGCTCATGGCCTCCGAGGCCCGGAAACTCAAGATGTACACGGGCATGAGCGTGAGCCAGTTCGGCAGGGCCGCACAGGAAGAGGACATCGACGCGATCGTGTTCGTCGTCTGGCTGTGTCGGTACCGGGCCGGTGAGACGGACCTGAAGTTCTCCGAGGTGGACTTCGATTTGGCGGCGGTGACCATCGAGCAGGATGACGAGGAGGTCGCTGAGGCGGCCCGCCCTACCGTGGAGAGCCCCGTTACTGGCTAGGGCTCTCACGCTGGTTCCGCATTCATCCGTGGGATATTGAGCGGCTCACAGCGGATGAGTATGAGGCGTACTGCCTGGGTGTCGACGCGATTGAGCGCGCGATCAAACAGAACGGCGGGTAGGTGGTCTCGTGCCGTTTATCGGCGTGGTCGGCGAGCAGGAGTTCCGGCGGCTTGCCGCGCAGCTACGCGGTAAGGAGAACCGAGCCGTGCGGTTGCGTGTCGGAAAGGCGATTCGCGCCGAGGCCAAGCCGGTCGTGGTGGCTGTGAAACGTGCGGTGATGGCGACCCCGTCGCGTGGCGGGTCGCGCGGGTCAGCGTCCCGGCATGCGAGGGCGGCACACAATCAGGCACGGTCGCGGGTGGGCGCCTACCGGCTGCGTGGACTGCGTGCGTCGGTCGCGGCCGGGGTGGGTGTGGAAACGAACCTGGCCGGCCGGCGGCCGAGTGTGCGGATTGTGGTTCGCCGGTCTGGTCTGCCTCCGGATCAGCGCCGCCTGCCATCCCGGCTGAACAACCCGGGGGGGTGGCGGCATCCGGTGTTTGGTAACCGGGAGATATGGGTGCACCAGGACGGGCACCCGTATTTCGATGTGACGATTCGGCGCCATGAGAAGCAGATCCGGCGTGCGGTGATCCGGGCTGTGGAGCAGGGCGCGCAGGACATAGCCAGGGGGGTGTGACATGGCGTCTGCTGCTCTGGCGTTCCGGATTTTCGCCACCGACAACGCGTCCAAGGTGTTCCGGGACATTGCTGATGCGTCGGATCATCTCGGTGGCACCCTGTCCGGCCTCGGCAAGGTGGCCGGGGTCACCGCCCTGGGTGTGACCGCGCTCGGCGTGGCCGGGGTTGGTGCGGCGGCGGGTTTGGCCGCCGGGGTGGCTGGGATCGCCGCGGCGACTGCCGGCATCGGTCTGGCGTTCGCGGCGCAGAACTCGCGAGTGCAGAGGTCGTTTGGTGACCTGTCGACCCGTGTGCAGGGTGACATGCGGCAGATGTCCGGGGTGTTCGTGCCGGTCCTGCTGCACCTGTCCGACACGCTGGGCGGGGTGTTCGACAGGGCGAAACCCCGGATCGAGAAGGCGTTTGCGGGCTTGGCGCCGGTCGCGCAGCGGATGGTCGACGGGATCGGCGGGGCGCTGAACGGATTGGTGCCCGCCATTGATCCGGCGGTGAAGGCCGCGACTCCGCTGCTCGGGAAACTCGCCGATGCCATGCCGGCTGTGGGCCGGGCGGCCGGGCGGCTGGTGATCTCGGTGGCCGGGCACATGGAGGAGTTGACGCCGAAGATCAAGGCCGGGTTGCAGCGTGCGGAGCAGGTCGCGAAGGACGGCGCCGGGAAGATCGGCGACGGCATCTCGACGGTCCTCGACTCGGACGCAGTCCAGAAAGTCAAGAATGCCTGGCCGGGAATCGTCTCGACGGTCACCGACGGTGTGACCCAGATGGCCACGGCCGCGAAAGACCGTGCCATCGGGATCGGCACCGGGCTGGTCGGCGGACTCCAGACCGGCATTTCCACCGGGAACTGGAGTGAGTTGGGTCAGACGGTTGGCGAGTTGATCCGCGACCAGATCGGCCGGGCGTTGAAGATCGCCGGCACCATCACCGAGAAACTCGGCGAGGCGATCCGGAAAGTCGACTGGATCGGTCTCGGGATCAAGATGGGCGCCGAGGCGCCCAGTTTCCTGGCCGGCCTGGTCCTAGGCATTGTGAATTTCGATGTCGCCGGTGCCCTGCACGGCTTGGGTGAGCACTGGGTGGATGTCATTCTCGGCCTGCTGGCCCTGGCCGCGCTGCCCGCGAAGGTCGTCGGT
>DATCWR010000506.1:0-9053 GCA_036566245.1 Mycobacteriales bacterium | reverse complement strand
GTTCGGCGTGGGTACCGCCGGACTGGCGTGCCCGCACGGGTCCGGATGGCCGATGTAGATCAGGCAGCTTTTATGACTTTTAGCGCTGCATAGCCATCGCATAGGTACAACGGGCGATCTGTCACGTATCGTCGGGATTGTCGAGCGCAGAGTGCCGTGTCACTCCATACCTGCATCGAGGTGGGCGTGTGTCGCGATCGAACAGGAACGACGTGGCGAGCCGTCGGCGGATCCGTCGGCGGTTGAGGTCGACAATCGCCGGGCTTGCCTCGGTGCTGATGCTCGGCACCACACCCGGCCTGTGGGTGTGGCCGGCATCGGATCCCCCCGCAGCCAGACACCAGGCCCAACCCGCACCCACCCAGCGGTGGGGAACCGCGACCGCGCAGGACCATATCGTCGGGTCGTCGGGTAACCGGACCGAACCGACCACACTGCGCGCCCTGTACCCGCTGCACCAGCCGTCGCCGCCGCCACCGGTGCCGCACAACACCGCACGGGTGGTCAGCGTCGCCCCCGCGCCGGTGCGGGGCTACGACCCGCAGACCAGCACCGAACTACCGGACCAGCGCGGCACACACCAGAGCACCTACGCCAACGCCGACGGCACGTTGACCAGCGTGTTCTCCACCGCGCCGGTCAACTACCAACGGCCGGACGGACGGTGGATGCCGATCGATCCGCGTCTGGTACCGGCCGACGGGTCGGCCGGCGGATGGCACAACGCGGCCGACGCGGTCGACATCCGGTTGGCCGACCGGGCCTCGGCGTCCACGCTGGCCCGGCTCGACCTGGACGCCGACCACGCGGTCGCCTTCTCGCTGTACGGGGCGGCGAACGCGGCCGGGCACGCCAGCGGCGACACGGTGAACTACCCGGCGGCACTGCCCGGTGTGGACGTACGTATCCAGACCCACGGCGGCGGCGTCAAGGAGACCCTGGTACTGCGGTCGGCCGCCGCGCCGCACTCGTTCCTGTTCCCGCTGCGGCTGACCGGGTTGTCCGCGCGGGTCGTGGCCGGGCAGGTCGTGCTCACCGACTCCGCCGGTGCGGTGCGGGCCACGTTCCCGGCCGGATTCATGACCGACTCGAACAAGGACGCCCCGGCCACCTCGACCGGGGTGCGCTACCGGCTGGTGACCCTGGATGACGGTCAGGCCCTCCAGGTCACCGTGGACACCGACTGGTTGGCCGACCCCGCCCGGGTGTTCCCGGTACTGGTCGACCCGAGCGTGTCCTCCGACGGCCCGGACTCCAGCCTGGTCGTCCAGGGCTCGACCTCCCGGGCCGGCGGCTCGGAACTGCTGGTCGGACCGGTGGGTGGGTCGCCGGCCGCGTCCTACGTCAGGTTCGGGGGCCTGGTGAGCCAACTGGCCCACCACACCATCTACGGCGCGCAGTTGCAGGTCGTCGGGTTCGACTCGCCGTCGTGCCGGCCGCGCAGCGTCAGCGTGCACCCGGTCACCCAGTCGTGGTCGTCCACGTCCAGCTTCTCCTACCCCGGCCCCTCGGTCGGGTCCGCGCTGGCCAGCAAATCGTTCGCCTACGGGTTCGTCGCCTTCGGCCACTCGTCGTCGGCCTGCCCACCGCAGGGCACCCTGTTCAACCTCGGCGACGCGGGCCGCAAACTGGTCCAGGGCTGGGTGGACGGCAGCCCGAACAACGGCCTGGCGTTACGCGCCTCGGCCACCGACTCGCTGGCCTGGAAGCGGTTCGCCGGACCGTCCACGGTGAACGCCCCCAAGCTGTACGTCACGCACAGCCCGTACAACGCGAAGTACGCGATCCCCGACCCGGTACCCGAGCCGCCGGTACTCCAGAACCAGTCCGGTCAGATCAAGGTCACCGTCACCAACCGCAGCGCCGAGGCGTGGTCGCCCACCTCGTACTACCTGGCCTATCGGGCGTACAACGCCGACACCGGCAAGTCGGTCACCCAGCAACGGTCGGCGAACCTGCCGGGCACCGTGGCCCGGGGCGCGAAGATCACCCTGACCGCGACCATCAAGGCGCTGCCACCGGGCACGTACTTCCTGGACTTCACCATGGTGCACACCGGCGGCCCGGTATTCACCGACGAACAGGTCCCACCCGCCCGGATCGTGCTGACGGTCATCGACATCCCACCGGTGCTGGAGGAGTTGTTCCCGCCGAACGGGTACTCCGCCCAGACACTGACCCCGCAGTTGTGGGCCCGGGCCCTGGACATCGACGCCCCACCGGGCTCGGCACTGTCGTTCAAGTTCGAGGTGTGTGACCGCAACGACGCCGGCGACCCGGTGAACTGCACCACCACCCCGTACCAGACCGACCAGGCCTGGACCGTGCCGGCCGGCATGCTGTCGTGGTCGAAGACCTACCTGTGGCGGGCCTTCGTCAAGGACGCCACCACCGAGGTGCCCTCGCCGTACTCGGCGTTGGTCACCTCGGTGCCGCAGCCGGCGGTGACCTCCCGGGTGGCCGGGGCGCCCTACGGCACCCAGGACCGGGAGTTCGACCCGCAGATCGGGAACTTCTCCACCGTCGCCATGGACGCCACGGTGACCACGGTGGGTCCGGCGCTCAACCTGATGCGCACCTACAACAGCCTCGACCCGCGTACCGACCTGGCGTTCGGGGCCGGCTGGTCCACCCAGTACGACATGCGGTTGGTGCCCGACGACGACGGTTCGGGGAACGTGGTCGTCACCTACTCCGACGGGCAGGAGGTCCGGTTCGGACAGAACCCGGACGGGACGTACGCCCCGCCGCAGGGCCGGAGGGTGTCGCTGACCACCAGCGGCTCCACCTGGGTGCTCGCCGACCAGACCGGCACCCGTTACACGTTCTCCGGCACCGGCCGACTGAGCCGGATCACCGACGCGGCACAGCACTCGCTGGTGCTCACCTACAGCTTCAGCAACGGCAGGTTGGCCCAGGCCCAGGTGTCCAACTCGCAGACCAACACCGCCGGGCGGGCGCTGCACTTCGTCTGGACCGGTAGCCACGTGACCAGCGTGTCCACCGATCCGGTGGCCGGTCAGCCGCTGACCTGGACCTACCAGTACGCAGGAGACCTGCTCGCCTCGGTGTGCGCACCGGATGCGACGTGCACCACCTACACCTATGCCGACGGTTCGCACTACCGCACCGCGGTGCTGGACGACCGGCCGGAGTCCTACTGGCGGCTGGGTGAGTCCGGTGGGGACAGCGCGGCCAGTCAACTCGCGGTCAACCTGGGCAAGGACCACGCGACCTACCACAACGTCACCCTCGGTGCGACCGGCGGCCTGGCCGGCACCGACGACACCGCGGCGACCCTGAACGGCACCTCGTCCTACGTGGAACTGCCCGACGGCACGGTGAAGAAGAGCCGGGACGCCGCGGTGGAGGTGTGGTTCAAGGCCAGCCTCACCGGCTCGGGCGGGCCGCTGGTCGGCTACCAGGACAAGGCACTGACCGACACCTCCACGGTCGGCGTGCCGCTGCTGTACGTGGGCACCGACGGCAAACTGCACGGACAGTTCTGGACCGGCACGGTCGCGCCGATCACCTCGACGAAGTCCGTGAACGACGGGCTGTGGCACCAGGCGGTGCTGTCGGTGATGGGCTCGACCCAGACGCTGTACCTGGACGGCAAGGTCACCGGCACGGCCACCGGTGGGGTGGACGCGTCACTGCTGACGGTCAACCAGGTCGGTGCCGCCTACGCGACCTCCCCGGGTAGCTGGCCGGGCTGGGGTACCACCAGCCGACGGTACTTCAGGGGCACCATCGACGAGGTCTCGCTGTACGCGCACCCGCTCGGCCCCGGGGCGGTGGCCGCGCACCACGCCTACGCCACCGCCGCCCACCAGCTCACCAGCGTGGTGCTGCCCAGCGGTAACACCGCCTCCGAGGTCAGCTACGACGCGGCAACCGACCGGGTCGCCACCTACACCGACCACAACGGCGGAACCTGGACGGTCGGCGCGCCAACGGTGTACGGCGGGAACGACGACCTGCGGCGCGGCGTGGAGGTGCGTGACCCGACCGACCGCCCGTACCTGTACGAGTACGACGCGCTGGCCGGGCGGATGATCCGGTCCGGTTCGCCGACCGGACTGGTCATCAAGGACGAGGACAGGTCCGGGGCGACCCCGACCCCCAGCCCGACGCCCAGCCCCACCCCCACCGAGACCTGCACCACACCCGATCCGGGCGACCCGCAGTTCTGCACCACCATCCCGCCGACCTCCGACGGCCCGGTGTTCGACGGGCACACCCTCGACGGGATGGCGATCCGCACCTTCAGCTACGACGAGCGCGGGTTCCAGACCGGGATCACCAACGAGAACGGCGACACCGTCACCCTCGGCTACGACGACCGGGGCAACGTCACGTCGAAGCAGACCTGTCGGGCCCTCAACGACTGCCACACCGAGTACCGCACGTACCCGGCCGCGCCGGTCGACTCGCTGGACCCGCGCGACAGTCTGGCCACCGCGTTCCGGGACGCCCGCTCGTCCGGGCCGACCGACAACCGGTTCCTCACCACGTACACCTACACCTCGACCGGGGACCTGGCCACCCAGACCAACCCGGACGGCAGCATCGTCCGGCACACCTACACCATCGGAATCGAGCCGGCGGTCGGCGGTGGGGCGGTGCCACCGGGTCTGTTGTCGACCACGACCGACGCACGCGGCGCGGTAACCCGGTACGGGTACTACCAGAACGGCGACCTGGCCACCGTCACCGAACCGTCCGGTCGGGTCACCACGTTCGACTATGACGAACTGGGCCGCACGGTCAGCCAGACCGAGATTTCCGACGCGTTCCCCGCCGGGATCACCACCACCTTCTCCTACGACGCGCTGTCCCGAGTGGTCAGCACCACCGCGCCGGCCACCACCGACGCGGTGAGCGGACAGCAGCACCAGGCCCGCACCACCAACACCTACGACGCCGACGGCAGGGTCACCGCCACCACGGTGTCCGACGTGCTGGGCGGTGACTCGGCCCGGACCACCAGCTACGTCTACGACGACCACGGTCGGGCGGTCCAGGTCACCGACGCCGAGGGCAACGAGACCTCCTACGGCTACGACCGGAACGGTAACCGGACGTCCATGGTCGACCCGAACGGGAACCACTACGAGTACGGCTACACCGCGCGGAACAAACTCGCCGAGGTACGGCTGGTCGACTGGACCGACGACCCACCGGGCGTGGAACCGCCGCCGGACGGCGTACTGATCCTGAACTCCTACGCCTACGACTTCGCCGGGCGGATGGTGCGACACACCGACGCCATGGGGCACCAGGTCGAGTACGCGTACTACCACGACGACCTGCTCCAGAGCACCACGCTCAAGAACCTCCACAACCCCGACGGGACCACCCGCGACTACGTGCTGGAGTCCGACTCCTACGACGGCGCCGGAAACCTGGTCCGTCAGGTCGCCGGCAACGGCACCGTGGTCACCGAGCACACCATCGACCCGGTCGGCCAGGTCACCGCCACGGTGATGGACCCGGACGGACTGGCCCGGCGCACCACGTTCGACTACGACGCGAACGGCAACGTGACCAGCACCGCCACCAGTGGCAACGCCTCCAATGTGCCGTGGCCGGTGCCGACAGCGCCGCAGACCGTGACCTACACCTACGACCTGGCCGGCAACCAGACCAGCCAGACGGTGACCGACGGGGTGACCAGCCACGTCACCACCTACGGCTACGACCAGCGCGGTCTGATGGTGTCGAGCACCGACCCGCGGGGCAACGTGGCCGGCGCCGACCCGGCCGCGTTCACCACCACGTTCGGCTACGACGAACTGGGCCGGCAGACCACCATCACCGGTCCGGCGGTGTCCGCCGAGAGCGACGGCAACCCGGCCCAGACCGTGCGGCCGACCAGCACGGTCGGCTACGACACGTTCGGTGAGCCGGTGTCCACCCGCGACGAACTCGGCAACGTCAGCACCACCGGCTACGACCGGCTGGGCCGTCCGATCACCGTGTCCGCGCCGGCCTACACCCCGCCGGGCACCACCACGCCGATCGTCCCGACCAGCACCACCGGCTACGACCCGAACGGCAACGTCACCTCCACCACCGACCCGCTCGGCAACGTCACCCGCTACTCCTACGACCGTCTCAACCGGATGACGGTGCGCGACGAACCAGCGTCGACCAACGACGAACGGGCCGTGTGGCACTACACCTACACCCGCACCGGTGAGGTGCTGTCGGTCACCGACCCGACCGGGGCGCGGGTGGAGTCCACCTACGACGAACTGGACCGGCGGGTCACCATGACCCAGGTGGAACGCCGGCCCGTGGCCGACAACCTGACCACCCGCTACACCTTCGACGACGCCGGCAACCTGACCTCGCTGGTCTCCCCGTCCGGAGCCACCGTCACCAGCGCCTACGACGCGGTGGGTGAACCGGTCACCCTCACCGACCCGTCGGGCGTGTCCACCGCGCTCGGGTATGACTTCGCCGGCCGTCAGGTGCGGATCGCCGACGAGTTGGGCCGCACCTCCCGCAGCGACTACGACGTGCTCGGCCAGCTCACCCGCGACGTCGACCTGGACCCCACCGGGGCGACGCTGCGCGAGGTGACCTACACCCACGACCCGGCCGGAAACCTGGTCGAGGCCACCGACCCGCTCGGCCACACCACCACCTACAGCTACGATGCGATGAACCAGCTCGTGGGCCAGACCGAGCCGGTCAGCGACACCTCCTCGATCACCACCTCGTTCGGGTACGACGCGGCCGGGAACCGCACCCGCTACACCGACGGGCGCGGCAACTCCACCATCTACACGGTGAACCCGCTCGGTCTGCCCGAGTCGGTGATCGTGCCGGCGACCACGGCACAGCCCGACCTGGCCGACCGAACCTGGACCACCGGCTACGACGCGGCCGGCGAGCCGGTCAGTCTGGTCGCCCCGGGCGGGGTCACCCGTTCCCGGGTCTATGACGCAGCCGGTCGGCTCACCGTGGAGACCGGTGCCGGCGCGGAGACCCCGACCACGCAGCGATCCCTGGGTTACGACCTGGCCGACCGGCTCACCAGCGTGAGCGCGCCGGGGGGCACCGACACCTACACCTACGACGACCGCGGCGACCTGCTCACCTCCTCGGGCCCGTCCGGTCTGGGTAACTACGCCTACGACGCCGACGGCAACATGACCGTCCGCACCGACGCGGCCGGTACCGCCAACTACACCTACACCGACGGCCGGCTGGCCACCCTCACCGACGGGATCACCAACACCACCCAGACCCTCGGCTACGACGTGGCCGGTCAACTGTCCACAGTTGACTACGGCGCCGGGCGGGTGCGCACGTTCGGCTACGACGACCTCGGCCGGCCGTCCTCGGACACCCTGACCAACGCCGCCGGGCAGACCGTGGCGTCCATCGGCTACGGCTACGACCTGAACGACCGCATGGTGCGCAAGACCACCACCGGAACCGCGGGGGCCGCCGACAACACCTACGGCTACGACCAGGCCGGCCGGCTGGTGTCCTGGAACAACGGGACCACCACCACGACCTACGCCTGGGACGCCTCGGGCAACCGGGTACAGGCCGGTAACGACACCGCCACGTTCGACGAGCGGGACCGGCTGGTGTCCAGTGGCGACACCACCTACTCCTACACCGCGCGCGGCACCCTGGGGTCGACGGCCAGTTCCGGGCTGCCCGACCCGTTCTCCTTCGACGCCTTCGACCGGCTGGTGACCGAGGGCGCCACCGGCTACGCCTACGACGGGCTGGACCGGATCGCCTCCCGCGACGACCAGCCGTTCGCCTACGCCGGGCTGAGCTCCGACCCGGTGGCCGACGGCACCGCCACCTACGCCCGGGGGCCGGTCGACGAACTGCTCGCCGTGTCGGCGGGCACCGACCAGCGACTCACCCTCTCCGACGAACACGGCGACCTGGTCGGTGACTTCGACCCGGCCGACACCACTCTGGACACCCTCACCGACTCGGCGGCCTTCGACCCGTTCGGCCAGGTCGTGGCGACCAGTGACGCCGGCGGGACAGTGGGCAACCTCGGGTACCAGGGCGACTACACCGACCCGGACACCGGCCAGGTGAACATGGCCGCCCGGTTCTACGACCCGGGTACCGGCACCTTCGACTCGGCCGACAGCGCGGTGTACAGCACGGGTGCCTCGATCCTGGCCAACCCATACCTCTACGGCGCCGCTGACCCGCTGGACAACACCGACCCGACCGGACACTGGCCGTGCCTCAAGTGCCTCCTCCACAAGGGGGCCCACCTGGTGAGCACCGCCTACCACGTCACCGTGAACACCATCTCCACCGGCCTCAACTACGCCTGGTCGGGGGTCAAGACGGCCTTCCACTACGGGTTGGCCGGGGCGAAGTGGCTGTACAACAAGGGCAAAGAGGGCCTGCACATCCTCGTCAACACCGCGACCCACGTCATCAACCGGGTCAGGAAAATGCTCGGCTCGACGGCGAACTGGGCCAAACAGAAGCTCGCGGCGGCCAAGCGAGCCGCGGTCGCCCAGGCGAGGCGGGTCACCCAGGTGGCCAGGCAGGCGGTGGCCTGGGCGGCCAAGCACAACCCGATCCCGGTCATCACGGCCGCGGTCAAGCCGCTGTACAGCGGCCTGAAGAAGGTGGTCTCGGCCGCCGCGCACCTACCGGCCCAGGTCGTCGCGGTAACCCGCGACGTGGTCAAGGACGTGACCAAGGGCGTCAAGGTCATCTACCAGAAGGCCGTCGACACGGCCGGTGACGTGATCGAGGACGTGTCCGACGCGGTCAAGGCGACCGGAAACTTCATCGAGGCACACGCGGCCACCATCGCCGGCATCGCCGCCGGGACCCTGGTCGGCATCGGCTGTGGGATCGCCGTCGGCTGGACCGGGGCGGGCGCGGTGGCCTGCGGCGCACTGGCCGGCGTGGTCGGGTCGGTGGTGCACGACCTGGTCGAGGGCGGCCACAGCTTCGGCGACATCGCCACCAACGCGCTGATCGGCGGGACGATCGGCGCGCTGACCGGTGGCCTCGGCTCGATCGGCGGCGCCGCGGTG
>DATCWR010000504.1:0-7789 GCA_036566245.1 Mycobacteriales bacterium | reverse complement strand
GCCAATGGCGATCAGGGCGAAGACCGCGACCACCGCGATCAGGATTTTCCGGCCGCGCCGCTTCGGCTTGGGTGCCGGTGCCGGCACCGGTGGGTACTGGGCGAACTGGGGACCTGACGGATCGGGCTGGTTGGGCGGATTGGGCTGCACGATGACCTCTCCTCGCTTGGAACCGAGGCACAGCCTACGCGGCTTGTGAACTCTGTCAACAAGGATTCGACAAAGCTCATGAGGTATCGTGCTCAATGTCTGGTCTGGTGTGAATGTCGACCGGTGAAGGAGCGAACGTGGACCAGGACGGTGTCACCCTGACCACGCTGGGTAGCCGGATCCCAGGCGGACTCCCCCGATCAGGGGGGGCAGGTCCGGAGATCCGACGGGTGAACCAGCCGACGGGTTGCGCCGGTGGAGCGAACTACCTCCCCGATCGTGTGTAACCGCGGGCGCAGGGGTTGGCACCCCCTCCGGGCTTTGGTTGGCTGCGGAACCAGAACGCCGGTGCACGGCGAGGAAGGCCAGGTGCGGGTCGTGGCGCAACCGTTCGAACTGCCCGAGTTCTACGTCGCCCATCCCGCGCGACTGAACCCCAACCTGGAACGCGCCCGGGAACACAGCCGGGTCTGGGCACGCAGCATGGACATGATCGACGTGCCGCAGCACGGCACGGTGATCTGGACGCAGCACGACCTCGACGCGCACGACTACGCGCTGCTGTGCGCCTACACCCACCCGGACGCCACCGGACCGGACCTGGACCTGGTGACCGACTGGTACGTGTGGGTGTTCTACTTCGACGACCACTTCCTGGAGTTGTACAAGCGGACCCGTGACATCGAGGGGGCCCGGCGGTACCTGGACCGGCTGGCCGTTTTCATGCCGTCGACCGGCGAGATCACCGAGACCCCGACCAACCCGGTGGAACGCGGCCTGACCGACCTGTGGGCGCGTACCGTGCCGGCCCGGTCGGCCGACTGGCGGCGCCGGTTCACCGAGAGCATCCGCAACCTGCTCGACGAGTCCCTGTGGGAACTGGCCAACATCAACGAGAACCGTTTGGCCGACCCGGTCGAGTACGTGGAGATGCGGCGCAAGGTCGGCGGGGCGCCCTGGTCGGCGAACCTGGTCGAGCATGCCGCCGATGCCGAGGTCCCCGCCCGGATCGCCGCGAGCCGCCCGATGCGGGTGCTGCGGGACACCTTCGCCGACAGCATCCACCTGCGTAACGACCTGTTCTCCTACCAGCGCGAGGTGCAGGACGAGGGGGAACTGGCCAACAGCGTGCTGGTGTTCGAACGCTTCCTCGGCTGCCCAACCCAACAGGCCGCCGATGTCGTCAACGACCTGCTCACCTCGCGGCTGCACCAGTTCGAGCACACCGCCCTGACCGAACTGCCCCCGCTGTTCGAGGAGAACGGCCTCGACCCGCAGGCCCGTGCGGACGTGATCCGGTACGTGCAGGGCCTACAGGACTGGCAGTCCGGTGGTCACGAGTGGCACCTGCGGTCCAGCCGCTACATGAGACCGTCCACCCAGGACAATGCCGTGGCCTCGGCGCTGTTCGCCCCGCTCGGGCTGGGTACCTCCGCGGCCAGGATCGTGCCCTCGCTGGTGCGGACCGCCCCGCAGCGGCTGCGCAGCTTCGGTCACCGGCCCTACCGGCCGGTCGGACCGATCCGCCGGCCGGCCATCTACATGCCCTTCCCGCTCACCCTCAGCCCACACCTGGACGGTTCTCGGGAGCACGTCGTGGGGTGGGCCCGTGGCGTGGGCATGCTGGCTGAGAACGTCTGGGACGAGTACCGACTGCGGAACTTCGACCTCGCGCTCTGCGCGGCCGGTATCCATCCCGACGCCAGCCCCGAGGCACTCGACCTCACCACCGACTGGCTGACCTGGGGCACCTACGGCGACGACTACTACCCGGTGGTCTTCGGCCACACCCGCGACCTGGTCGGCGCGAAGGCGAGCAACGCCCGGCTGGTGCGGTTCATGCCGACGCGGTCGTCCGGGCCCGCGTCGACCCCGGTGCCCACCAACGCGCTGGAAAGGGGGCTGGCCGACCTGTGGGCCAGAACCGCCGGCCCGATGACCGTCGAGGCCCGCCAGACACTGCGGCGCGCCGTCACCGACATGCTCGACAGTTGGATCTGGGAGTTGGGCAACCAGCTGCAGAACCGCGTTCCCGACCCGGTGGACTATGTCGAGATGCGCCGGAGGACCTTCGGTTCGGACCTGACAAAGAGCCTGTCCCGGTTGTCACACGACCGTCGGGTGCCGGCGGAAATCTATCGGACCCGTCCGGTCACGGCCATGGAGAACGCGGCGGCGGACTACGCCTGCCTACTCAACGACGTGTTCTCCCACCAGAAGGAGATCCAGTTCGAGGGCGAGATCCACAACGCGATCCTGGTGGTGGAGAATTTCCTCGACTGTGACGTCGACCAGGCGGTTCGGATCGTCAACAACCTGATGACCGCGCGGATGCGCCAGTTCGAACACGTGGTCAGCATCGAACTGCCCGCGTTGTTCGAGGATTACCACCTCGATCCGGTCGTGCGCGACACCCTGTCGGGATACGCCCACGACCTGGCGAACTGGCTGGCCGGAATCCTCAACTGGCACGAGGGTTGCCGCCGCTACGTCGAGACCGAACTGCGCTGCCGACCGGTGCCCCGGCCCAGACCGTTCGCCGTCCCCAGATCGCCGGCGGGTCTCGTCCCTTCCAGCCACTGACGGCGGTTCAGTGTGGAATTTCCCATGCGCTCACGGTCACGTCGAGGGTGTCGTCCTCGGCGATGGAGTCAATGGTCAGCAGCACCACCTTCTGGCTGATTCCCTCGGCGATCGCCTCGCTGTTGGACGTGACGACGCACAGGTTGAGTCCTGCGCTGGGCGGTATCGGCAGGTTGATCGGTGCGGTCCGGATCGCCTCGGCGCAGTCACCGGGCGAGGCGTCCGGGCTCGTCACCTGGGCCACCGCGGCCACGCCGGAAGTGTTGTCCAGTTGCCTCCCACTACAGTTGGAGTAGCTGAGCTCGGAGTTTCCGCTGCCGGTACCGACCCGCGGTTCGTCCAGGTCGACGTAACGGCTGCCGCAGGTGGGCTGGATGCGCAGGCGCTCACCCCTGTAGGCGATCGTGTAGTCCGCCTTCGGATCGATGGTCTCCGAGTCCGTCGGCACCGAAGCGTCGGTCGTACTGACAACCGGATTGTCCGTGCTGGTCTGCGCGGAGGTTGGTGGGTCTCCGCCCGAGGTATCGGTTGGTGACACGGACGGGCGTGCGGTCGAACCGGCCGCGACGGTGTGCGTGTTGCTACTGCGGTGCAGGGCAACGGCCGAGACCAGTACCGAGAACAGTGCGACAACAAGCGCGATGCCGGCGGTACCCAGCGCGAGCCAGGTGGTGCGATCGTGCCTGATCCGCCGGCGCGGGGCAGGGCTCACCGTGGTGTCATCAGTGTTGCCGCCGGTTTCCTGCGGGTCGTGCATCGTGCCTCCATGCACGTCAGGGGTGTCTGCTCGGGCTGTTCCCACGGTTCCCACATGGGTGGAATGGCGTGGGGGATCTGGCTCGTCGGCCGCATCGGGGGCGTTAGTCTAACAACGTTAGATCGCCCTCCAACGCTGTGAACTAATCCGAATAATCAAGATCGGAATGGAACGTGGTTGACGGTCGGCAGGACACCTCAGGCCGACGGATGGCACCCGATCGCGACACGTCACGCCAGCGGAGACCGTTGTCGGATCGGGCCACGATCTGGGGCAGTGCCGCGGCCGTTGCCACCGCGGTGATCGCCCTGCTCGCCTGGCTGTTGCCCACGGGCGGGTCGGGCAGCAACGCCAGGCAGGATGCCACCGAAACGCCCGCCGCGTCCCCGGCCGCCGGGCGGTCGGCGGGTGGGGCCGGCCCGATCTCGACCTTCACCGGGTCGCCCGTTTCGAACACCGTGGTTCTCACCGACATCGTGCCCGAGTCCGGGGCGATCAATCTGGAGCGATCTGACTCGCCCGGCGTGCTGGTCCTGCCGTGTCCCACGAACCAGTCCAACGACCGCTCCCGCACCGTGTCCTACGACCTGCTGGGCGCCTACCACGGGTTGACCGGGTTGGCGTCGGTCAGCGGTTTCAGCCGTGCCGAGGCGAAGGCGGAGGTGGAGGTGCTGGTTGACGATGTCAGGGTGGACAACAAGGTCTTCTCACCGGGCGAGCAGGCACCACTGGCCGCCACGCTGGACGGTGCGCAGCGGGTGGCGATCCGGATCACCTGCGGCCAGAGTGACGGCACCGTGACGATCAGCGCCGCGAGGCTGAGTCGCTGAACCGTTCCATCGGGTCGAGCCGCCGAACGAACAGGCCACAACCCATCCCGTCCGGACTGGCCTGCCGCTGTTTGGGCCGCCGTGAACCGTTGTGTGTGTTGGTAGGGACGATTGACACGCGACACCGGGCTTTGGTGATGTGGAACAATGCCGCGTTAGACTGACCGAACTGGCATCCGGGATCTGTCGGGCCAGCACATTGTGTGTCGGTGATATGTACGGAGAGACAAAGGGTGAAGTTTTCCGGTCGGCTGGGCGTGAATGTGATTGTGTGCCTGGCGATGATGGCCTCGGCAGTTTCCTGTTCGTCCTCGTCGATGAACCAGGCCGGCGACGTTGGTTCGAAAACTGCCGCGACGGCTGATCCGACCGCCGATTCGACGGATACCGGTGCGGCAGGCAAGAACGGACAGTCGGGTGAGCAGGACGGGGGCGGCTCCGATGCCACCGCCGAGAAGGGCGGGACGATTCGTTACACCGGGGCGCAGGCGGGTGAACTGGAGTTCACATCTGTTGGTTGTGCCACGCTGAATGGTGACTTCCTGTCGCTGATCGCACCCGACCTCCAGGCCGCGTCCACCGCGAGGTCGAGGCTCGGCCTGAACAATGCCAACGGGAAATGGCTCGCCACGGTGACCCCCGACACGAGCGACATGGCACACAGCTACGTCGGCCAGGACATGGAAGGGGTGGCCGCGGCCGAGCACGACGGCATCTGGGTGGTGACCCTGTCGGACGCGAAACTCGGTGGGGCCGCGGCCAGTGAGGTGACCGTCAACGGCACACTCACCTGCACCCGCGTCGTGGGAAGCTGACCTCCGCCCCAGGAGCATCAGCGGCGAATGGGGGCGGATGAGGTCTGCGGACTGATCATGGCTGATCAGTCGCGCCGCTCCCGTTCTGCCCGTTCTGCCAGGAGTCGGTGAAGGGTGTCGGCATCGACAGCCTCGCCATGAGCGATCTGTTCCTCCGCCGCCCGGATCTGTTCCACAGTTCCAGGGACCGAGAGAAGGTCCAGCGTCTCATCCAGATCTCCAACGTCCGGCACCTGCAGAAAAGTACTCCCGATGGAGCAGTCGACACCGCTGGGGCGAGCGAAGCGATCCGGGGCGCTCGTACAGTACGAGAACAGTGGGACATACGGGATGGACCGGGTGGGCCGGGTGTGGGTGTGGGATGGGTGGGAACAATGGCGCAGGTGAGCACCGATGGCGGCGCCGAGCCTGACCCGGCGCGACAGATCGCGGACCTGATCCAGGCCGACATCACGGCCGGTCGGCTCCTGCCGGGCAACCCCATCCCGTCGGAGAGTTCGATCACGCAGCGCTTCGGCGTGCCGCGTGCCACGGCTGAGGCGGCGGTGGCGTTGCTGCGCGAGGCCGACGCGGTGTACACGGTAAGTGGCCGCGGTTCCTACGTCACCGGGGTGATTGCCCGCGACACGGTGCGCATCCCGGCCGGCGCCACGATCACCGCGCGCTACCCCACCGAGCACGAACGCCAGAACGGCCACGACGCCCCGGTGCTGGTGGTGACCACCGACGAGGGGCACGCCGAGTACCGCTCCGACGAGTTCGACCTCCGCACCACCTGACCCCGGGCACCTGATGTGCGGTGCCGGGCGGGGAGGTGCCTGGGTGGACCAGTGCCCTGGGACAGTGGGGGGTTCTGTCACCAGGGCACTGGTGCAGAATTTGACGCGGCAGTGGGCAGATGGTTCCCGGTCATGCCACCTTGTGGAACTCGGCACAACCGTCGACCTTGACCGCCTTGGCGGTGCCGGGCACGTTGAGCACGACGGGACCCGAGGTGTTGTTGTTCGAGATGATCGAGTTGATGGTGTCGTTCAGGTCTCGGTCGACCTCGCTGTAGCAGTTGCCTGACGGGCTCGGGCCGGCCTTGTAGGTGCCAGGCTGGATGTCCGTGCCAACCAGGTAGATGCCGTCGCCACCGAAGCTGTTCGCCTTGGCCGCCGCCTCCGCGCCGGAGACCTTCTTCTCCCGGGTGTCCAGGTCGGCCTTCCGCTTGTCCAGCGCGGCCCCGCGGGTGGTCAGGTCCGCCTGCGCGGCGTTCAGTTCGTTGCGGGCCTGGTCCCGTTCCGACTCAGCCTGTTGTTGCGCCGCGCGGGCGTCGTCCCGGTCGGTCTCGGCCTGGTGCTGCGCGTCGTGCGCGGCGTCGATCTGCTTCTGCGCGGCCGGACTGATCTCCGGGCCCGACGACGATCCCACGGCCGCACCCAGGATGAGGCCCAGCACGGCAACGCCGGTCACGGTGACCCAGGTGCGCCGGTACCAGGACGGCTTCGGGGTGGAGGTCGGTAATCCAGGCATGGTCATCGGAACCCCCAGCAAGAGAAGACGTGGCGGAGCCGCCGGGCGGTGGCCAATGGCCCCCCATCACCAGGCGCCCGGCGGCTCCGGACACAGTGAATCGCATGTGAATGCAGTACACAAGTAGTTTCTCGGAAATGACGTGTGCATTCGGCTGCTCTCCTCAAGGTCGGCCGCAACATCGAGGCCGGTGTGCTGGTCCGAGGTGGGGCCGCGCCACGCCGGGCCGCCGAACACGTGGCCGAACTGCGCGCCAACGGGGTGCTGACCCGGTTGTATCCAGACCGCTGACCGGTCGGTCAGAATGAGCGACGTGCGGCAGGAAGGACGCCAGGGTGCCGGTGCTGCCGGGGTGACGGTGTCCTCAGGCGACATCGCCCGGTTGGCCCACGTGGGCAAGGCAGCGGTGAGTAACTGGCGCCGCCGGTTCGGTGACTTCCCGGAACCGGTTGCCGGCACCGCGACCAGCCCGCGGTTCCTGCTGTCACAGGTGGAGGACTGGATGGCCCGCCACGGCCGACGGTTCCAGGTCAGCCCGGTGGACCGGGTGTGGCAGCAGATGAGGTCGACCGCCGAGGACCGGCGGTTGGGCGACATGGTCGGCACCGTCGGTGCGACCCTGGTGCTGGCCCGCCGGGACCCCGAGCGGTGGGCGGTGCTGGCCCGGTCGGTCGGGTCAGCGGAGTCGGTGGAGTCCGAGGAGTTGGCCGGGCGGCCGGACCTGGCGGTGGCCGGGGCGCTGGGTCGAGCCCTGGCCGAGGTGGTGCCCGAACTTCCCGGTGACGGCCCGGAGATCGACCCGGACTGGTTGTCGGCGATCAGCGCGGCGGTGGAACTGGCCGCCGGACCTGAGCGCGGAGGTTCGCCGGCCGAGGTGGCCGGCGAGGTGTTCGAGGCGATCTGCGACCGGTACCTACCCACCCGCACCCGTCGGGCGCCGGTCACCCCATCGGAGATCGCCGAACTGATGGTCGACCTGGCCGGGATCACCCAGGGTGGTGCGCCCGGCCTCGGTGTGTTCGACCCCGCCTGCGGCACCGGCACCCTGCTCCTGGCCGCCGCGCGGGCGGCGACGGGCGCCAGCGGCGCGGCTGACAGTTCCGCGTCCCGTGCGGCTGAGGGCGCGGCTCGCACGGTTG
>DATCWR010000468.1:0-11392 GCA_036566245.1 Mycobacteriales bacterium | reverse complement strand
CTGCTCCGACTGCTGGCCCGCCAGCGGGTACTGGTGGGGCTGGTCGACCCGGACGGCACGGTGCAGGGGCGAGACCCGCTGGTGCGCGACGCGCTCACCCCGACCGAGATCCAGACCACGTTGGCCGGCGGGCGGTTCAGCGCCGCGCGGGAGGTGGACGGGCAGCGGGTGTTGGTGGAGGCCCGCGGGGTCACCGACGGTGCCCTGGTGTTGGTCCAGCGGCACGCCGACGCGGGCGGGATCGGAGCCAGCGTGGTGCGACGGACACTGTTGGCGTTGGGGATCGGACTGTCCGTGGCGGTGCTGGCCGCGGTGGTGCTGGCCCGCCGGATGGCCCGGCCGTTGCAACGTGCCGCGGGTGCCGCGCGCCTGTTGGCCAGCGGACGTAGGGACGTGCGGGTGTTGCCCGACGGCCCTGCCGAGGTGGCCGAGGTGGCCGACTCGTTGAACTGGCTGGCCGCCGCACTGGAGTACAGCGAGGGCAGACAGCGGGAGTTCCTGCTGTCGGTGTCGCACGAACTGCGCACCCCGCTGACCGCCATCACCGGGTTCGCCGAGTCGCTGGCCGACGGCGTGACCTCGGGTCCGGACGTGCCGTCGGTCGGCACGACCATGTTGGGGGAGGCACGACGGCTGGAACGGCTGGTCAGCGACCTGCTCGACCTGGCCCGACTGGGCGCCCAGGATTTCCGCCTCGACTTCGCCGAGGTTGACATGTCGGAACTGGTGCGCCATGCCGGTGAGGTGTGGCGGGTCCGCTGCGAGGCGGTGGGGGTGCGCTTCTCCGTGTCGGTGCCTGACAGTCCGGTGTGGGTGTGGACCGACGCCACCAGGGTGCGGCAGATCATCGACGGGCTGGCCGAGAACGCGCTGCGGGTCACTCCGTCAGGTGCCCCGATCGTCCTGTGCCTGGGTGAGACGGACGGACTGGCGATGGTCCAACTCCGCGACGGCGGGCCTGGCCTCACCCCGCAGGACTGCGCAGTGGCTTTTGAGCGGTCGGTGCTTTATGAACGGTATCGGGGCGTCCGCCGGGTTGGCACGGGTGTCGGACTTGCCCTGGTACACGGGCTCACCGTCCGGTTGGGCGGTATGGCCTCCGCGGGTCGGGCGCCAGAGGGTGGGGCGTGTTTCAGTGTCGGTCTACCACTCTCCGCATCCACGCGAGCTGACCGGCTGGCCTTTCGGCTGCCACACTTGGACGGGGGCGGGGGTAGGCAGGCTTCCTCGCCTGGCTAGCATGAGATTCCCCCGGTCCGGGTCCGGGGGAGCACCACCGAGGGGGCCTGCCATCGTGAGCGTGCTCGACGAGATACTCGTCGGCGTCCGCGCCGACCTCGCCGAGCGCGAGGCCGCTCTTCCACTGGACAAGGTGCGCCGGTTGGCTGCGGCACGCCCGGGACCCAAGGATGCGCTGGCCGCGCTCCGCGCCCCCGGAGTCGGCGTGATCGCCGAGGTGAAGAGATCCAGCCCCTCGGCCGGTCTGCTCAACGAGATCCCCGATCCGGCCTGGTTGGCCGGCGAGTACGAGGCCGGTGGGGCCAGGGTGGTCAGCGTACTGACCGAGCCGCGCCGGTTCGGTGGGTCGTTGGCCGACTTCGACAGCGTCCGTTCGGCGGTGGACTCCCCGCTGCTGCGCAAGGACTTCGTGGTCACCTCCTACCAGGTCCACGAGGCCCGTGCGCATGGTGCCGACATGGTGCTGTTGATCGTGGCCGCGCTGGCCCAGAACGCACTGGTTGGTCTGTTGGAACGGGTCGAGTCACTGGGCATGACCGCGTTGGTCGAGGTGCACACCGAGGAGGAGGCCGACCGGGCGCTGGACGCCGGGGCCAAGGTGATCGGGGTCAACGCCCGTAACCTGGTCACCCTGGAGGTCGACCGCACCACCTTCGAGCGGATCGCCCCGGGCCTACCCACCGACGTGGTGAAGATCGCCGAGTCGGGGGTGCGGGGGCCGCACGACCTGATCTCCTACGCGGCCGCCGGCGCCGACGCGGTGCTGGTCGGTGAGGGCCTGGTGACCCATCCCAGCCCCCGTCAGGCGGTTGCCGAACTGGTCACCGCCGGTTCCCACCCGGCGACCCCGAGGCCGGCCCGGTGAGTGCGTCGGCAGGCCAACACGGGTGGGGTTCCGCGTCGGCCCACGACAGCCGATGGCACCGCCGGTAGAGCCAGCCCCGACCGTGTTCCCAGCCGCAGGGACGTCATGACGCGATCTGATTCCTCCATCCAGGATGGAGTACCCGACTCCACCGGGCACTTTGGCCGCTACGGCGGCAGATTCGTGCCCGAGGCCCTGGTCGGTGCACTCGACGAGTTGAGCCAGGCCTACCAGTCGGCCAGGAGTGATCCGGAGTTCACCACCACCCTCAACCACCTACACGCCACCTACACCGGTCGGCCCAGCCCACTCACCGAGGCCGGTCGGTTCGCCCGGCACGCTGGCGGAGCCAGGGTGCTGCTCAAACGTGAGGACCTGAACCACACCGGATCCCACAAGATCAACAATGTGCTGGGTCAGGCGCTGCTGGCCCGGCGGATGGGCAAGACCCGGATCATCGCCGAGACCGGGGCCGGCCAGCACGGCGTGGCCACGGCCACCGCCTGCGCCCTGTTGGACCTGTCCTGTGTGGTGTACATGGGCGAGACGGACACCCGTCGGCAGGCGCTGAACGTGGCCCGGATGAAGCTGCTCGGCGCCGAGGTGGTCCCGGTCCGGATCGGTAGCCGCACCCTCAAGGACGCCATCAACGAGGCGCTGCGCGACTGGGTGGCCAACCTGGAGACAACCCACTACCTGTTGGGCACGGTGGCCGGACCGCACCCGTTCCCGGTCATGGTGCGTGACTTCCACCGGGTCATCGGGGAGGAGGCGCGGGCCCAGGTGTTGGCACTGACCGGCCGACTCCCCGACGCGGTCTGCGCCTGTGTGGGCGGCGGTTCCAACGCGATGGGGATCTTCCACGCCTTCCTCGACGACCAGGCGGTCGCGCTGTACGGGTTCGAGGCCGGCGGTGACGGTGTGCAGACCGGTCGACACGCGGCCAGCATCACCGGTGGCGCGGCCGGGGTACTGCACGGAGCCCGGTCCTACCTGCTCCAGGACGACGACGGCCAGACCATCGAGTCGCACTCGATCTCGGCTGGCCTGGACTATCCGGGGGTCGGCCCGGAGCATGCCTGGCTACACGACATCGGGCGGGCCCGCTACCTGCCGGTGACCGACGCCGAGGCGATGGAGGCCTTCGGGCTGCTCTGCCGTACCGAGGGAATACTGCCGGCGATCGAGTCGGCGCACGCACTGGCCGGCGCGATTCGGATCGGCCGTGAGTTGGGGCCGGAGCGGGTGGTGTTGGTCAACCTGTCCGGGCGCGGTGACAAGGATGTGGACACCGCGGCTCGGTGGTTCGGGCTGGAGCAGTCATGACCGACCTACAGACGGTGTTCGACGGTGCCCGCAAGGATGGGCGCGCGGTCCTGGTGGGCTACCTGCCGGCGGGTTTCCCGTCCTTTGGCGGGTGCATCGCGGCATTCACCGCGATGGTCGCTGCCGGGGTGGAGATCGTCGAGGTCGGCCTGCCCTACAGCGACCCGGTACTGGACGGACCGGTGATCCAGGAGGCATCCGACCGGGCGCTGCGAGCCGGCACCCGTACCAGGGACGTGTTGCGCACGGTGGAGGCGGTCGCCGCCACCGGGGTGGCCACCCTGCTGATGTCCTACTGGAACCCGGTGGAACGTCACGGGGTCGAGACGTTCGCCCGTGACCTGGTCGGTGCCGGAGCGGCCGGTCTGATCACCCCGGACCTGATCCCGGACGAGGCCGAGGAGTGGGTGGCGGCCAGTGACCGGTACGGGCTCGACCGGATCTTCCTGGTGTCCCCGGCGTCCACCGACGCCCGGATCAGGACCGCGGTCGACGCCTGTCGGGGCTTCGTCTACGCCACCTCGATCATGGGGGTCACCGGCACCAGGGAACAGACCGGTCGGCACGCGCCGGACCTGGTGGCCAGGGTGCGGGAGCAGACCGACCTCCCGGTGAGCCTCGGACTGGGCGTGAGCAACCGGGCCCAGGCCAGTGAGGTCGCGGCCTACGCCGACGGGGTCATCGTCGGCTCGGCGTTCGTCCGCCGGCTGCTCGACGCGCCCGACGAGGCCACCGGAGTGGACCGGGTGGGCGCACTGGCCGCCGAACTGGCCGACGGGGTGCGCCACCCCCACGGCGACTGACCACGCCGCCGGATCACCGCGCGGTCAGTCGCGTCCGTGTCGGTCAGTTCGGCAGCAGCAGTAGTTTTCCGGTGGTACGCCGGCCCTCCAGGTCGGCATGTGCGGTGGCGGCCTCGGCCAGTGGGTACCGGTGGCCGATCCGGATGGTCAGCCGGCCGGCCGCGATGGCGCCGAGTACCGCGTCGGCACGATCGTGCAACTCCGCGTCGGTGGCGATGTGGTGGACCAGGCTGGGCCGGGTCACGAACAGCGAGCCATGGTCGTTGAGTCGTTGCAGGTCCAACGGCGGAACCGCACCACTGGCCTGCCCGTACAGCGCCATCATGCCGCGCGGCCGCAGGCTGGCCAGGCTCCCGTCGAAGGTGGTGCGGCCCACCCCGTCGTAGACCACGGCCACCCCGGCTCCGTCGGTGAGCTCACGGGTCCGCTCGGCGAAGTCGACCTCGGTGTAGCGGATCACCTCGTCGGCCCCGGCCTGGCGGGCCAGTTCCTCCTTCGCCGCGGTGGACACCGTGCCGATCACCCGCCCACCACGAGCCTTGACCATCTGGATGAGCAGTAGGCCCACCCCGCCTGCCGCGGCGTGGACCAGCACGGTGTCACCGGGCTGCACGGGGTAGGTGGAGTGCGTCAGGTATTGAGCCGTTATGCCCTGCAACATCGCCCCGGCGGCATCCTCGGCGGTCACCCCGGTGGGCACCCGGACCGCACGGCCGGCCGGCAACACGACCCGTTCGGCATAACCACCGGGAACGCCGGTCCAGGCGACCAGGTCGCCGACCGCCGGCTCGGCCACCCCGTCACCGACGGCCAGCACCGTACCGGCACCCTCCAGGCCGAGGACGAACGGCGGCACCGTCGGGTAGACGCCGGTGCGGTGGTAGACGTCGATGTAGTTCACCCCGCTGGCGGCGACCTCGACCAGGATCTGACCCGGTCCCGGCTCGGGGGAGTCCCGTTCGACCAGTTCCAACACCTCGGGTCCACCGTGCCGGCCAGCAACCACAGCGCGCATACGTCCTCCAACCACAGACGGATCGGTCTCGGCCAGCCGACCGAGGTCCGTCAGTGGACGCTCCGGCGCGGATGGCCGCCCACATCTTCTCGGAAGGCCCGACACGGCGTTCCGGCCACCACCCGAACCGGTGCTTGTTGTGTCCGTTTGGTGGCTGACCGTGGACAGAACCCGGTACGGACACGGCGCGGGTCTGCACACAATCACGTCGAAGGCCGTACCGTGGACACCGTGGAGCTCGCCTACATTCCCAGTCCGACCAGTAACGTCTGGTACCTCGGGCCAGTCCCGCTGCGTGCCTATGCCATCGCGATCATCGTCGGGATCGGCGTCGCCGTGTGGTTGGCCGACCGCCGGTGGGTCGCCCGGGGCGGCCGTTCCGGGACCGTCGCCGACATCGCGGTGTGGGCGGTGATCTTCGGCCTGGTGGGCGGGCGGCTCTACCATGTGCTGACCGACCCGGAGTTGTACTTCGGCGCCGGACGTCACCCCGTGGACGCGTTCAAGATCTGGCAGGGTGGCCTGGGCATCTGGGGCGCGATCGGGATGGGTGCGCTCGGGGCCTGGATCGCCGCCCGGCGGCGGGGCATCTCCTTCGGAGCCTTCGCCGACGCGGCCGCCCCGGCCGTGGCGCTCGCCCAGGGCATCGGGCGGATCGGCAACTGGTTCAACAACGAACTGTACGGCCGGGCCACCACCAGGCCATGGGGTCTGACGATCTACGACATCGACCCGGCCACCCACCACGCCCGACGGGTGGACGGCGACCCGGTCGTACTCGGTCACTTCCAGCCGACCTTCCTCTACGAACTGGTCTGGGATGTCGGCGTGGCCGGGGTGGTCATCTGGGCGGACCGACGGTTCCGGCTGGGCCGCGGGCGGGCCTTCGCCCTGTACGCCATGGCGTACACCGTGGGGCGGTTGTGGGTGGAGTTTCTCCGCGTCGACCAGGCCAACCACATCCTCGGACTGCGACTGAACGTGTGGACCTCGATGGTCGTCTTCCTCGGGGCGTTGGTGTTGTTCGTGACCCGGCGCGGGCCGCGCGAGCAGAACGTCGAGCCGGTGACCGTCGACGGTCGGTCGCTGGAGGCCGGCGAGGCCGGCGACGTGCTGGTGACGCACGGGAACGGCATCGGCGAGCACGCCGAGGGTGGCACCAGCAACGGCGGGACGAAGGACGGTACGGGGGATGCGGGGCACGCCGACGGGTCGGGGGGACATGATCGACGACCCGAGACAGCAGGAGACCGACCAGACGGGCAGCCAGAAGCCGACCGCCAGCCCCCGGAACCGGCCGACGCGGTGGGCCGGGACCGCTCGCCCACCGGCGGCGAGGTCGGCTGAGCTGGAGGAGTCGAGCCGGTCCGATGGCGGCGTGGACCGCACCGACCCGGCCGACCGGGCCGAGCCGGTGGATCCGGTCGGTCCCGCTGATCCGGCGGAGCAGGCCGAGCAGGTTGAGCCGGTTGAGCAGGCGGAGATCCACCACCGGCACCGGGATGTGACCGGGGGATGGCTGCGTCCGGCCGTGTTCGGCGCCATGGACGGCCTGGTGTCCAACTTCGCGCTGATCGCCGGGGTGGCCGGCGGCGGGGTGAGCGCGGGCACGGTGTCCCTGACCGGCTTCGCTGGTCTGGTGGCCGGGGCGATCTCGATGGCCACCGGGGAGTACACCTCGGTGGCCTCCCAGGCCGAACTCACCCACGCCGAGATCGCGGTGGAGAAGGCCGAGATCCACCGGTCGCCCGAGGCCGAGATGCGCGAACTGGCGATGGTCTACGAACGGCGGGGGGTCGAGCCCGACCTGGCCCGCCGGGTCGCCGAACAACTCTCCCGCGACCCCGAACAGGCCTGGCGGGTGCATGCTCGGGAGGAACTGGGCGTCGACCCCGACGACCTGCCCTCGCCGTGGACCGCGGCACTGTCGTCGCTGGTCTCGTTCGCCCTCGGCGCGTTGGTGCCGTTGATTCCCTACCTGTTCGGCCTGCACTCACTGCCGCTGTCGGCGGCACTGGCGGTGGTCGGCCTGTTCGTCAGCGGAGCGGCCACCTCCCGGTTCACCCACCGACGCTGGTACTACGCCGGCGGCCGACAGTTGCTGTTGGGAGTGTTCGCCGCACTGGTCACGTTCGGGATCGGCCGACTTGTGGGCACCGAACTCGGCTGAATCGGGTGGTCGGTCGACACGGTGAGGCCGATGTTGGTTCGCCATGGTTTGCCGTAGATCGCGGTGATTGCTCGGTGATGGGTTTGGTCATTTACCTTCACCCCTCCCGTACCGGCCATAGTGTGGGCGCCGTCACGCCGTTTCCGGCGCGGCCCGACGATCGCTCCTAAACCCGGGGAGGGTCTTATGGCACGCATCGACGTCACCGTCGACGGGCTCCGCTACGTCGACGACGTCGAACCCCGCCTTCTGCTGGTCCACTATCTGCGTGAACGACTCGGCAAGGTCGGTACACCCATCGGATGCGACACCTCCAACTGCGGTGCCTGTACCGTCTCGATGGACGGTGTCAGCGTGAAGAGTTGCAGCGTCCTGGCGGTGCAGGCAGACGGTGCGCAGATCACCACCATCGAGGGGCTGGCCCGCGACGGTGAACAGCACCCCGTGCAGCGCGCGTTCAACCAGCACCACGCCCTGCAGTGCGGCTACTGCACGCCAGGGATGATCATGGCCTCGGTTGACCTGCTGAAGAACAACCCGTCACCGACCGACCAGGAGATCCGGGAGGGGTTGGAGGGGAACCTCTGCCGCTGCACCGGCTACCAGAACATCGTGCGTGCGGTCTCCTCCGCCGCCGAGGAACTGCGCGCCAGGGAGGAATCGGCATGACCGGGACCGCCGAGGGCACCGCCGGACTCATCGGCCAGCCGCTGCCCCGCAAGGAGGACGCCCGTCTGGTCACCGGCCAGACCCGCTGGACCGACAACATCACACTGCCCGGCCTGCTGCACCTGAGCATCCTGCGCAGTCCCATCGCGCACGCCAGGATCACCCGGATCGACGCCAGCGCCGCCCGGGAGCTGCCCGGGGTGGTCGCCGTCTACACCGGCGCGGACCTGGCCGCGGAACTGGGCGTCCTGCCCTGTGCCTGGCCGGTCACCCCCGACATGGTCCACCCCGACCACCACCCGTTGGCCGTGGACGAGGTGCGTCACGTCGGCGAGGCGGTCGCGGTGGTGGTGGCCAGGGACCGCTACACCGCCGCCGACGCGCTGGAGTCGATCGAGGTCGACTACGACGCCCTGCCCGCGGTCACCGACATGCTCGAGGCGGTCAGGGACGAGGCACTGGTGCACTCCGACAAGGGCACCAACACCTCGTTCGTGTGGCCGTTCGAGGGCGGCGACTACGAGGCGGCAAAGGCCCGGGCCGACGTGGTGGTGGCCCGGCGGTTCATCCAGCAGCGGTTGATCGCCAACGCGATGGAACCCCGTTCGGTCGTGGTGGAACCGATCGCCGCCGCTGGAGAGTTCACCGTCTACTCGGCCACCCAGATCCCGCACATCCTGCGGTTGATGCTCGCCCTGACCACCGGCATCCCGGAGCAGAAGCTGCGGGTGGTCGCCCCCGACGTCGGCGGCGGCTTCGGCAGCAAGCTGGACGTGTACGCCGAGGAGGTCATCGCCCTGGTGGTGGCCCGGAAACTGGGCCGACCGGTCAAGTGGACCGCGTCGCGCAGCGAGGGTTACCAGACCACCGTGCACGGCCGTGACCAGATCCAGGACCTGGAGATCGCGGCCACCCGCGATGGTCGCATCCTGGGTCTGTCGGTGGACCTGAAGGCCGACATGGGCGCCTACCTGCAACTGGTCACCCCCGGTGTGCCGCTGCTGGGCGCGTTCATGTTCAACTCGATCTACAAGATGGAGGGCTACCGGTTCCGCTGCGCCGGGGTCTTCACCAACAAGGTGCCGACCGACGCGTACCGGGGTGCCGGCCGTCCGGAGGCGACCTTCGGCATCGAACGGATCATCACCGAGCTGGCCCACGAGTTGGGTATGGACCCGATGGAGATCCGGCGGAAGAACTGGATCGCCCACGAGGAGTTCCCGTACACCACGATCGCCGGGTTGACCTACGACAGCGGTAACTACGAGGCCGCCACCGACCGGGCGATGGAACTGTTCGACTACCAGGGCCTGCGGGCCGAGCAGGCACGTCGGCGGGAGAGTGGCGACCGGGTCCAGTTGGGCATCGGCATCTCCACCTTCACCGAGATGTGCGGCCTGGCCCCGTCCCGGGTGCTGGGCAGCCTGGCCTACGGTGCCGGCGGCTGGGAGGCGGCCAGCATCCGGATGCTTCCCTCGGGCAAGGTCGAGGTGGTCACCGGGTCCAGTCCGCACGGTCAGGGTCACGTCACGTCGTGGAGCCAGATCGCGGCCGACGCGCTGGGCGTCCCGTTCGAGGACGTGCAGGTCATCCACGGCGACACCAAGACCTCCCCGATGGGCATGGACACCTACGGGTCACGGTCCCTGGTGGTGGGTGGCGTCGCGGTGCACCTGGCCGCCGGCAAGGTGATCGACAAGGCCCGCCGGGTCGCCGCACACCTGTTGGAGGCAGCCGAGGGCGACGTCGACTTCGCCGACGGGGTGTTCTCGGTCAAGGGTTCGCCGGACGCGCGCCGCACCATCCAGGAGGTGGCGCTGGCCACCTTCGCCGCGCACGACTTCCCCGAGGGCATGGAACCCACGCTGAACTCCGACGTGGTACTCGACCCGGAGAACTTCTCCTTCCCCCACGGCACCCACCTGTGTGCGGTCGAGGTGGACACCGAGACCGGCGCCACCACCATCCTGCGGTACGTGGCGGTGGACGACGTGGGAAAGGTGGTCAACCCGCTCATCGTCGAGGGCCAGGTGCACGGCGGCCTGGCACAGGGCATCGCCCAGGCCCTGTACGAGGAGGCGGTGTACGACAGCGAGGGCAACCTGCAGAGTGGCACCATGGCCGACTACATGCTGCCGGCCGCCCCCGACTTCCCCGAGTTCGTCACCGACCGTACCGAGACGCCGGCAACGTCCAACCCACTCGGGGTCAAGGGTGTCGGCGAGGCGGGCACGATCGCCTCCACCCCGGCTGTGGTCAACGCGGTCGTGGACGCCCTGCGCCACCTGGGTGTGAACGACGTACGGATGCCGTGTTCGCCCGAGCGGGTGTGGCGGGCGATCAACACGGCCACCGGTCAGAGCAGCGACAAGGCAGGTGCCTGATGATTCCTCCCACCTTCGACTACGTCCGTGTGTCCACCGTGGACGAGGCGGTGGCGACCCTGGTCGAACGCGGCGAGGATGCCAAGGTGCTCGCCGGCGGGCAGAGCCTGATGCCGTTGCTGCGGCTGCGGCTGGCCTACCCCTCCGTGCTGGTGGACGTGGGCCGGGTCGATGACCTTCGTGGGGTGCGCGAGGACGGCCAGACGCTGGCCATCGGGGCGATGACCACCCACCACGAGGTGTTGAACAACCCGCTGGTCAGGCAGCACTGCCCGCTGCTGACCCAGACCACCGGAACCGTTGCCGACCCGGCGGTGCGGCACCGGGGCACCTTCGGTGGTTCGCTGGCCCACGCCGATCCGGCCGGTGACCTGCCCGCTGCCGCGTTGGCCACCGATGCCGAGCTGGTCGTGGCCGGCCCGGGTGGTCGTCGTTCGATACCGGCCGCGGAGTTCTTCCGGGACTACCTGGAGACCGCGTTGGGCGCCGACGAACTGCTGGTGGAGGTGCGGGTTCCCCGGTTCGGTCCGGAGTGGGGATCGCACTACGAGAAGTTCCACCGGGTCGCCCAGGCATGGGCGATCGTGGGGGTGGCCGCGATGGTGCGCGCCGCCGACGGTGTCATCGCCGAGGCGCGTATCGGCCTGACCAACATGGGGCCCACCCCGGTGCGGGCGACCGCGGCCGAACAGGCGTTGGTCGGGGTGTCGGTCACCGACACGGCCGGTATCCAGGCGGCCTGCCAGCAGGCGGCGGAGGGCACCAACCCGGCCGCCGACCTGTCCGCCCAGCCGGACTACCGGCGGCACCTGGCCAGGGTGCTCACCGCCCGGGCGGTGAGCCGCGCGATCGAGGCGACCGGGAGCCGATGACCACCCATGACCAGGCTTCGCCGACCGGGCCGGGACATCCGGCCCGGTC